>NZ_CP017713.1:655890-983836 GCF_002706425.1 Loigolactobacillus coryniformis subsp. coryniformis KCTC 3167 = DSM 20001 | reverse complement strand
ATTGTGATTCAGTAATACCGCCAATGGCAACCACCGGCCGCTTAGCCGCAGCCACCAATTGAGTTAAACCATCTAAACCAATTACTGGGCTCGCATCTGCTTTTGATCCAGTTTGAAACACTGGTCCACTACCATAATAATCGATCCCAACAATTTGATTAGCTGCTGTGATCTCGGCTAGATTTGAGCAGGAGTAACCGATAAATAATTGCCCCTGAACTTGTTGCACGACTCGTTGAATTTGCTCATCTGATTGGCCAACATGAATACCATCAGCCGCTACCGCTAGAGCAAGCTCAACATCATCATCCACAATAAATGGAATTTGCGCTGCTTGGCACATTGTTCTTAACTGCCGTGCAGTCACCAATCGTTGTGCGGCGGTTAATTGTGAACCAGCTCCTTTGTCCCGAAATTGAAATGCCGTGATTCCAGCTGCGATTGCGTTCTTAACTACCATAACTAAATCGCGGCCAGGTACATCCTGACTACCACAAACAAAATAGGCTTGTAATTGTGTCGTTTTAAAAGTTAATCCCATGCTTCTGCCCCCCGATAAGCCCAATGATTAAGCGGCCCGTGACCATGGCCAACTTGAATTGTCTCTGCAATTGCCGCAGCCACAAATTTTTTTGCCAGCCGAATTGCTTGTGCCATTGTTTTTCCTTTTGCCAATTCCGCAGTAATGCAGGATGATAACGTATCACCAGTACCATGCGTTCGCTTTGTCGCCACACGTGGTGCGCTGACCCAGAACGAATCCCCTGACGCCAATAATGCAAAATCACGAACTTCACTTTGGTCAGCGTGACCACCTTTGATCAAAACATTTTTAGCGCCTAATTGTTGTAAATAGTGCGCTGCTGCTTCCGTTTCGGCCGCGTTAGAGATCGTCATCCCCGTCAAACGTTGTGCTTCCGGTAGGTTGGGCGTTACTAATGTCGCCAACGGCAATAATAATTGCTTAACACTGTCAATTGCATCCGCTGCTAATAGTGGTGCCCCGCCTTTAGCAATCATCACTGGATCAACCGTCAACGGACCAAAATCATACTTACGCAAATTAGCAGCGACAATTTTAACGTGTTCAGCATCAGCCAGCATGCCTGTTTTGCATGCACTAATTTTTAAATCCGCCGCCAATGAAGCAAATTGTTCATCGATCAATTTAGTAGGTAACGCCATAAAGTCCTGTACACCTAAAGTATTCTGCGCCGTAACTGCGACCACAACTGCTGCCGCAAATGTATGCCGTTCTTGCATTGTTTTGATATCCGCCATAATACCCGCACCACCACCGGAATCAGTCCCGGCGATCGTCAAGGTTTGTGGAAATGCATTAATTTCTGTCATTCTATTCATCCTTTCTCACCGTATAGCGTGCAATCTGCACCACCGCTTCCGTGGTGATCAAATGTAGTTCATCGATCAATTGCGCTGCAAAAGTACCTGGTCGCTCCTGAGATAACTGCGCCGCCACACGCTCACCGGCACTCGCAAAAACTAAGCAAGCCGTTTGCGCCGCTGTAAAGTAATCACCAGCACTTACCGCCGCAAATGCAGCAACAATGCTAGACAGCATATCCCCGGAACCCACGTGCAGTTGAAATAACGGCGTGCCATTTTGAATTTGAACGACTCGCTGACCATCCGTTATCACGTCAGTCGGTCCACTTAAGATCACGACACAATGCTGTTTCTGTGCAGCTGCTTGCGCGATCGCAACTAAATCACCGTCACCGGCTCCAGCATCGATTCCTTTGGCCTGCCACGTTACATCAGCAAGAGCTGCAATCTCACCAGCATTACCACGAATAATATCGACTTGAAAATCCTGCAATAACTGGGTGGCAATCGTGCGCCGATAAGCCACTGCGCCGATCGCAACGGGATCCACGATCAGTGGCTTATGATATTGATTAGCCAACTTACCCGTTTGCCGTATCTGGGTTAATTGTTGCTGCGTAAAAGCACCTAAATTTAATGCTACTGCGCCGCTCATTTGCACCAAAGCCTCAGCCTCTGCGACCTCCTCGGACATGATCGGTGAAGCGCCAATTGCATTCAATCCATTAGCGACATCCTGTACAGTCACAAAGTTAGAAATATTCAGCACCACTGGATTTTGCTGACGCAATTGTGTTAATAATGAAAGTTGCATACTCTACCTCCTTATTTTTCTTGAAAGCCCAAATCGAGTAGGAGGTAATTGTAAGTTACCGTCCTCTCACACCACCGTACGTACGGTTCCGTATACGGCGGTTCAATAATTTAAGCACTCTGAATTTGCTGGAGCGTCTGACTCAAGTTAATGAGTCCACGACGTTCCAGCTCTTTGTTAGTTAGGGTACGGCACAGCGTTTTACTATGCGCTGTCCGCCAGTACCCTTTACGCGTGTTAGCGGATAGCTTAGCTTCATCTTTCGTAAATCCTAATCCGCTCAAGTTGTTCTCTCTAGTTTTGGCTTTCTTCCATTGTTTCCAAATGTACTGGCGAATACGTGACCGCAGCCACGCATCTAATTCCGTGATGAACCGCTTCATTCTACCCAAGCTGTAATACTGCAACCAACCGCGCATCTTTTGACGAATCTCTGCCATTATTTGGTCTTCGGATACACCACGATTACGCTTAGTCAGCCGCCTCAATGCTTGTTTAACTCGCTGCTTCGCTGACCACACCGGATAGGGAAAAGCCCTGCCTTTAGTGTGGCCCAACGTAAACCCTAAGAACTTCATTCTGTTGGTGGCGACCACTTGTGTCTTTTCCTGATTGAGCATGAGTTTTAACTCATGCTCGAGAAAACGAGTCACACTAGCGAGGACTCGTTGGCCCGCGCGTGGACTTTTAACAAAGATATTGCAGTCATCGGCGTAACGGACAAATTCATGACCGCGCCTAGCTAGTTCTTGGTCGAATTCGTTGAGATAAATATTCGCTAACAGTGGCGAGATCGGCCCGCCTTGCGGTGTGCCTTTCTCACTGCGTTCAAACAATTGCCCATTCATGGTGCCACTAGTCAGAAAACGGCGAATGAGCCGTAGTACCCAGCGGTCACTAATTCGCTGCTTGAGAAACTTCATAAGCATGTCATGATTAACCGTATCGAAGTAGGCCTTCAAATCCAGATCAACCACATAGTGATAACCCGCATTATCTAGCTGAACGACCTGTTGAACTGCGTCATGTGCACTGCGTTGGGGTCGAAAACCAAAACTATTGTTGGCGAAGATCTGTTCATATATCGGCGAAAGGACCTGGGCCACGGCCTGCTGGACTAGCCGGTCGATCACGGTCGGAATGCCAAGCTTACGCGTTCCACCGTTGGGCTTTGGAATTGAGACTTGCTTGACTGGTGCCGGTTTATAAGTCCCATTGGCCAATTCTGCGAGTAATTCTTCGCGATGTACTTTCAGGTACGGTTTCAATTCATCAACGGTCATACCGTCAACTCCGGCCGCCCCTTTGTTCCTAACCACACGTTGATAAGCCAAATTCAGGTTGTTGCGGGCCAAAACTAATGCTTGAAACTGAGTGCCACTCATCTTTTCTCCTTCACCGGAGGCGATACTACGCGCCCCAGTTTGTCTTTGGTCTTCCAGACCTATCATCCGCTGGCGGTCAGCTTGTTCTGTTTTCTGCGATTTTCGCATCGTCTTCACTTCCAGTCTCAATATGAGTTATTATTGTTTGGTCCTTCATGGTTACCCACTACTATGACCTCGGCTGACTCCTGTACACTTAACCAGCCATTTCTGACTTGCTTTGAACTCATATTTCCTTGTCATTTGGGTATTCCCTAAGAAAATCAGGATTGTGTGTACAGGTCTCCCCGGGTAAGAACGTCAACTTTCGTACCATGTCACCGTCAGCTTTACTGTCGTAACTTCGGGTAGTATCGGACTTCAGTGTGTTTGGCCACCTTATCCAGTTACTTCCGGCCTTATAGCTGCTTCTTGTTCATCGGTGCAGTACTTTGCTCATCAGGCTTCCTTCAGTCTTCACCTCACGATAAAGGCCTTGCCTTTGGCTAGCGGTTCCGACTACTACGGCCCGCAGTGGACTTTCACCACCTAGTTGACGCCCATGCCGGGCGCACCAAAAAAAGCACATCCCATTGCCTAGGATGTGCTTCTACCGTCTAAATAGCTCCCTACGCTGGTCTTAACCAATCAGGTTTAAAGGGTCGAAAATTTATTTTCCTCTCAGCTGTTCACAACAGCTCCCCTGCTTTCAATTAATTTAAATTATAACCGTTTTCACTAGAAAAGCAACTTAGCTCAGTCTAACTTGGTCAACGTATAGGCAGCGGTAGGTACTTCTGCCAATAGCGGCGAAAGTTCACCTTGTGCCAGAATTGTCAAGCGATGCATCGCGCGTGAAGCAATCGTGTACAGCAATTGCCGTTGATCATCAGCACCGTAATTTGCAGCCGTCACTTGCCAAGCAATGATCGCATCAAATTCCAAACCTTTGGCTAAATATGAAGGCACGATAATCGTTCCAGCAGCTAAACGCTGATTTTCTGAACGAATCAAAGTTACCTTTTCACCTTGCGCCCGCAATTTTTCGTATAGGTCTTTGCTTTCAGGTAAAGTTTTGGTAATGATTGCCGTAACACGCTTAGCCGCAGTATTCTCGGCTAATTGTTTTTGTACTGCAGCGAGTAATCTTTCCTCGGTTTGTGCGATCAGCACATTCGGCAAAGCATCTTGGCGATTGAAGGCCGTGACTGCCTCACCATTGCGTAAAATGGCTTTGGTAAAATCGGTGATCTGCTGTGTTGACCGATAAGATTGGGTCAACTGAACGACTCGCGTTTCCTCCGGTTTGAACATCGTTGCTAACTCCTTCAGTAAACTGTGACTACTTTCTTGTGTGAAAATAGCCTGATTCAGATCACCTAACAAAGTAAAGCGCGCGTTCGGGAAGCTGAATTTCAAGAAACTTAATTGATAAGGTGTGTAATCCTGAATTTCATCAATAAACAGATAGCGAATCTCGCGATCACCGTGTTTGCCCGTCATTAAATCGTACAGATAAAGGTATGGTGTAACATCAGCGGTTGCCAATTGTTTTTGGCGTAACTGCGCTAAAACTTGATTTACATTTAGTTGCCATTCTTCTTCAGTCAACCCGAATTGCTTCAAATTAATGATTTGTGGAATTTGCCGCAAGAAGTCAATATACTGCGCTTTAATATTTAAGAAACGATTGCGGATTACGCCACGCCGGACACTATCGAAAGCAGATGTCACCACACGCCGCGCCAAGAAACGAAATTCTTTATCCCCGTTTTCAAAATTGCGGGGATGATTGCCATACCATTTGCGCATGCCTTCTTCATCCAAGTTCTGAATGAATTCACTGACCCATTTAGCCTTCATTTCGGTGTCGATCCGATGACCAAAATAACGCAGTAACTCTTCTTTGGTAGCATTCAACCGATTGCCCAGGCGGTAATTACTATTGTATTTGTAGTAAGTTTTTTCGATCCGTTTATGATCAATGAACACTTCATTGCGCAACTTAACATCGCGGAAACGCATGCCACTTTTACCTAAACTGTTAGCATACTTTTTAGTTGCCCGGAAAAAGGCTAAGCTACCTTTAAGTTGATTGATCCGCCTATCGACCGCTGATTCATTTTTTTCAAATTGGGTGAACAGGTCCTCGACTTTTAAATTAGGAATCCGCCGCGCCGCGTATTGATAGTAAGTCAACTGCACCATGTTCTGTTCGCCGAGTTCAGGCAAGACGTTGGACACATAATCATTAAATAACTGGTTCGGCGAGAACATGATCACTTGACTAGAATTTAGATTGCCACGATAACGATAGAGTAAATACGCCACCCGTTGCATGATGGCTGACGTTTTACCGGAACCGGCAGCCCCCTGCACAAATAATAGCCGCGCACTGGTATCACGAATAATTTGGTTCTGTTCCCGTTGGATCGTAGTCACGATACTCTTCATCTTCGTGTCCGCTTGCTCACCTAACACTTCCATCAGCATTTGATCGCCAATGGTTTCTTGAGTATCAAACATCGTTTTGATCTCACCATCAGCAATCAGAAATTGCCGCTTCAAGGTGATATCAACTGCCTGTTCACCATCCGGTGTTTGGTAAGTAACGCGGCCTAAATTACCATCGTAGTAGATCGAGGAGATCGGTGCTCGCCAATCATAAACCAGAAAATGATCCTGCTTATCGGTAAAGGAACTTAAGCCAATATAGATTGTTTCTGCTGCCTTAGCACTGGTCTCCTTAAAGTCGATCCGCGCAAAATAAGGGGTCTTCTCTAATCGTTGTAAGACGTCCAATTGTTGAGTCGAGTGGCGCCAACTATTATTCCGTTCATTCAGCATTTGTTGTTGCTGGCGAATGGATAACGCGGTATCCATCATCGATTCATATGAACCAACGTTCAACCGCACATCGTTGTAAAAATTGTCATTGATTCGTTTTTCATCAGTCTTAGCAGCGGCAATTTTACTTTCTAACTCCGCTTCCGTTCGTTTGATTTTCGTGATCACATCGTCAACACGCGCTTGTTCTCGTTGTTTTTCCGTATCAGCCATAAGTCCTGCCAACCTCTCTCTCAATTAAAAACAAGTTTCCACTCCATAATCGTGAATTGTGTCATTGCTGCAAAGCTCGTTACAAAAACACCTTTATACCAAAATAGGAAAATCTTAGTTTGTCGCTAAGTCTGAAAACAATTCACTGTTTTCTATCTCGTTATTAACCAAATTAAATAATTTCGGATAAACCATTTTAGCACTTCAACGAAAGCGATACAACTAAGCGGCTACATGGTGTTTTTTAAATTCACGTAAAGCTCAAAAGTCAATACTAGCAGTAAGCAATGGCAAAGCGTAAACTAAGAACTGTTTATAACTTAATGCTAGATTAGTTTTTACCAATAATTTGGTATAAACGTGGTTGAAAAGGCAGATTTCTGTGTCTTGCTAGGCTAGTGCTTAAAATCTGGATGCTTTTTCAATCACGCTCTAAGAGTATTACGAGTAACAAATAAGCGAGGGATCACAGATGTTGCACACCATCCTTTATGGGCTAACCCATTTAGAAGTGTTATTATTACCGATTTTTCAATATTTTGGTCGCTGGAGTTACGCTATTTTATTCTTAATGATCTTCGCCGAAACTGGCTTAGTAATTTTCCCCTTTTTACCTGGTGAATCAATTATTTTTATTAGCAGCACGCTAGCGGCACGACATGGTTTTTTTCTGGATATCTGGTTGTTGAGCCTAACTTTTTTCTTTGCTGCTTTGATCGGCGACACGGTTAATTTTGAAATTGGTCGTCATTTAGGTCGCTGGAAGTTTTTCAAACGTCACATTCGGGTCGATCGTTTGCAAAACGCAACCGATTTTTTTGTGCGTCATGGTGGTAAAACAGTGATTTTTGGCCGTTTCGTCCCAATGATTCGCACATTCGTCCCTTTGATCGCAGGCATGTTTAAAATGACGCATCCGCGGTTTGCGCTTTACAACTTTCTCGGCGTTGCGCTATGGGTCAGTGCTGGTAGCTTACTAGGCTATTACCTTGGTGCGTTACCATTTGTTCAAGCCCATTTTTCGTTGATTTTATTAAGTATCGTTATCGTAGCCCTCTTGCCAAGTGTTAGTGTTGGTTTATATAATTTCATCAAAAGTAAATTTATTTAGCGTGAGTTACAAAGGTATTGTGAAAACCAGCGACAGTGCTTTTCATCGCAACAATTAATTTTCACATATAAGCTAAAGGAGGCCGCTTCATGGTCCAATTATCATTATTGATCGTTTTATTGGCGGCGCTAATGACGCCACTAGTCATGGCACGTTTTAAAATTTCTGTCGTCCCGACTGCGGTTGCCGAAATTATCGTCGGTATTATTTTAGGTAAAAGTCTACTTAATTGGGTTTCACTGACCGCCAGTTTGAACCAACTATCAACTTTAGGTGTGATCATTTTGATCTTCCTCTCCGGTATGGAGATCGACTTTGATCTATTTAAACCGCAAAAAAGCTTAAATGGTGCCCCACCGGCAAAGTGGTCTCCCTTAAAATTAGCGATCAGTAGTTACGCTAGTATTTTACTGGTCGCCGGTCTACTTGGTTGGTTGTTACAGCTTACCGGTCTGTTCAGCGATATTTTATTAGCCACAATTCTATTTTCCACTGTTGCACTAGGTGTTGTGATCGCGGCGTTAACCGAAAAGGAATTACTCAGCAAGGCGCTGGGACAAACGATTCTACTAACTGCTGCGCTAGGTGAAATCATTCCATTACTAGCTTTGACGGCATATGCTGCGTTAAACGGTGGCCATTCTGCACGTCTATGGTTAGTTTTATTGATCTTTCTTGCCGCAATTATTCTGTTAATGCGTTTTCGCAGTATCTATCGTTTCTTTGCTAAAATTGATAAAACGACCACGCAATTAGATATTCGTTTGGCCTTTTTCCTGATTTTCACCTTAGTGACGATTGCCGAACAGGTCGGTGCTGAAAATATTCTCGGTGCCTTTCTAGCAGGTATCGTAATGAAATTATTACAACCAAGCAAAGTCACGCGGGATAAATTAACTTCGATCGGTTATGGCTTCTTCATTCCGATTTTCTTCATTACTACAGGTGCCAAATTAAATCTACGCACCTTGCTGGCTGATCGTGACTCGCTGATTCTGATCCCAATTTTTTTCATTTGTTTCTTACTGGCCAAAGCAGTCCCTGTGCTGATCTTCCGGCAACGCTTTACCATGAAGAATGCGATTGCGAGTGGGTTTTTGACCTCAACTACGATTACCTTAGTTTTACCAACCTTGCAGGTAGCACAAAACTTACATGTGATTACCACGCAACAATCAGGTGCTTTTGTTTTAGCCGCCGTATTAACTTGTATTTTTTCACCAATTATTTTTAACCAACTTTACCAGCCAGAAAAGGAAGACTTGGTCAAAACACGAGTTACCTTTATTGGCACAAATATCCTAACGATCCCGGTTGCACAACGTTTATCGCAAGGTTGGTACGATATTCGCATGCTGACCGATCAGCCCAAAAATTACCGGACCTATAATAGTGAAGCTAACAACGTAACTTTACTACCAGATCTAACTGAAGCTACGCTACAAAAAGCCGATGCCTTTACTACCGATATTTTAGTACTCGGTCACCTCGATCATGACGTCAACGTTCGGCTAGCCACGACGGCCATCAAACAACAAGTGCCGCGGGTCATTGCTCGCTTTGAAGCCCGTGACGTCGCTGATGATCGTTACGATGTACTCGCCGAACAAGGGGTTGAGATCTATAATAGTTTTGACATCAACATCAGTATGCTGCGTGAAATGATCGAATCACCATCAACACTGAAATTATTGACCGATAACGACGCCGGCTTGTATGAAGTGACTGTGCACAACCGTCGCTTCGCCGGTCGCGAACTACAATCATTACCTTTCATTGAAAATATCACGATCAGTCGGATTTACCGCAACGGCCATTTTATCGCTCCACACGGTGATACTTTTATCGAACAAGACGATCACTTAATTTTCACTGGCGATAAAAGTGCAGTGCCAGAGATTCGCCGTTTGCTCGGCATTCGTAATTAAATTAACGATCAGGAAGGAATTCATTTGTGAAATTCAAACGTTTATGGCCGCTGTTTTTAGTTTTACTGCTACTCAGCGGTTGCGGTATCGTCCAACCTAACACCGCTAAAAAAGCGGCAGCACCTTATCGCCAAGATCCTAGTCAGGGGATCTTCACCGCCAAAGTTTCTGGCAAACAAGTCGCGCGGCTAGTTCACAAAGAACTTCCCCACGCCCAGTTGTTACAAATTAGTTTGACCAAGCATGGACGCTTTTATCAGTACCACGTCCAAGCACGACAGCATCAGCGCTATTACCACTTAGCGGTCAACGCAATGCAGCCGATCATCACCAAGAAAACACACACTAAATTGACCAAGCAAAACGCTGAACGCGCAACACTCAACTTAAACGGCTTGAAATCATTGACTACGATCAAGCAGATCGCTATTAGTGAGATCAACGATGGTCACATTGTTGGTTATACTTTAGCCCGCCAACGGCAGATCACCTATTATGAACTGCTGATTCATAGTCGCGCGCACCATACAGTACGTATGCGTATCGATGCTAAACGAGGCAACATTTTAGAACGGCAACAAGTTGACGAATGAAAAAGTGAGCCATCCAAGTCATTCATTTGGATGGCTCACTTTTTCTATAGGTTTAATTTTTAGCCATTCAAAGCCCTGCTATTTGCCCCCAAATTTGTTATACTAAATCCATCTTAATCAGAAAGCGAGCAATGCAATATGTTAAAGCCAGAAGAAGTTATGTTTAGGGAGGACACTGCGCACAAATAGTCGTAGTGACGCCTCCAATACGTCGAACTAAAAAAACATTGGAGGACTAAACATGCTTAATTTTCCCAACGATTCATTAAATACTGCCCAAATTATTTTTCAAAGTCACGATCAATATCAAGTGATTTTTGCTGACCGTAGTGTGCACCAAGCCACCTTAGCTGGACGGATGCAGCTCGCTGATACGTTACCGCTAATTGGTGATTTTGTCAGCGGTCAAGTCTATGATCAAGATAAATTTTTGATCACTACTTTACTGCCACGACAAACCTTACTAACACGAGCGAGTAACCAACAAGATCAAGCGATTGCTGCCAACGTGACGACGGTTTTTATTACAATGTCGCTCAACGCCGACTTCAGTACTAACCGTGTCGAACGTTACCTGACCTTAGTCTGGGATAGTGGGGCAACGCCAGTGATCGTCTTGACTAAAGCTGATTTAGAACCTGAATTATTGGTCCAACGTCAGCTCGAATTAGAAGCGATTGCTTTTGGTGTACCAATCATTACCACGACTAGTACGACACCATTAGTAGCACGTGAACAATTGAATGCCTATCTACAACCAACGACCACCGCCGTTTTTGTTGGTTCTTCTGGTGTTGGTAAATCGACCCTGCTCAATATCCTCGCCGCGCAACAGCTACAAAGTACCAAAGCAGTCCGTGGTGGCGATGACAAAGGTCGGCACACAACGACTGCACGGCAGCTTTTCTATTTGCCTAACGGTGCGGCGTTGATCGATTCACCAGGAATCCGTGGTGTTGGTGTCGCCAGCAGTACTACCACTGCCACCGCGCAAAGTTTTCCTGACATTACTAGTTTAGCGCAGCAATGTCGCTTCAACGATTGCCAGCACGAACAAGAACCTGGTTGCGCAGTACAGGCTGCGATCGCCAACGGTGAATTAAGTGCCCAGCGTTTAGCTGATTATCGGCGATTATTGCGTGAAACTGAATATTCAACGATGAATAGCCGCCAGATAACGGCCGCTAAAATTAAGCGGATGGTCGGTAACAAGAAAAACTTACGCCGTCGTTAAACTTATCAATATAAAGAAGCTCCCACGCCATAATTCAGTGACGTAGGAGCTTCTTTTGCAATTCTTTCTGCCCTATGGCTTAGTGCACACAGACAGTGCTAGTTAGGCTTCGGGCCAAACTTGTTTTGCGGTCGTGATAACTAGCTTTAATTTAGCCCACTGTTGCTCTGCAGTCAGTTGATTACCTTCTTCAGTAGAGGCAAAACCACATTGCGTCGACAACGCTAAATTAGCTAACGGTACGTGGTGTGCCGCTTCATGAATTCGTTTGATCAACGTTGCTTGATCTTCTAATTCAGGAAATTTAGAAGTCACCAAGCCCAATACGATCCGTTTCTTCGGTTCATGATTCCAGATTTTTGCCAAAGGCGCAAAGTCACCGGCACGATCGTTATCGTATTCAAGGAACAAACCATCGTAGTTTAATTCGCCTAAATAATCGGCAACAACATCGTAACCGCCAGAAAACAGGAAGGTTGAACGGAAATTACCGCGACAAATATGCGTTGTAACCGTTAAATCAGTTGGCAAATTGGTTAATAATTTATTGACAACGTACACGATATCTTCTGCCATTTGTTCATATTCCTTATGTGCTGCCGGGTCATCTTTAGTGGCGTTTAATCGATCGATCAAAAAGGCCCAGGTGGTGTCATCTAATTGAATGTACTGACAACCTAATGAATAAAAACGCAATAAAGTTTTATGATAAGCGGTAGCCAGATCATCTAAATAGTCGGTATGATTGGCATAGAATTTTTCCGCGTTATCACTGCGGTTGTCACGGAACAACATGCTTGGTGACGGAATCGTTTGTTTAGCCACTACGCCATCAGGAACTAATGACTGCAAATAACTAAATGCGGCAAAAAACGGATGATCCGGATTGTAAGCCACTTTACCAGTCAAGGTGACGTTATCCGTCCGCGTTTTACTACCGTGGAACTTGTAACTTTTTTCATAATCATATTTATCGACGCCGGTTAATCCCCATAAAAAGTCAAGGTGCCACCACGAACGGCTAAACTCACCATCAGTAACTGCATGCAAGCCTAGTTCTACCTGTTTAGCGACAATTTTTTTGATCTCTGCTTGCTGAACTTTTTGTAATTCCGCTGCGTCAATGTCACCTACTTTAAACTGCTCGTGAGCCTGCTTAAGTGGTGCTGTCCGTAATAAACTCCCAACCTGATCAAAACGATATGGTGCTGTTGCCATAAAAAATTCCTCCCCTTAATAACGTTTAAAATAAAAAAACGCCCCTGACTAAATGTCAAGGGCGACGAAATC
Organism: Loigolactobacillus coryniformis subsp. coryniformis KCTC 3167 = DSM 20001; assembly: GCF_002706425.1. Classification (NCBI taxonomy): domain Bacteria; kingdom Bacillati; phylum Bacillota; class Bacilli; order Lactobacillales; family Lactobacillaceae; genus Loigolactobacillus; species Loigolactobacillus coryniformis. The sequence continues at coordinate 971,095 of NZ_CP017713.1, read as the reverse complement.
GCGGTACCACCTTAAATACGAAATAATAATTATTTCCTCAGTGAGCTTACTTAGCTCTGCGTAATAACGAACGCATTCCGTCAGTGGCTTACCTTACGCTCACCACTGATTCGATCCAAAGACCATCTTCAACTGCTAAGTCGACTTCTTCCCACTTGCCAGAAGCTCACTAAACGACGTCACAATCTACTCATCTTTTTCTAATCAATATTTAAAGATTACCGCGGAAAAGTAGAACTGTCAACCGTCGTTTATTTTGGCTGTTCGTTATCACTGTAGTATTGTGGTCCACTGCCAATCACTGGATGGGCCACCAGCCACGCGCTGATTTGCTGACCCAGCTTTTGCGCCATCCCCGCGGCGGCATTGATCTGCTCCTGGCTGATCTGATCAACGTGTACACCAGCTGTGATCGTACAACTGCCGGTAATTTGCGGTTTGATCTGTTGTGCGACCATTGTTGCCAGCACATCATCCTTGTGCACACGCCCATCGTGGCTAGGAAAACGTACCGTGGCTAAAGCGGTGGTCACGCCAAAGGTAGTCACCGTGCCAATATGGGGATGATCACCACCAGTAATATTGATCATAACGTCAGGGCCAATCTGCTGCACCTGGGCAGCCATTGTATACTCACTTGTGGTAACACTAAAGGTAGCTTGACTCATTTGGTCACCCCATCCCCTTGCCAACGTGGTGCCGCATGATTGGGGATCGCCAGTGCATCCAATAATTTCATTGTTTGATGATTAACTAGATCTTGTATCGTTTGTGGATGATCGTAAAAAGCTGGAATCGGTGGAATAATTTGGACGCCTAATCGTGCCAATTTAGTTAAATTCTCTAAATGGATCACACTTAAAGGCGTTTCCCGTGGTACGATCACCAATTTACGTTGTTCCTTTAAAGCGACATCGGCCGCCCGCGAAATCAAATTATCCCCAAAACCGGTGGCAATTCCCGCAACAGTTTTCATACTGGCCGGCACGATCACCATGCCGTCGTTAAGAAACGAGCCACTAGCAATAGCCGCCCCTTGATCATTAATGTTATAAGTCACATCGGCCATTGCCTGAACTTCTTTTAAAGAAAAATCAGTTTCTAAAGCCAAATTTTGTTTCGCCCACTGGCTTAAAACTAAATGCGTTTCAACATCCGGGATCTGCGCTAGTTTTTGCAATAGATCGATCGCATAAATTGTCCCTGAAGCACCCGTAACACCAATAATAATACGCCGCATGTTAAAGCCTCCGTTTTTTATTTTTATCGTTTCGTTAGTCTAATTGCGTTTAAAAAAGTTGTCTATTGCTTACTGTTTATTGTAAGCCATAACTGAATTTGCGCAAACATGTTAAAAAAGCATGATTGGCGCTTCTTCAACACTCTCTAGTTTACCAGCGTCAATAATTGCGAACAAATCGGGTTAGGCTTATTATTATTCCTAAATGGACTATTAGCACATATCTTCAACGCTGACCAAAACAGTTCGCGTTTAGACAAGTTAGTTATCCTTAATGACCTACACCTACTAAATCAAGAACAAATAATCGTGAAATTTTATTTGTAGAACAGGAGGAACAAGACGATGAATCTCGCAGACCTACAAGCTTTCATCCAGATTTACCAAACGAAAAATATTTCCCGCGCCGCTGAGCAACTAAATATGACTCAATCAGCGTTATCCAAGCGTTTGCACACCATTCAAAATATCGTTGGGGTCACTTTGGTCAGCACACAAAATCGGCGTCAGCTTGAGATCACGGAGGCAGGCGAATCCTTTTATCGCTATGCCAAGCTGATCACGACACAGTACAGCCTGATGCAAACTGAATTGCAGGAATATCAAACACTTAAGCGAGGTAGTTTACTGATCGGCACAGTCCCTATTCTCTCGCAATACGGGCTAATGCAGGCATTAACGAAATTCATGGCTGATTATCCCCAGATCAATTTACGCTTACAAGAATTAGAGGGTGATCAGTTGGTCGAAAAATTACAAACGAACAGCTTTGATATCGCCATTGTTCGCGACCTGCAAACGGAACACTTAAATAAGTCCTACCAAAGTGAAAATCTTTATCGCGACCAGTTGATGGTTATTTTACCGGTCACTCATCCCTTAGCGCAAAAAAAAGAAATCAGCATGACTGAATTAGCTGATTTCGAGTTTACTTTATTACCGCCTGGTTCTGGTGTTTATGAGCAAGTGATCAGTTTGTGCGAGCACGCTGGTTTCACACCCAATGTGCGCTTTGAAAGCACTCATATTGAAACGATCCTAAGTGTCGTTGAAAATTTGCAACAAGTCACGCTACTATTTCAACGTTCAGCTGCACCTTTCATGACGACTAAGCTAAATTTGCGGCCGTTAACGACACCTATTTTTAGCGAACTACAATTGATCTAACCACGCCAGCCGCAAAATGCGGCCATCAATCAGTTCCTACGCTACCTACGCGCGGCAATCCAATGATGTTAGTCGTGAGCATATTGTTGAATAATTCGGTTGAGCCAGTTTGCCGCTTCCGGTGAATGAGCGCCCTCATTATAGTATTTTGCAAACCGTGGATCATTGATATACATTTCGCCCAATCCCCGATGAGCTGCAGCAGAATAAGTGGACCAAGAGTAGCTGAGCCATTTTTTATGGCGCGTAAAAACACGCCTTGCTGCTGGACTATTAAGCTGCTGACTAGCGATCACTTCAGCCAACGTTACCATTAGTTCCGCATCAATGCGTTCCATCGCGCCCATTTCAGCGGCGGTTAAGTTCAAATATCGCTGATTACTTTGCGCGACCGCTTCTTCACCATACTTAGCTCTAATTTCTTTACCATAGTTATTTTCATTTGTTGCGACCTGTTCGGCTTTAAAAGCCGCAAATTTTTCTTGATCAGTCATTGTGGTGACTCCTTTCTCTGTGTCCAATACCTGATCCAGCGTCTGCAGTAAACGTGCTAAACGCGCTTGCTCATGCACAATTTTGGTACGCTGTTGCCGCAGGGCTTGCATGCGCGTCGCTGCTGGCTGCTGAATGATCTGCTGGATCTGGTCTAATTTCAGTTCAAACAAACGGAGAAAACAGATCTCCTGTAGACGATCAACCTCGGTTTCACCATATAACCGGTAGCCGTTTGTATCACGCGGTGCTTTGAGCAAGCCAATTTGATCATAGTAACGTAAGGTTCGCGTGCTGACCCCAGCTAACTGTGCTAATTGTTGAATCGTATACACTTGAACACCTCCATTTGTATTTATTCCGTAAATCACTTGCTTATAAGTTAGCTTACAGGTTAACGTAACGTCAAGGTCAAGGCTTTTTCCAGTTACGCAAAAAAGTTTTTATGTTAGCGTTACCATGATAAACTAAAAATAAAATAAGTTATTTAAGGAAGTGTATTTGCATGGAACAAGATCGGCCAATTTCATTTTTTAGTTTCCCCGGCACCGCTGCAGCCGCTGTGAATTTTTATGTGCAACTTTTTCCCAATAGCGAATTGATCGAACTAACTTATTTCGGTGACGAGCAACCAGAATTGACCGGTAAAGTTTACAACGCCAGCTTTACACTCATGGGGCAATCATTTTACGCCCTCGACTTCACTCCAAAAGAAGCGCCGCCTGCCAGCTGGCAGACGTCACAATTCATTGAATTTAGTGACACTCACCTATTTGACCGCATTTTCACAACATTGGCTAGTTCTGGTCACGTTTTGATGGGACCTGAACCAATCGCTCAATTTGATAAAGCCGCCTGGGTCACTGATCAATTCGGCATTACGTGGCAATTAGTTCATCGCGCTGCATAATCTTCTTATCGTAGTCAATTTGACTACGATATTTTTTTATTTAAATGAGTTGACAACATAGCTACCTCGTTATACTATGTAGCAGTACTCATTAATACAAAGTAGTGGGGGTTATCAAAAGATGAAAATTTCGACGGAAATGCTAAAAGGTGTTCTCGAAGGTATCGTTCTGCAAAAAATCAGCACCGGCGAAACCTACGGCTACGAGATCACCAAATACCTTAATGATCACGGCTTTGAAGATGTCGTCGAAGGAACTGTTTATACTATTTTAATGCGTTTGGAAAAACATCAACTGGTCACAGTCGAAAAGAAAAAGTCTAGTCTAGGGCCTGCACGTAAGTTTTATCGCTTAAATGCCGCTGGTGAAACTACCCTAGCCACTTTTTGGCAGCATTGGGCTTTTCTATCCGCGCAAATGGCTAAATTACAAGGGGAGGATGATTAATATGATCAATTATTTAAAAAAAATGCGGGCAGAAAAGAAAACTTATCGTGATTATCGCAAACGAGTCAACGCTTTACCACCAGAGTTCAAACAAGCACAGGATGCTTTAGAAAAGTATCTAATGAATTGGGCTAAAGGCAGTGGTATTTACGATATATTAGGCTCAGTCCTGGAAATGTTCGAAGCGGCAGCTGCTGATGGCTCCAGCGTTGAAGATGTCGTCGGTGCTGATATCGCCGACTTTGCTGATAATCTACTCAGCGAATACCCTGAAGAAACTTGGATCGATAAAAAACGTAATCAATTGCGTAAAAGTTATAAAAAAAATAGTTAGGAGGACCCACCATGCCTAAAATCATCACCATTGAACGAATTCAAAAACAGTTCAAAGAACAAAAAGTCTTAACTGGGGTCAGCCTCGATGTCACTCGTGGCAGTATCTACGCCTTACTTGGTGCCAACGGGAGTGGTAAAAGCACTTTACTAAAAATCATTACAGGATTACTTGATGCAGATGCGGGTGCAGTCACTGTTAACCAACTAGATGTCAAAACAGATTTACGTAAGATCCAACGTTTATTCAGTTTTAGTGCACAAAATTCAACGGTCGACGATGTTTTGACCGGTAGCGAAAATTTAGTTTTGATTGCCAAGCTACGGCATATCAAACAGCCGCAACAAGTTGCTAACGATCTTTTAGCACAATTTAAATTGACCGCTGCGGCTAATAAACGAGTTGCTGATTATTCTGGCGGAATGCGGCGGCGACTAGATCTGGCGATGAGTTTAGTCGGCGATCCGGAGATTCTTTTTCTCGATGAACCAACCACCGGCCTGGATCCGACTAGTCGCAACGATCTATGGCAAGCAATTCGTGGTCTAAAACAGCAAGGCAAAACGATTTTCTTGACCACACAATATCTAGAGGAAGCTGACCAATTGGCTGATGAAATTGGTTTTCTTGGTCAAGGTACGATCATTGCTACCGGCACACCAACAGAAATGAAACATTTAGCGGGACCAGAAAAAATGCTACTGACCTTTGTAACACCGGACAAATTACAATTAGCGTTACCGCTACTCAAAAATTCCCAACCACAAACGACTGACGAGGTCACAATGACAGTGGTGCTGCCCGATAGTGTTACCACTGCATTAGAAGTTCTTTCTCTTTTAACAAAAAACGATTTGCAACCGACAAACTTCCAAGTCACCGCACCAACATTGGATGATGTTTTCTTGCAATTAACCAAGGAGGCTTAAGTGATGACTTTTATTAGCGATACTTTCACACTGGCTGGACGGCTGATCAAACATAATCTACGCAGTCTGGATACGATCATCACCGTTGTTTTGATGCCAATCGCTTTATTGCTATTAATGGTTTATATTTTTGGTGGCGCAATTCAGATCGATGGCATCAGCCACGCGCAATACGTCAACTATGTATTACCGGGCATCTTGCTAATGACAGTCGCCACTGGCTCTGCTTATACTGCACTACGGATCAATATGGACAAAACTTCCGGTATGTTTGACCGCTTCAAAACACTACCAATCTCAAAATCAGCTGTGCTCAACGGTCAAGCAGTAGCTTCAGTCGTTTTTATGATGACTTCAACTTTGATTGTTTTAGCAGTTGGGTTCATAGTCGGCTTTCGTAGCGATGCTTCCTTAGGTGAATGGCTGCTGGTACTATTACTGCTAATTGGTTTTGCAATTGCTGTCACTTGGTTATCAGTCCCCTTTGCCTTGGCAGCCAACAGTATTGACGGCGCCAGTGCCTTCTCTTACTTAGTGTTGTTACTGTTATTTATCAGTTCGGCCTTTGTACCCGTGACGGGGATGCCCAAGTTCGTCCGTATTTTTGCGGAAAACCAACCAATGACCCATGTGATCCAAGCACTCCGGCAATTACTGGCGGCCCAGCCGATCGGTGATCATGGCTGGATTGCATTAGCTTGGTTAGTCGGTATCACTATTGTTTCTTACTTGCTTGGTACACGAATCTACCGCCACGCATAACTTTAAAACGCGAGTAGGAAGTAATTGATTAGTTCAATTACCGTCCTCTCACACCATCGTACGTACGGTTCCGTATACGGCGGTTCAATAGTTTGAGTAAATGTGCTCGTACTGTTGGGCGATATCTTGATATCCCCAACGGGCGAGCACTTCGTTTTTCATCGAATAGTTGACGACACCGTGACCACTTATGGCCCAAGTAGCCCTTACGGGTATTGGCCCAAATCCAGGTATCGTGTCTGGAAATATCTAGATCAAATTGACGATTTTCGTGCCAATCTTCTTCCACTGTTTCCAGACATATTGACGCAATCGGTGCTTGAGCCACTGATTCAGCTCATGGATAAACTTCTTCATGTGACCAATGCCATAATAGTTGAGCCAGCCAGTCATTACTTGGCGAATTTCGTGCATAATCAGGTCAAGACTACGACCGCGATTACGTTTGGTGATTTGCTTTAGTTTAGCCTTGATTCGTAATTTGGCTTGATCGCAGCTGCGATCATCACTTATTTTGTTCAGGCAGCCGCGGTTTCACCTTTTATTGTTAGTTGTGTTTCCTTTATCTCGGCCTTTGTTATCAGCTATGTCGTCAGTCTCTTCACACCTGGCTATCACAAAAACATTGTCGGTTTAACCGTCGCAACTAAGGATCAAGAGTACACCGGTAAATAATACGCTGGTGGTGCTACCCTTTAATCTAAAAATAATAAAAGTAAAAAACTAGTGGCGCTGAATTAAACCTCAGCGCTACTAGTTTTTTTGTCAACCATGCTCAATTTTATTATTATCAACATTAAAAATAGCTTGTCGTGTCAGTTGCTCTAGATCTTGTAACTGATGGACATACACATGGTAGCACCGACTAGGCGTTTCCATCACATAAACATCGATTTCACTAAAATCGCCTAACGTTGTTAAGTAACTTTTTAGACCTTTGTAACTAAAACTTCGCACTTGCTTGACCTCCCTGCTCAAGCGACTGTCCTTATCTACTTATGTCCGGTAACCGATTGAACTGCAGTGACCCGTGACAGCCCGCTAATACCATAATGCTTTAAACGCTTAAAAGTATGTCCATCAAAGAAGCCAATGAACGTCCCCTGAAAAAACAAACAAACCACAGTGCCAATATTGACAGCAAATAAATGTCCGGACACAAGGAAAGTTATGAGCATGATCAATACTGGCGGAATATAATGGACCATTTGGGCAATCGTCGCACTGCCTTTTAAGTAGCGGAAGCGTAATATTTGCATGAAATCATCATTGGGATGCAACACAATATTGGCCCGTTGATAAATCGACGTTGCTAAAGCAACACAAAGAATACCAAAAATATCCACAACAACTCTTAATCCTAATGGTAGCTGATTAATACCTAAATGCACAATAGCCTGCGTAAATAATTGAATTAAATAACTAAACGGCGTGATAAAAAGTAAATTACCTAAAAAACGCCGCCACGAAAGTTTGCGGGTCAAAACCATATTTGCTAAGGCCACTAAAACACCGCAAATAAATAAGGTCAGCCGCAAACTTAAGGGCCATAAATGATATAAATTCACCGCCGAAGCAGTCCAAACGGCGCTTCCTAAATTAGTTGCAATGGTCAATGAATGGCCAGTCGCATTGATCAATAGTGATAAACCAAGATACCCCCAGCGCATCATTAAATCATTTGATCGTCGCTCATCGATGTTGCTCATCCCCTAACCAATTGAGCTTTAAATAACAAAGAGGTCGCAACATACATTACATATGTCACAACCTCTTTGTTTTTCGAACATTAGCGTTGAAGCATGTTCCATAAAGTAATTTTAACCACTTTATAAAACTCACTTACCATTGAAAGTAGACTATTTTTTACCTTCTACCAACGATTTCCCAGTTAAGAAATCAGGATTTGGTTTGATACTGAAACGAGCCGCCAAATCAGCCAAGTCTTTATCCGTAATTTCTTGTAAGAAATGGCCGCCTTGTGCTTGAACAGTTGTATAGATCAAAGCAGCTTTTTCAACTGTTTCGATCAAGCCAAAGGTTTCATCCATCGAATCACCAGCGGCAAAGATCCCGTGATGTGGCCACAAAACAACCCGGAAGTCTTTCATTTTAGCCGCAGTTGCTGCACCAATATCATTAGTACCAGGTGTCATATAAGGAATCACACCAAGACCTTCAGGGAAGACAACGATTGATTCTGCTTGCATTTTCCATAAAATACGGCTAAATGTTTTTTCATCTAACGGTACCGTGAAACTCATGCCAACTAAATTAGTTGGGTGGCAATGCATAACGATGCGTTGGTCAGAATCTACTTTTAGACGATTGATATGGGTCATCAAATGTGCTGGGAATTCACTGGTGGGTTGGCCGCCATCGTTGAAGCCCCAATGAATGTCGACACTATGGCCATCTGCGGCGATCTGAACCAAGCCAGCATCGCGTTCACAATGATCATAAACATTCTTGAAGTAGCGACCAGTACCAGTAACTAAGAAGTATTGACCCGCTAATTCACTAGCATCAAAATCAATTTTTACGTTACGCAATACTGTGTCAACATCAGCATATTGGCTGACTTCTTCTTTGGTCAAACGATAACTAACATTACCGCCATTCCGTTCGTCCCAGCCGTGAGTGTACAAACCGAGGGTGATTTTACGCATTTCGTCAGCATATGGTGAATTAATAAATTTTTCTTTAGTCAAGATCAATGATCTCCTTTTCGTTACTTAAGGATTTGTATTTTTTAAATCTGTTTCAGCGAAAATTGCTCCGTCTTTACACGGAGCAATAATCTTTTAGGTTAAAACGAGGTTGAAAAAGCATTGTCGTTTGTTCTTAACAACTCTATCTAACAAATACCAGACAGGGTTACTAATTCGCAAACCAGAGCCCTTTGTCGCCTAGCCTACTCCTTCACAATAGAGGGAGCTATTGCGTAGTAGTAAGCTAGTACGCAAAATCTGAACGCTTTTCCAGACACCTTCTTAGTTTAGTCACGCTTGAATTGAACGTCTTTTTCATATTGACGAATATTCTTCATCCAGTCCATGCCAACAGGTGTGCCATTGTCTTGGCAGAATTTATCCCAAACAGCGGCAAATGGATAAGATTTCAATTCTTCAGTTTCAACTAAACGTTGGGTGAAGTCGTAGTTCAATTCGGCTTTCTTCAATTGATCAATTGGTTCGAGCATAGCTTGTAATAAAGCCTTTTGTGTTGCGCGCGCACCAATGACCCAAGCTGCAACCCGGTTGATCGTTGCATCGAAGAAATCAAGGCCGATATTAGTCTTGCTTAATTCGTTGTCCCGAACCAATGAACGTGTGATCCGAACCAATGCTTCATCGAAGATAACAACATGATCACTATCCCAACGAACAGGACGAGAAACATGTAACATCAACCCTTTACCAAATGGTAAGAAGGCAGAGAACTTATCCGAAACATCTTCGGTTGGATGCCAGTGTCCAGCGTCGATCGTCCATAACTTGTTCCGGGTGATGGCATAGTTATTGTAGAATAAATGTGAACCAACCGTGTAAGATTCGATCCCTGTCCCGAATAATTTACCTTCGAAGGCTTCAATCGTGTTCTTTTCGTCATATTGTTTTTCGTCAATCGCGTCTAATGACTTGATTAAGCGCAAACGCGGTGTTGCTTTATCAACTGGATTGTCTTTAAAGCCATCTGGAATCCACAAGTTATTAACTGATTGTTGGCCTAATTGTTCACCGAAGTAATTAGCAACTGCACGAGTCCGTTTACCATGTTCGATCCAGAAATCACGGATACCTGCTTCAGGGCTAGCTAAAGTAAAGTTTTCCTTGACCTTAGGATGAGAGAAGAAGGTGCCGTTCATATCCAAGCCAATTCTTTCTTGTTTAGCCCAGTCGACCCAATACTTGAAATCTTCTGGTTCGATTTCGTCTAAGTCCTTCTTTTTATTAGTAACTGCATAAATAGCATGTAATTGAACTTTATGACTACCAGGAATCAATGACAATGCTTCGTGTAGATCGCCAGATAATTCATCTGGGGTGCGGGCAATACCAGGGTAGTTACCACTGACACCGATCCCACCAGTTAAGGCTTGACCTGGGAATAGGAAACCATGGATATCATCGCCTTGCCAGCAATGAAGTGACAATTTAACTTTCTTTAATTCTGCCATAACTGCTTCGGTATCAACACCAAGTTCAGCATAACGTGCCTTGGCAATTTCATAAGCTTGATCAACTGATTGTTTTTGAACCATTATAATAGCTCCTCTTTTTGCTAAGATTAGTTTTTTAAAATTTAAATCCTTAATTAATACAACTTACGCCGGCATTAATCTAAATGAAAGACTTCTTCAAGATCATCGGCTACCGGACTTTCATCAGGGTTTGTCTTCATGATCGGCGCCATATAGTGCCACCACTTCTTACAAATATCAGTATTAGCAATGGCATTATAAGCAGCAACATCAGGTACTTCCAAGTACGCCAAAGTCTGACCGTTAGCGCGATTGAGATAGATCGAATAGTTGGTAGCCCCATGTTCCTTAAGCGCAGTTTTCATTTCTGGCCAAAGTTCTGCATGCCGCTTAGCGTATTCGTCATAAGAATCTGGATTAATGTACATCACTTGTGCGATCCGCTTCATCAATTACACACCTCTCCTTACAAGTTTTGATTTATGACCTAAATTATTGGTTACTGGCCAAGAATGCTTGGTATTTAGCTAAAACACCTTGATAGGCATCTGCCTGGGGCACAAAGGTCTTTAAGTTGAATGAATCGGCGATCAAATGCCGCCCGGCAACCACATCCTTAAGCTCACCACTGGTGATCATCTGTACGATAATGTTACCGATAGCAGTTGCTTCACCTGGCCCAGCAACCACCGTCACGCCACCAAGATCCGCGGTCAACTGATTCATCAAAGCAACATTAGAGCCGCCACCGACAATGTTCAAGGTCGTGATCGGATGCCCGATGATCGTACTCAGTTTATGGACTGAATCCGCATAATATAAGGACAAATTATCGTAGATCGCCCGCGCAATTTCACCTGGTGTTTTGGGTACAAATTGGTTAGTTTCCTTAGCATAAGCCTGTAATTCTTGGATCATATTCTCCGGATTTTGGAAACGCAGATCGTTAACGTCAATGAAGACTTTAAACGATTCCTCCTTTTCCGCAAGTGCCGCCAATTCAGCAAAGGAATACTGATCGTTCAGTTCTTCTTTTACCTTTTGGATGATCCACAGGCCCATAATATTTTTCAGGAAACGGTAAGTCCCGTAAGCACCCCACTCATTGGTGTAATTCTCACGAAAAGCAGCCAACCCATTTTCTGGCGTATTAAGTTCGGCCCCCAGCAATGACCAAGTACCTGAACTTAGAAAGGCCCAGTTATCGCCAAAGCCTGGCGTACCAACAACTGCGCTGGCCGTATCATGGGTCGCGGTCGTAATCACATCAGTTTCCGGAATATCATAACGTTTACGCCATTTACGCCGGACAGCCCCTAATAAGGTGCCCGCTTCAACTAAATGCGGGAACTGATCAGCTTCAACATTAACTTCACTCATCAGATCTTTGTCAAACAGCCCTTGCCGTAAATTCAACATCTGCGTGGTTGACGCATTAGTGACTTCAGTAACTGCATTACCGGTCAGAATATAGCCTAAATAGTCTGGGATCATCATGATCTTATCCGTCTTTTCAAGAACGGCCTTATCTTCGGTATAAAGCTGATATAAGGTATTGAAATTCTGGAACTGAATACCCGTTTTTTCATAAATATATTCTTTTGGTAAGGTTGAAGTTAAATTAGTGATCGCTGAATTAGTTCGCGAATCACGATAGGCAATCGGATCATGTAATTTATTGCCATCTTCATCAACTAGCACGTAATCAACTGCCCAAGTATCAATACCTAAGTTAACGCGATTAATGCCGCGGGCTTTGATTTTGACTAAACCGGCTAATATTTCATCAACAAGATGGTCGATCTGCCAACAATCATGGCCATCTTCACTATTAAATCCATTTTTAAACCGATGCACTTCTTCAAGTTTCAACCGACCTTCAGCAACCGTGCCGAGGATCAAGCGACCACTTGAAGCACCGATATCAACTGCTACATACGTATTCATTCGTTAACACCTCAAATTCATTATTTATTCAGTGTATCGCGTTGACTTTGTGTCAGGAAGTCTTCCCCATATTGTTCCTTGGTGATCTCTTCCAAGCTCTTGCCGCGGGTCTTCGGTGTCCAAATGATCCCAACTAGCAAGGATACGATCAGAATTGCGATCATAATATAACCACCAACACTGAAACCAAGTTTTTCCATAATAGTTGGAACAAAAATCGTATAAGCACCGGCAGAAGCACGAACAATAAAGAACATAATACCTTGAGAACCAGCCCGGAACTGGGTCGGGAAAAGCTCAGTTGCCCATAGCGCATACCAAGCTTGAGCACCGATCCCGGCTGAGATCCCCCAAAGTGCGGCGAAAATCCATAATGCCCATGATTGACTCATCCCAAAGAGGGTCAAGATAATCCAGGAAAGTAATGCCATTGTTGCACCGATTGCGAAGAACAAACGATGATTAACTTTATCGCCATACTTGGCAAAACCAAAGTAAGTGCCACAAGCGGTCAATACCCAGATCACAATATTCAACAAACTAGATTGTGTTGCATCAAGCTTAACAACACTTTCAAAAATATACGGTAAAAACATACCTTGAGAACCAGCAACTAAATTCCATAAAGCGTAAACACCGATCAGGAAGAATAACCATTTGATGGAAGTTTTGTTGGAGAATAAGGTGCGGTACGGATGGGCATCTGCCTTGCTCTTATGTCCAGTCTTCTTTTCTTCCGCCTTCTGATCCAACCAATCTTGTGATTCTGGCAATGTCCGCTGCAAGTTCCAAGCGATAAAAGCAACGATAGCCAAACCAACAAAAATCAAGCGGTAACCTAACAAGCCTAATGGTGCGACCAATAATGCCGCAATGAAAATCACTGCTGGACCAAGTGACCAAGCAAACTGGGAAACCCCAATATTTTTTGCCCGTTCATTACCTGCAGCTGTTTCACCAATATATGACCAGGATGCTGGAACCCCAGCACCAACGGCGATCCCAGTGATGATGAAACCTGCTAACAGGAACGCAAAACTATTAGCAAATACGCACATCAAGCAACCGACCATATAAACTAACATGTCATAAACATAAATGAAACGACGGCCATACTTATCAGATAAAGGTCCCCCGATCAGTGCGCCTAAAGCGGCCCCAAATGCGTTAGCCGACAAGGCACCTAAAATACCTATTTGAAATGTGCTAAGACCAAAGTGTGAGCTCCAAGACGCCATCCCAACTGATCCGGCAACAATACAACCCGAATCAAGGAAATTTGTGATTGAAACACGTACCGTGGACTTTAATGATCCTTCAGCCATGCCTTAACCTCCTAAAAGAATAATAAATAATAATGACTTAATTGCAATTTCATATTAACCGCTTTCATGATATGATGGCAATATCATAAAGTCTGAACAAAAATATCATATTTACAGGAGGCACCTCGTTTTGAAGCAAAGTATCCTTGATTTACTTAAAGAACCCACGTTAATTGAACAAGAGCAAAAAAATAGTGATATTTTTCACGATGACATTCCAACCTCGGCCATTAATACCGGTTTATCTGCAACACGACATATACCAGTTTTAAATAATTATTTTTTCCGCAATAAAGATATTTATATTAGCAAGCATAATCGCTACGCCCCTTACCCGACGCACACCCACACTTTTCTCGAAATGAATTATATGTTGTCTGGTAAGGCCGATGAAATAATCAATGGTAAGAAGGTCCATTTAAAAGCTGGTGATTTAGTGTTATTAGATGTTGGTAGCCAGCATTCGATCGGTTATCTTGGCGACAATGATATTTTGATCAACCTGCTATTTAGAGATCAAAATATCAGCATCAACTTGTTAAACGATCTGCGCCGCAATAAAAGTATTCTTTATGAATTTCTAATTAATCGGGTAACTAATAAGGATGGTGATCCACAAAACAATTATTTGATCTTCCATAAACAGGCCGAAAATAGTGAAGTTCGCGTGACTTTAGATACAATCATTGAGGAATATTTTTCCAATCGCGAATTTTCCGATTCAATCATTAAGAGTTACCTCTCGATTTTATTGACACAATTGGTTCGTAACTATACCATTCAAACAAAACAGGCCTCGTCCAGCCAACAGTTAATGATCAAGATCCTACGTGACATCATTCAGAACTACCAAAATATTACTTTAGATAAAATTGCTCGGAAATATAATTATAATAAGAACTATTTGAGCAATATCTTTAAACAAGAGGTTGGCAAAACCTTTTCTGAAGCATTAACACAAGAACGCATGATCCAAGCCCATACTTTGATCACTTCAACGACCCTACCGATCACTGATATTATTGAGAAAGTTGGGATTTCAAACAAAAATTTTTTCTATGATAAATATAAAAAGCAATACCATATCATGCCCAGTGCTGCACGCAAACAGGCCAGCAAATAACTGTTAATATGTATATATGATACTAAAAATTATGAATAGATGCTGTCAGTTTCATGAAGCAGCTATTATAAAGCGCTTTATAAATTAGATAACGTTATCATATCTTCACCACTTAGCTTAATCAGTCCTTGAGTGATTGCATTCGTAATATTTATGTGAAATAATTCTCAATGAAAACAAATTTAGTCCATCAAGGAGTGACATATATTGAAAATTCAGGCAGCTGTTGTTGATAAACAAGGTGCACAATTCACAATGAAGAATGATATCGAACTTGCGGAAATGCAAGACGACGATATTCAAGTCCACATGGTAGCAAGTGGTGTTTGCCATTCTGATGAAGCATTGCGTAAAGGTGATGCTACAATTGGTTACCCGATCATTCTCGGCCATGAAGGTTCTGGGATCGTTGAAAAAGTCGGCTCCCATGTACAAAACTTCAAGCCTGGTGATCATGTGATCATGTCGTTTTATGCTTGCGGCAATTGTGAAAATTGTCTAAAAGGTATCCCAACTCAATGTTTACATTATGCGGATAACAACCTTTCCGGTGTCCGCCCTGATGGAACTGCACACTTTACTGAAAATGGTGAAAAAATTGCTGATATGTTCGATCAGTCTTCATTCACCACGACCACGGTTGTTCGGGAACGTAATGCAGTCAAAGTTCCTAAGGATCTAGACCTACGGAAATTAGGACCTTTAGGCTGTGGTTACGTCACTGGTAGTGGTACCGTTTTGAACACACTACAACCACGTCCTGGTGATACGATCGCGGTCTTCGGTACTGGTGCCGTCGGTTTGGCTGCCATGATGGCCGGCCGGATCTCTGGTTGTACTCGCGTTATCGCCGTTGATATCGTTGACGAACGTTTGGCCTTGGCTAAGGAATTAGGCGCAACTAACACGATCAACAGTAAAAATGAAGATCCAGTTGCAGCTATCAAAGCACTGACAAACGGTCATGGGGTCACTTATGCAGTTGATACAACTGGGGTCACTGCCGTAATGGAATCTTCTATTAAAGCATTGGCACAAGGCGGTGTCTCTGCATGTATCGCCGTTACTGCACACCACATTGATGTTGACACTTGGAATGATCTTTGTGTTGATGACAAATCTGTGATTGGTGTTAACATGGGCGATTCAATTCCACAAATTGATATCCCACGTTTACTTGAATTTTATCGTCAAGGAATGTTTGACTTCGATAAAACTGAAAAGTTCTACAAGTTTGCAGAAATCAACCAAGCTAACGCTGATTCCATCAGCGGCAAAACGATCAAGCCAATTTTGGTCATTGATCCTGACTACCAACCAGGTAAATAACTTAAATTTTCTTCATAGTCTATAGAATCGAGTAGGAAGTAATTGATTAGTTCAATTACCGTCCTCTCACACCATCGTACGTACGGTTCCGTATACGGCGGTTCAATAGTTTGAGTGAATGTGCTCGTACTGTTGGGCGATATCTTGATATCCCCAACGGGCGAGCACTTCGTTTTTCATCGAATAGTTGACGACACCGTGACCACTTATGGCCCAGTAGCCCTTACGGGTATTGGCCCAAATCCAGGCATCGTGTCTGGAAATACCTAGTTTGATCAAATTGACAATTTTCGTACCAATCTTCTTCCACTGTTTCCAAGCATATTGGCGCAATCGGTGCTTGAGCCACTGATTCAGCCCATGGATAAACTCCTTCATGCGACCAATGCCATAATAGTTGAGCCAGCCAGTCATTACTTGGCGAACTTCGTGCATAATCAAGTCAAGACTACGACCGCGATTACGTTTGGTGATTTGCTTTAGTTTAGCCTTGATTCGTAACTTGGCTTGGCGATGGGGGCGCAACCGCGCTCCCTGCTTAGTCGGTGAAATACAGAAACCTAAAAACTTCTGTTTAGTTGGACTGCCAACGATACTCTTTACTTGGTTGACGGTTAGTTTCAGTTTGCCCTCTAGGTACTTGGTACAACTGGCTAACACGCGCGTACCCGCACGTTTACTTTTGACATAAATATTACAGTCATCGGCGTAACGCACAAATTTATGGCCCCGCGCTTTAAGCAGTTGGTCAAATTCATTTAGGTAAATATTCGCTAACAACGGCGACAAATTGCCACCTTGTGGTGTACCTTGTTCATTGGCAATGAGCAGTTGGTTGACCATGATACCGCTGGTCAGAAAGCGGCGAATGAGCCGTAGAACCATTGATTCATGAATATCTCGTGCTAGAATTGCCATTAACTTATCGTGATTCACCGTGTCAAAGTATTGTTTCATATCCAAGTCCACGACTACTTTGTAGCCCTCATTGTAGTACCGACAGGCACGTAATAGCGCCTGATGCGCACTGCGTTGTGGGCGAAAGCCATAACTATTATCGATAAACTTTGGTTCGTAGATTCGATTCAAAACTTGCGCCACCGCTTGTTGCCGTAACCGATCAATAACCGTAGGAATGCCCAGCTTACGCTGCCCACCATTCGGTTTCGGGATTCGTACCCGTTTGACTGGCTTAGGCTGATAATGGCCCGTTCTAACTGCTTCAATTAGCGACTCGCGGTGTTCCTTTAGGTAAGGTAACATCGCCTTAATCGACATACCATCAATTCCCGCAACACCTTTATTTCGCTTAATCCGCAGATAGGCGTCATTCAGGTTGTTACGTTTCAAGATAGCGTCCATTAATTTGGTTTCACCAACCAACTGATTTACTTCACCGCCAATAGTACTACGCGCTCCGGCATAACCTTTGGCTTCCAGCCTATTCCTCTGTCGGTAGTCAGCTAATTCTGTTTTCTGCGATTTTCGCACTATTGTCACCTCCATAATCTCAGTTGATTTACTATTGTTCAGCCCTTCGGTCTACCAAAGATAGACTTACTATGACCTCGGCTGACTCCTGCTAATCTCAGCCCACCATCACTGCTGGGTTTGCCATATTCCGTCGCGCTATAACTTGACTAGCAGGCCTCCCCGGATAAGAACGTCAACTTTCGTAACATGTCACCGTCAGCTTTACCGTCATGACTTCGAGTAGTATTGGACTTTAGTGTGTGTAGCCACCTTATCCAGTCATCTTCGGCCTTATAGCTGCTTCTTGTTCATCGGTGCGGTACTTTGCTCATCAGGCTTCCTTCAGATTCCACCTCGCGATGGACACCCTTGCCCTTGGCTAGCGGTTCCGACTACTACGGCCCGCAACGGACTTTCACCGTCTAGCTGACGCCCATGCCGAGCGCACCGCGAAAAAGCCATCCACAAAATAGTCGGTGACTTTTTTGTTTGCTGCTATTTAGCGGCAACCGGAATATAGAGACGAAAAGCGCCCGTTCCAGTGATCAGTGGCGTGATCACCTCTAAATTATGATTGGCCGCCACTACATATTCGGCTGACTGTGCTAAAATCCCATAGGCATCAGCAATAAATTGATCAGCCGCTGCTCGCTGCTTAATTGTAGTTGTAAATACAGCATACAAACCAGCAGCCACCAAATAATTGGTCTCCAATGGATCAGTCATCGCTACTTTGACACCAACTAAATAATTCTACTCATCCGTTGCAAAATTAACCCCATAAAACTCATCATCAACTGCAGTGGAAGTCAAAGCTGCCTGTTCCGCCTTTAATTTGGCAATCAACTCAGTCTTAGCTTCACTCATCCCTGCTAAATCAGTCACCGGAACCACCGCTTCTAACCCAATAATGATCTGTGCCGGTAGCGTGATTATTTCTAATACCATGTTTGATCGACTCCTTCCAATAAGGGGACTCTCATTCCTACCCTAATAGTAGCATCTCGCTATCAGCAACTAAACTTTGCAGCATGTTATGCTTATGATCAAGTCTAAAAAATGCTCACCTAGGATAAGCCCTAAGGTGAGCATCTCTACTATACAATCAAGGTGATTTTACCAACCGTATGGCCAGCAGCAAGTAATTCACTGGCGGCATTTAAATTAGCAGCATTTAAGCCTTGATAAGTTTTAGTTGTGATCGATTTTAAATCACCAGCAGCTAGTAGATCAGTTATTTGACTGAGAATCTGGCCTTGACTAGCCATGCGGTATTGCTCGCGTGCTTTGGTAAACATAAACTCCCAATCAAAGGATAACGCCTTATTTTTCAATAGTGCGATATCAATCGGCTTTTGTGTGCCGACGATCGTACCAATATGTCCAAAAGGTTTAGCCAGCTCGACCATCCGCGGTAGATAACTTTCAATGCTATAAAATACCGCAATGGCATCGAATTGGTTATCAGCAAATTGCTCTAAACTATTCGGTTGTCCCGCATGATAATCAACTGGAACATCCACGCCATGCTGGGTCAACCAATCAAAATTACGCGGACTAGCAGTCGCATATACGGTTAACCCTGCCCATTTAGCCAATTGACTAGCCACCGAACCAACGCCACCAGCACCGTTGACGAGTAGGATTGATTTACCTTTATTCGCACCAGCTTGAGCAATAAAATTAAATTTTTCAAACAATAATTCGTACGCTGTTAAACTAACTAGCGGAAAAGCCGCCGCTTCCGCAACCGCCAGTTGTGCCGGCTTTTTGGCAACTAACCGTTCATCGATCAATTGTGCTTCCTGAAAACTGCCATCACGCGTGGTCGTCCCGGCATAGTAAACTTGATCACCAATTTGAAAATCAGTCACCTGCTCACCGACACCGATCACCGTACCCACACTATCATAACCAACGATGCGCAGATCACCAGCTTTAAAAGTCGCTACATGCTTTAGATCAACTGGATTAAGTGAAACTGCCGCAACCTTTACGAGTAAATCGTGGCCTTGCGCTAACTCACTTTCTTTTTGTCCGTCAATAAACTGACCCTGATCAATTTCAATGGTTTTAATTGTTGTCATCTATATAATCGCTCCTATTCCGTAATCAAGGTAAAAAGCGTTAAATACAGCTTAGCCCCTTATACTAAAGTAATATAGGCTGGTGCTGCCTTTAGGTCAAGCATTAACAATCGAGTAGGAGGTAATTGTAAGTTACCGTCCTCTCACACCACCGTACGTACGGTTCCGTATACGGCGGTTCAATAATTTAAGCACTCTGAATTTGCTGGAGCGTCTGACTCAAGTTAATGAGTCCACGACGTTCCAGCTCTTTGTTAGTTAGGGTACGGCACAGCGTTTTACTATGCGCTGTCCGCCAGTACCCTTTACGCGTGTTAGCGGATAGCTTAGCTTCATCTTTCGTAAATCCTAATCCGCTCAAGTTGTTCTCTCTAGTTTTGGCTTTCTTCCATTGTTTCCAAATGTACTGGCGAATACGTGACCGCAGCCACGCATCTAATTCCGTGATGAACCGCTTCATTCTACCCAAGCTGTAATACTGCAACCAACCGCGCATCTTTTGACGAATCTCTGCCATTATTTGGTCTTCGGATACACCACGATTACGCTTAGTCAGCCGCCTCAATGCTTGTTTAACTCGCTGCTTCGCTGACCACACCGGATAGGGAAAAGCCCTACCTTTAGTGTGGCCCAACGTAAACCCTAAGAACTTCATTCTGTTGGTGGCGACCACTTGTGTCTTTTCCTGATTGAGCATGAGTTTTAACTCATGCTCGAGAAAACGAGTCACACTAGCGAGGACTCGTTGGCCCGCGCGTGGACTTTTAACAAAGATATTGCAGTCATCGGCGTAACGGACAAATTCATGACCGCGCCTAGCTAGTTCTTGGTCGAATTCGTTGAGATAAATATTCGCTAACAGTGGCGAGATCGGCCCGCCTTGCGGTGTGCCTTTCTCACTGCGTTCAAACAATTGCCCATTCATGGTGCCACTAGTCAGAAAACGGCGAATGAGCCGTAGTACCCAGCGGTCACTAATTCGCTGCTTGAGAAACTTCATAAGCATGTCATGATTAACCGTATCGAAGTAGGCCTTCAAATCCAGATCAACCACATAGTGATAACCCGCATTATCTAGCTGAACGACCTGTTGAACTGCGTCATGTGCACTGCGTTGGGGTCGAAAACCAAAACTATTGTTGGCGAAGATCTGTTCATATATCGGCGAAAGGACCTGGGCCACGGCCTGCTGGACTAGCCGGTCGATCACGGTCGGAATGCCAAGCTTACGCGTTCCACCGTTGGGCTTTGGAATTGAGACTTGCTTGACTGGTGCCGGTTTATAAGTCCCATTGGCCAATTCTGCGAGTAATTCTTCGCGATGTACTTTCAGGTACGGTTTCAATTCATCAACGGTCATACCGTCAACTCCGGCCGCCCCTTTGTTCCTAACCACACGTTGATAAGCCAAATTCAGGTTGTTGCGGGCCAAAACTAATGCTTGAAACTGAGTGCCACTCATCTTTTCTCCTTCACCGGAGGCGATACTACGCGCCCCAGTTTGTCTTTGGTCTTCCAGACCTATCATCCGCTGGCGGTCAGCTTGTTCTGTTTTCTGCGATTTTCGCATCGTCTTCACTTCCAGTCGCAATATGAGTTATTATTGTTTGGTCCTTCATGGTTACCCACTACTATGACCTCGGCTGACTCCTGTACACTTAACCAGCCATTTCTGACTTGCTTTGAACTCATATTTCCTTGTCATTTGGGTATTCCCTAAGAAAATCAGGATTGTGTGTACAGGTCTCCCCGGGTAAGAACGTCAACTTTCGTACCATGTCACCGTCAGCTTTACTGTCGTAACTTCGGGTAGTATCGGACTTCAGTGTGTTTGGCCACCTTATCCAGTTACTTCCGGCCTTATAGCTGCTTCTTGTTCATCGGTGCAGTACTTTGCTCATCAGGCTTCCTTCAGTCTTCACCTCACGATAAAGGCCTTGCCTTTGGCTAGCGGTTCCGACTACTACGGCCCGCAGTGGACTTTCACCACCTAGTTGACGCCCATGCCGGGCGCACCAAAAAAGCACACTCAGATCTGAGTGTGCTTAAACCTTATTTAGTTGTCACCTGGGCTACTGCTGTATTCGTTACTAATTTTGCAGTCACTGGTGCTACCTTTAGATAGCCGACATGCGCCATATTGGTAATGATCACGATCATCGTTGTCTGCTTTCCGGCAGCTTTGATGGCATCTAAATCAACGTGAGCCACAACATCCCCGTGCTTAACTTCTTGGTCTGCTGCAACAGTTACTTCAAATGGTTCACCGTTTAGTTGTACCGTATCAATGCCCATGTGTAGCAAGATCTCCAAGCCCGCTGCAGTTTTAAAACCAATCGCGTGTTTAGTTGGAAAAACCGACATCACTTTAGCGTCAACTGGAGCCACAATTTCACCACTATCCGGCTCAATGGCAAAACCATCACCTAACATTTTCTGTGCAAACGTTGAATCATTCACATCCTCGATTGCAACGTATTGTCCGTTAGCCACACTGTACAAAGTTTCGGTCGCCCCAACAGTTACATCACCAGTGACTGGCATTGCCACCGGAGCTGCTGTTGATTCAATTTGATCAAGTGGTACCTTGGCTTGATTTATTTTAGCCAAAGC
Organism: Loigolactobacillus coryniformis subsp. coryniformis KCTC 3167 = DSM 20001; assembly: GCF_002706425.1. Taxonomy (NCBI): domain Bacteria; kingdom Bacillati; phylum Bacillota; class Bacilli; order Lactobacillales; family Lactobacillaceae; genus Loigolactobacillus; species Loigolactobacillus coryniformis. The sequence continues at coordinate 948,712 of NZ_CP017713.1, read as the reverse complement.
AGCGGCAACAAACTGAACTTCCGTCCCCACAACAATCTGCAGATTAGTTTTATCTAAAACGTTTAAGCCAGCAACGCCTGCAGCCTTGATCGCATTTTGATCGATTTTCGCCGTATCATTTAGCTGTAAGCGCAAGCGAGTCGTGCAGTTATCGACTACCTTAATATTATCGGTGCCACCAATCGCTGCGTAAATTTTCTTGGCGGCAATCGAATATTTGTCATCGTCATCCCCAATAGCGACGCCCACAGTGGCATCATTATTGGTAGCTATCGCTTCGCGTCCCGGCGTCATTAAATTAAATTTCTTAATGGCAAAATCAAAACCAAAGTAGTAGATCACTGCCATCACAACACCTTGTACCAACAACATCAATGGTTGATTGGCAATCGGTACTTTCAAACTCAAGATAAAGTCGACCAAGCCGCCACTAAAAGTGAAACCAGCGGTCCAGTGCATGGCAGCCGCGAAAGCTAATGATAAACCAGTGAAAACTGCGTGGATCACATATAGCGGCCAAGCCACAAACATAAAGGAAAACTCTAGCGGTTCAGTGACCCCAGTAAAGAAGGAAGCAAAGCCCGCGGCCAACATTAATGACGCGGTTTCCTTTTTCCGTTCTGGCCGTGCATTGCGATAAATTGCGTACGCGCCGGCAGGCAAACCAAACATCATCACTGGGAAAAAACCAGCCATGTACATCCCGGTAATGCCACGCGTTCCTTTACTAGCCCAGAAATTGCCAATATCGTTGATTCCGGCAACATTAAACCAGAAAACTGAGTTTAATGCTTGATGTAAGCCGGTTGGAATCAACAAACGATTGAAGAAACCATATAAACCAGCGCCAATTGCGCCTAAACCAACAATAAATTTACCGAAGGCAACTAACGCCTGATAAATCGGCGGCCAAACAAATAGTAAGACTAACGAAATAACCAACATCGTTAAAGCAGCCATGATCGGCACCAAACGTTTCCCACTGAAAAATGAGATCGCCATTGGCAGCTTAACTTCATGGAAACGATTATACATCGTCGCCGCAACTAATCCGGCAATAATACCGATAAATACGTTAGAAGAAATCGCCGCAAACGCCGGATCAACCTTCGCTGTTGTAATGCCTAATAAAGTTGATACTTGCGCTGGAGCCAAGACATATGTAGGAACAATAAACGCTACGACACCAGCTAAAGCAGCTGAACCATCTTTATCTTGCGACATTCCTAAACCTAACCCAACGGCAAATAACAACGCCAAATTAGTCAAAATTGCGTTACCACCAGCTTGTAAAAACTGCGCTGCGGCCCAATTTTCTGGTAACCAATGACCAATACCAACTAAGATCGCTGCCGCCGGTAAAGTTGCAACAGGCAGCATTAGCGAGCGACCCATACGCTGAAAATAAGTTTTCATCCAAAGACCTCCAATATACTCACGAATCACGTTCTAGCCAAAATTGCACACCTGTATTCCTGAAATAAGCTATTAAAATTAAGTAGCATAAATACCACTATTGAAATTGGTATATATCAAAGCTAATCGCTAAAAGTCAATGCTTATCTAATCTAGTGTGTACATTAAGTATAACAGAGTTTTTTGGTATATTTTTCAGAAAACGATTACTTTCATGAAAAACTTATTAAATAAAACTATTTGCAGAAAGCATTTCTGTTTATTATAAAAAAGTTACAACCGACTTTATTGAAAACAAAACGGCTGAAACCGTTATAATAAGTTTATACTACTTAACGAACAAAGGAGTACATTCATGGTACAAACAAATCCACAGCTTAGTTTAATGCAACAATTTAGCCAGTTATTAAATTTTTCGTTTTGTGAATTTACTAGCTCTGGACAATTGATCACCCAAGTGCAACGCGATATGGCCGTCACCTTACACCCAACCCAAGTGGTGCAGCGACTGCCATTATTTAAATCAGCCCAACCACAGTTATTCACAGTGACGCATTGGCAACTACTAATTTTATGTATGCCTAAATTAACAGAACACCATTGGAATGGCTTTTGGCTGTGTTTTATTTCATTGGACGCACCAAGTATTAGTCATACTGCCATTGATAAAGATTATGTCCGCAAATTAGCCACAACGATTTATTTAGCGCTATATCATAAGGCAGCCACGCCAAAAATCCATTTAACACCAAAATTAGATAAATTGATCGCCGATTATTCATTACGTGATTTACTATTAGAGGAATTAAAAACTAACGAAGTCACGCATTATCAAGAAATGAACAGTATTTATGAGCGCGAAAAGTTATTACTCGCCGCAATTACTGCCGGTAATTTAAATCGTGCAACCAGTTTAGGTGATCAATTATTAGCGATCCCGGAATATATTGGTATGTTAAGCAATGATCCGCTTAGACGCATTAAGGAATTTATTATTGTCACAGTCGTTATCGTTTCTCGTGCTGCTAATGCTGGTGGTGTCCCAGCTGGCGAATCTTATTTCAAAGGCGATAAGTTGATTCGCGAAGCAGAAAAATCAGTTGATTTAAAAAATTACAAAGATTTTACTCGACAAATCATCGCTTACTACACACACTTGGTACAACGTTATCAACGCCAACAACTACCCACTACTGTCTACCAAGTAGAACAGTACCTGCAACAACATATTTATCAGCCACTAAGCGTTGAACAAGTGGCTGCGGCATTAAACTGTGCACCGGCGACTTTATCACACACGATCAAACAAGCCACTGGCTTATCACTAAAACAATTTATTTTACAACGTAAGGTAGTCGAAGGCCGTTATCTCTTAAAGTTTTCCAACCGCCCAATTCAAGAAATCGCCACTATGTTAAATTTTGCTGATCCAAGCCACTTCACCCGGGTTTTTCGTCACTATACTGGTACTACTCCTTCTAAATTTCGCCACTAAAAAATGAGCCCAAAAGCGGCTCATTTTTATTAGGCTAATAATTGGACTTGACTGCCAACACTGACAACAGGATAATCCTTAGCTTCCACATACATTGTCCCTGCTAGCTCTGGTTTAGTTGCGCCATTAAAAACAACAGAGATATGACCTAAATTGCTTAAATTAGTCTGAACTTCGCCGCCAACCGCGGTTACTTTGTAAGCTTGCTGATCAATTAACAACACCATGCCAGGGACAATGGTCTGTTGTACTGGCACCACATCAATTAAATAGCACGAAGGACGCAAAGCTGCTGGTGCTTCATTACCGAAGAAAATCATCATGTTAATTGCAGCAAAGTCTTTAGCTTCAGTCCCAATCTCATTCACGTGCGTTTCAAAAACAACTGTTTTAGTCTGATCCATATTGAATTCCTCCCGATTAATTTATTACTTCGCGTATAAGCCAAAACTAGCTAACCAAGCAACGATCACCCGTGGCACCCCATTGATAAAGCGGGAATAAAGCACTGACGGCACACCGACTTCAACCGTTTTAGCTTCTGCTTCCTCTAACCCCAAACCAACTGGAATAAAATCACAAGCGTTTTGCGTATTGATTGCGAATAGTGCTGGTAAAGCATATTGCGGTGGAATATTGCCTTTACCAATTTCCAAACCAATTAATGTACCCACAACTTGACCAATAACTGCACCAGGACCTAACAATGGTGACAAGAACGGTAAGGAACAAATGAATCCGATCACACATAAACCAATCACATTACCAGCTAAAGGCGACATTAGCTTAGCAAAGATCTTGCCGATCCCAGATCCTTGAATAATACCAATTAATAGGGCAACAAATGCCATAAAAGGAATAATTGTATTGATCACAGTTTGGACAGAATCCTTTGCGGCCTGATTAAACGTTGCAACGACTTTACCAGCACCGATCCCAATTTTGGCGATAATACTTTTATGTTGTAGTTGGTCAGTAATATTTTTACCGGTTTCGTATTTAGGAGTCTCAGTTACGGCCGCCTTTTCGGTTTCAGTTTCAGCAGTGGCTGGTTCAGTAGTAGTCTCATCAACTAACGTAATTTGTTTATCGCCAACTGCTGAAACATAAATTTCGGGATGAATAAATTGTTGCAAGGGACCGCTTTTACCAGTAGGCAATACATTCACCGTCAAGATTCCCTTCTTGGGATAAATACCACAGCGCAAGGTACCACCACAGTCAATAACAGCCAGCGCAGTTTCTTCGTCAGGAATTGCGGTTTTAAAGCCGTCGACTGCTTTCATACCGGTTAATTTTTCAATTTTATCCACGATGCTTGGGCGTTCGCCGCCGGTAACATAGATAAATTTATGCTTCTGTTCAGTTGGGGTAATGGTTAGTGGTCCGCCGTAGCCGCCACTACCTTTTACAATACGAATACTATGCCAACTCATGATGCAAACCTCCTTGATGTTCGAAATTATTCAGTGGCTTTAGAATTAAGTGCAACTTGTTTGGATAAGGTCACGCCGCTTGACTTGCAAACATATGCAGTCGTCAAGTCGGTGACCCAGCCGCCAATGAAGTTCATAATCAAACCAACTAACAAGTAACGTATGGCTAGATCCATCGTATTCAAGCCTAATTTTTGGACCCCCTGTGCAATGCCCATCCAAATGAATAATTCACCTGGATTAATATGCGGGAAAACCCCATTACTGGTATGGTTAAACTGCGCCATTGCCGCATAATAGCTGGGCTTGTAAAACTCTGGCATAAATCGACCTAGCGTAAACGACATTGGATTGCCTAGCATGAATGCCGCTAGAAATGGTAATAACATATAACGAGTCAAAACATTTCTTGACGATGCCTTAGCGATTTTTTCCATTCGCTCTTCGCCTAAAAAGGCAATGATCGTATTCATTAAAACCAACAATAACAAAACCACTGGTACGATCGTTGACATCCAACTAATAAAAGTCTTAGCACCAGTCTGGAATAAGTTCATAAAACCTGATGCAAAATCTGTAATATAATGCATATTAACTGCCTACTTTCTTTAGATAATGGCCAAAGTGTTGTAGTTGATTACGAATATAAGTGATTAGTGGCAAATCAAAAAAGTTCGTTTGACCGCTAAAATCATGCTCGTTTAACTGACCACTGTGATATTTGATCAACGTTTGATAAGCATTCAATAAACATTGTCTTAATAATCTGGACTCACGTGCTAGCTGCTTATAATCTGTAGCTACTTCCAGAAAGGACTGCCCATTGAAGCGAGTCACCGTTTGAAAACGAGCAAAAATAGTAACCCCTTTCATTAATTGGCAAGCGCGAATCACGCCATCTTGATCTAAAGCAATCAAAAGTAACGTGCCCGCTTGCAATCGTTTAGGATTGCGTCCAATCAACACTCGTCCTTGCCGCCGAAGAGCCTGATAATGGTGAGTAAAATTTCGTAACTGTAAAAATCCCAGTCCGGCCTGTAGAATAAAGGCAACGAAAATAATCAAAATAATAATCAGCATTAAATCCCCTCCGTTAGTTGTTCAATCGGTTGATCCAGACGATAATGCAACAGATTTTGTAAGACATTTTCCTGACGGACCACACTAAAAATGAAATCATACAACGTATCCAATACTCGATTCAGCTGTTGATTTAACTGTTGCGGAATACCTAGTAAGAAAATCAAATGTACTTTGCGCTTATTTACCAGCAATGGCTTTTGTAAGATACCAATTTGTAGAAAAATGACTGGTTTGGCGATTTCATTGATCGTATGGGGCAATGCAATCCCATTTTCGAAAACACTACTGCCCTGAAGTTCGCGTTGATGCCACATCTGCTTAAAACTAGGAGCCAATTCGCCTTTAAGTGTGGCCTGTTCAATCATTTGATCAACGGTTGCTTGATAATCAGCTTGCGGTGTCAAATAAGTTATTTGCAAATGACATGCTTGCGCCATAATTGCTTTATGGACTAGCGATAAAGTGATTTTAGTGGTCAACTCTTCAGTTCTAAATAAATCATCGATTCGAATCACTGGAATCCGATTATCCCCTAAATCCAATGGTTGATCAGAAAAAATTAATAAGAAAGGTAAATCAGGTTGCTTCAATTGCGCTTTATCGGTTATGGCAACTACCTTAATTTGATCAGCAAAGACCTCCGCTAGCTGCTTTTTCAAAAAGTGCTGAGCACCTAAGCCAATGTTACCGACGATTCCAACTTGCTGTGCGACATGCTGTTGATCTTGAACCGCATCCAAAGCTAACTGAAAATATACCGTTAAATAAGTCGCTTCTGTGGTCGGAATAATGGCACCTAATCCCTGCTCTAATGTATTCAGTGCAATCAATGCCAATTCGGCCGCAACGGGATAATTCTTAATGATCTCGTTGGTAAAAATTTCGCTAGCAGGCATGTTAAACAAACTACGATAACACAGAAAAAGTAAATGATATTTGACTTGCGTATAAAATTCAGCATAATCTAATTCAACTTGAACATGTACCTCGATCTGGCGCTTGATTTGCTGTAATAAAGCTTGATTCTTATCTAATTGTTGCGCGACTAAGGAATGAGATAACAACGAGGAGTACTTTAAATTAACAGGAAAACAAATAAAGTCCTGTTCAGTTGCCGTCAAATTAGTTTGGCGTTGCGCCGATAAAGCGCGAAATAATTGCTGCCACTCTGGCGTTAATCTTACTAAATTTTGATAATGGGCTACATGTAAATCAATTTGCCGATCATCCCGCCACAAAAACGACATAATAGCGGTCAACTTCTGTAAACGTGTGGCGGTCGTTTGATCATTGATCTGGTTTGAAACAGCGGCTAACGCTTGCTGCACCGCAGGCGTTAACGGATAATTAGCCGCAAAATAATCATAGACCTCATTGAGTAATAGTAATGGCAATTGATAAGCCTGGTCTAGAACTAACTTAATACCATGATTAGATTGCGCCACAATTTCTGCATCGTAAACACGTAACGTACGCCGTAATTTGTCTAAATCCTTGCTTAAGGTACTGCGACTGATCATTAATGTATCAGCTAAATCATCTTGAACAACATAGCCGGTTGTCGTTACTAATTGCTGAATAATATAGGCCTGCCGTTTTTCACTATCGTTAAAGTCTAGTGATTCACGTAAATAACCGGATTGCAGTCGACTCAAGCCATGATAATCAATAACTTGAAGAAAATAGCGACCATGCCGTTCCTTAATTTGGCCAATACCATGTATATTCTCATTTAACTTTGCCAAACGTTTCTGTAAAGTTTTCTGCGAAATATTTTCACTAGCAATCAATTCAGCCACGGGAATTGACTCACGAGTGATAAATCGCTTCAATAAACGATAATCTTGATTGTCCATTCGCGCTACGCCTCATTTCTATAAATTAATATTGCTAGCTTAAATCAACCATCTAACCACGCGATTTCCCGCCAGCAATATTTGTCGTTACCCCAGTAATATAGCTGGAACGATTGGATAAATAGTAACAAACTAAATCAGCAACTTCTGACAAATGCCCACTACGGCCAAGTGGTGTCGTACTTGTACTCTTATAGCCAGCACGTAATTGTTCAACCGTTTTATGCCGTGTATAGGCTAAAGCTTCTTCATAAGCCGGTGTGCGCAAACCAGTTGCTTCCATGATTCCTGGTGCAATCCCAACTACGCGCACATTATACTGGCCAAGTTCCTTTGCCCATGACCGCGTAAAGCTATTAATCGCGCCCTTAGTAGCTGAATAAACACTTTGACCAATCGAGCCTTCAAGTCCTGCTTCAGATGACATATTAACAATGACGCCCTCGTGCTTGTGCACTAAAATCCGCCCAACTGCTTGGCTCATTAAGAAAACGCTTTTAACATTGACCGCAAACATCTTATTGAAGGCAGCTTCAGTTAATTCATATTGTCCCTTTGGTTGTTTATCGTCTACCAATAGCCGTGGCAAATTAATACCAGCATTATTGACCAATCCATCGATTGTTCCATATTTAGCCACAACTTGTTCAACTAAAGATTCAACTGCTGCAGGTGAAGTGACATCTGTTTGGACAAACATTAGGTTCTTAGCCTGAAATTTGCCTTCTTTTAAATCAGCATTAACAACGTTTACATTTTGTGTGACTAACTCACGCACGATCGCATCACCAATACCAGAAGAGCCACCCGTTACGACCACCGTTTTACCTTGTAATTCTAACCAATTTGCTAACATACTAATTACCTCCTTGCTTTCTAGGTACTGTCAAACGTACCCGATTTTGTCTAGTTTTAATTATTGTTTCTAATGGTTTTGTATTATCTAAGTGAAATTAAAAAACACCCGGACCAATTCTTCTGTTATCCTTGGTGTGCAACCAACAAGAATTCCAAGAAAGAAGGAGATCCGAGTGCTTACACCATTATTAACTTATTTAGTCCAAATAATCAAGTTCCAACGTGCATTGATCATCTTTTTGTTGGCCCAGCTGATTGATATTTTTGACCATTCGCGCTTGCCCAGCACCGATAAACCAACCTATAAACGCTTTAATCAATTTCAAGTTGACGATAAATTACCAATTTTAGCAGCCGATATTGGTCCAGAATCACTTAATTATGAGCAACTGATCATTGACTACATGACCAAAACCGGCAAAGATCTAAAACCAATTCGGCGCCGACAAGGCACCGTGATCACGTTCCAGAACCAACGTTGCCCACGCTGTAATGCCCCAAGCGACTATCTATACGCTAATAACGGTAAAGGTAATCAGCTTAAGTGTAAGATCTGCGCTTTTAGCTTCCAAAATGGTGATGCGCAGAAGAAGAAAGCGGTGGTACTTCGTTGCCCATACTGCCAACATCGATTGGAAGCTCATCACCACCGTAGTAACTTCGATGTGTTACGTTGTCCTAATGACCAATGTTCATTTCGTTTAAAACAAATCAAGCAGTTATCCGTAGCTGAAGCCAAACAATTCAAGGAACAGCCATCTAGCTTCAAAGTACGCTACACTTTCCGTAACTTTAAATTCGATCTCAAAGGCTTAGCGGCTAGTTCGCCAGTTCAAGCCAAGGTCGATTTGAGTAAGATCCAAGCCAGCCCTGAGGTTTTAGGGCTTGTCCTGACCTATCACATTAACTATGGCCTGTCGGCCCGTCGTACCGCAGCCATCATGTACGACGTTCACGGCGTTAAGATCTCCCACCAAACCATTCACAACTACGAAGAGGCGGTAGCGACCGTTATTCGACCATTCTGGGCTAACTATCCTTACGAACTTTCCAACCAATTAGTTGGTGATGAGACTTACGTCAAGGTCAAAGGTAAGTGGAACTATATCTTTTACTTTTACGACGCGGTTAAAAAGCTAATTCTAGCCGACTATATAACGCCCAACCGCACAACTGAATCAGCGGTCGTTGCCATCAATCAAGTCCTACAGAAGATGTCCGAACGTCCAGCCGACCTACAGTTCGTAGTCGACGCCAATCCCATTTATCAAGTAGCACAACTTTATTTTGCTCAACAAGGGATCAATTTTAAAATCAAGCAAGTAGTAGGGTTGACCAACAAAGATCCAATCAGTAAAGAGTATCGTTTCTTGAAACAAACAATTGAGCGTTTAAACCGTAGTTTTAAGGGCAATTATCGGTCGGCCACTGGTTTTAACTCACCAACCGGTTCAGCCAGTTATACCGCCTTATATTCAGCGGCTTATAACTTTTTACGCCCGCACGAAGCGCTAGATTATAAGGTGCCGGTACACCTACCAGAGCTGGACAATAAACCGCGCATGTACGATAAATGGTTGGCCTTGATTGATCTAGCACAAAGCCAATTACCAACTGCATAAGCAAGCATTAGTTTAGGACTAGAATCAAACTTGTCTAAGCTGACTTTGTGTTGCCTCGAAACGGGCGATTGGCCGGATTAATACTGTGCGCGTACAGAACTAACCAACTAGACCACTCAATCCTTAAGTCGATTTCTACAGTTGCATCTACACCACCTTCTGAACCACGGTTTTCATAGAACTTTTGACGTTACCGCTTTCTATACTTATAGCATAACGAAAACGCTAACATTGATTAAGCTCGTTATTTACTGGTCAAGTTTAAAAAAAGCATTGGAATAGTATCAGATACAATTGGTATATAGTAGAAATATTATTTTAATCGCAATTAAAGTTAACTGGTCTAGCTTTACTACAGTTATAGTATAGTGAGTCTCAATACGATTTAATAGAATAAAAATATAGAAAGTAGAACAAAAATAAACGTGTGCCATCAAGCGTCCATTTTTTAGAAATTAGCCTAAGGCGGCGTACAAATGCACACAGTGGATTATTGGTTGGCCGTAGCTAAACGAAAAAATTTGCCTTGTGGCATAGTTTTAACAATATTATTCATAAGTGCAAAAAGGAGTTGAACATAAATTACTTATGTCACAACCCCTAGCTTAACCAATTTTAATTTTCTGATTCATGTTCAATTAAAAAAGTCCAGCGTAAGCCGCAAAGCTTACCGCTGAACCATTCAATCTTTTATGCCTACAACAACTGCTTCTGTTCATTATAAAATTGCTTATACGCCAAGTAACAAGCAATCACCGACCCAATACTGGTCGCCGACAATAACATGAACGTCACTAAAATTTGGTATTTAATTGCGTGTACAGGATCGACGCCAGCAAAAATCAAACCGGACATCATCCCTGGCAAGCTCACAATACCTACAGTTTTAGCTGAATCAATTGTTGGTGCCATCCCAGTACGAATACTTTCACGAACGATATCGATCGAAGCTAGTCGTAAATCAGCACCTAGGGCCAAACGTTCTAGCACCTGTTGACGCCGATCACGAAAGCTACTATTCATGTTACGGTAACAAAGGCCGATCGCCACCATTGAATTACTGGCGATCATACCAGAGATGGGAATCATTTGTGATGGAATGAAACGAATTGAACCCGAAAAAACCAGCACCGCTAAGGTTAATCCGGTACTTGATAAAATCGCCAACAATGAAATTGGCAATGCATGCCGAATACCAGCAGCCCGTTTATTGGCATTATATGCGGCGTTAAAAATAATAATCAAGATCAAAATCAAAGTCAGCCACACATTATTGATGCGAAAAACGTATTTCAATAAGTAACCAACCACAACCAGTTGAATAATTGCCCGCACGACGCCGATTATAATGTCTTTATCGACGCCTAACTTTTCACGATAGCCGATATACAACGCCACAAAAACGAGTAAAGCGGCAAAAATCAAAGTAGTATTACTGACCGCTAAATTCATTGATTCGCCTCCATTTTTCCAGCCACGATTTTGATCAATCGATTGGCACCACTGATCTCCTCATTATCGTGGGTCACCGCCAAAATCGTTACCCCATTTTCCTGATTGACGCGCATAATTTCCTGATGCAGGATCGCTTTATTCTCATTATCTAGTCCTGTACTGATCTCATCTAATAACAAGATTTGTGGTGGAAAAAGTAGATTGCGTAAAATAGCGACCCGCTGGCGCTCCCCACCGGACAGATCATTGATCGGCTTATCTAGATAAGCGGCTGGTAAGTTCACACTGGCCAGCGCCGCAACGGCTCGTTTTTGATCAAAATCCTGCTGCCGGATTTGAAACGGAAACCGGAGATTATCGGCTACAGTTTGTCCAAATAATTGCGGCTGTTGTACCGCATATGAAACCTCGCGTCGATACAAAATCGGATCATATTCCGCCCACTCTTTACCAGCCAACAATAACTGGCCGCTAGTTCTAGTTAAAAGTCCGGCAATTACGCGTAATAACGTGCTTTTACCACTACCTGACGGACCTGTGATCGTAATATAATCCTGTGCTGCTACAGTGAGTTCAATGTGCTGCAACACATTTTGCCCCGCAACCTGATAACCAATATCTTGTAATTCTAATAATGTCATTCCCCCACCCCTATTTCAAAGCTATTTGATCTATAAAACACAGCACTTGATGATGCCCCATTATAGCACAGCCTGTAACCGTTATCATCTATTAATAAATATAAAAAAGCCCAGCAAAATTTGCCGAGCTTCAGTTTAATCAGTTTGTTCCAAGGCACTATCGATCACATCGTACAATAAACGATGTTCCGGCGCCTTATCCGCAATCGTGGCCGCCTGCTGTGCTAATTTTAATACCGGTTGAATATCAGCCGCCGCACTATAAACAGTTGCCAAGGTTTCACCGGCTTCAACTGAGTCGCCGATTTTCTTATTCAAAACAAAACCAACACCAGCGGTTTGCCCAAGTAATTGCCGCAACTGCTTTAATTGTGCCATATCCCATGCTGCTATATAGCCTGAGCGTGGTGCTCGCGCTGTTGCCGTAAATTCTGCAGTTGCTAATAAATCAGGTTGCTCCACAATACTGGCATCGCCGTCTTGGGCAACTAGCCACTCATGGAATTTAGCTAGTGCTTGACCGTTTTCTAAATTGGCACTCAAAGCTTCACGTGCATCAGCAACGGTCCCAAGATAGCCTCCTAAGACAGCTAATTGTGCTCCAAGTGAAAGCACTAACTCACGTAGGTCAGCTGGACCACCACCTTTTAAGGTAGCGATCACTTCACGAATTTCCCAACTGGCACCCACAGCATCACCGATCGGTTGATTAAGATCGGAAATCACCGCTAAAGTTCGCCGGCCCACTTCAGCACCAACCGCAACCGCTAATTTTGCGACTTGTTGCGCTTGTTTCAGTGACAAGCCGTTATTGCCGGTCTTAATATCAACGACCAATGCATCGACACCAGCAGCGATTGCTAGGCTAAGTAAGTGACTCGTCAGTAATGCCGGTACCGCAGTCGTGTCTGTTTCTATTTCTAGTTTAGCAAGTTGTTGCTGTAACGGCGCTAATTCAGCCACTGGTGCCGCAGCTACTGCGTTAACTTTTTTCAAAGTCGTCACAAATTCATCAGCGGCCAATTTAGTCCGTAACTGCGGCACTGCAGCTAAGCGCGCCAAAGGACTAGTCATTTCTTCAGCCAAAGGTGTCACAACTTGCAAAATCGGTACGCCTAAGCTAGCAACCAACGGTAATAAAACTAAACTAGTTTTGTCGCCTAAACCATCAGTTGTTAACGGCGCAACTTTGATCCCCGGCAAATCACTAAGATCATAGATTCCACCAGAATATGCCAACGCCATCGTTAAATCAGTCAGCTCCGCCGTAGTTTCCATATCGTGATAACTAAACGTATCTAAAAAGGCCCCCACCTGCGCAGTCGTCATCTCTTTGGCGACAATTGCTTTCGTAATAAAAGTAATTTCTGCCGTAGTTAGTTTTTCACCACGACGACGTTTATTCATTAAATCAAGCACTTGCAAATTAATTAGCCTACCTTTCTACTTCACAATTAAGGTAATTTATTAGCCAAGTGCGCTAATAAATTTTGTTGTTACGGACGATGGCCATTCTTGTGGCAAAATACTTACCGCAAGAAACATGGCTCTACTTCACAATTAAGGTAATTTATTAGCCAAGTGCGCTAATAAATTTTGTTGTTACGGACGATGGCCATTCTTGTGGCAAAATACTTACCGCAAGAAACATGGCTCTACTTCACAATTAAGGTAATTTATTAGCCAAGTGCGCTAATAAATTTGTTGTTACGGCCGATGCGACTTAGACTTGCCGCTCTTTGGCCTAGTCTAATCGATAGCATTCACTCTTATGGCAAATTATAGCCACACAAAATTTAGTTTCTTCTTATTAGCCAGCGATAATTCGTTTACTATTCTGCTAGCAAGTATACCATTTTCGCACAATAATTTCTGCAACTTACTTATCAGCGCTAAAAAATAAGCGTATACTGTTTTTATGCTTATGTTTTATAAGCATTTTTTACGAGAGGAAGGATAGTTTCAATGCTTGAAAAAACGTTCTATAAGACTCTTTTCGGTCATTCATTCAACATTCCAGTTAAAGTTAATTATTGGGATGGTAAGAGCACGGTTTACGGCGATGGTGAGCCCGAAGTTACGATCACGCTTAAAGAAGCAATCCCGATGAAAGAGATCTTGAACAACGCTTCGCTGGCTTTAGGTGAAGGTTATATGGATGGAAAGATCGAAATCACTGGCGGCCCATATAGTATTCAAAAATTACTAACCGCAGCTTACGAGAACGCAGATAGTTTTATGCGCAACTCGAAGTACATTCGTTTCTTACCAAAACAATCACATAACGAAAAGCACAGTAAAGAAGACGTGCAGAGCCACTATGATGTCGGTAATGACTTCTACCAATTATGGTTGGATTCAACCATGACCTACTCTTGTGCCTATTTCCAAACACCTGAAGACACATTAGAGCAAGCTCAAATGAATAAAGTTCGCCATATCATCAACAAGTTAGACCCACAAGCTGGTCGGACATTATTAGATATTGGCTGTGGCTGGGGAACTTTGATGTTAACGGCTGCTGAAGAATATGGTTTAAAAGTTACTGGGATCACATTGAGCCAAGAACAATACAACTACGTCACTAAACAAATTGCTGATCGTGGTTTAGAGGATGTGGCTGATGTCCAATTAGTCGACTATCGCGAATTGAAGCACGAACCATTTGATTACGTCACTTCAGTTGGGATGTTCGAACACGTTGGTCAAGAAAATTTGGAACTTTACTTTAAAACAGTTGCCAAATACCTTAAAGACGATGGTGTCGCTTTGATCCACGGTATCACGCGGCAACAAGGTGGTGCCACTAACGCTTGGCTAACTAAGTATATCTTCCCTGGTGGCTACGTTCCTGGCTTAGTTGAAAATACGCAACATATCATTGATGCTGGTTTACAAATTGATGATGTTGAGCCTTTACGCCGGCACTACCAACACACGCTAGAAATTTGGGACAAGAATTTCAACGAACACCGTGATGAAATTGCCAAATTACAAGATGAACGCTTTATCCGCATGTGGGATGTTTATCTCCAAGCGGCTGCTGCTTCATTCGAATCCGGTAATATCGATGTCATTCAGTTCTTAATTTCAAAAGGTGCTTCTGGTAAATACTTACCGATGACCCGTGATTATATTTACGAAAAAGAAATTAAATAACAAGTAATAACTGACGTGAGCTTCTACGTCAGTTATTTTTTTATGCTTGACAGATCGATTAAAGGCGACTATATTAGATTTAAATTAAAAATAAATGAGTTACTAAGAAGAGGAAGAGTAGTTGATTTCGACTAGCAGCGAGTTCCGTTAGGTGAAAGGGAATTAGTCATCAATCAATGAAAATCACCTCTGAGTTATGGGTCGAATTTAAGTAACGCCCATTGGCTGCAGCCATTACCCTGCTAGCGTATCGTGAATAACCGTACGTGACTAAGTTATTGTTAGTAATAACAGTAAGAATTTGGGTGGTACCGCGCCGTAGCGTCCCGGAAATACAATTGTATTTCTGGGGCGCTTTTTTAGTAACAAGTTTAAATCTATCTTTAGGGAGATCTTTTTTATGAGTGAAAATACATTAACTGTTCAATCCGCAACTGAAACTAAGGTCGCTAACGCTTTACATCAGGCCTTAACCACACAAAAGCCCCTAAAGGCCAGTGACTGGGAAGCTTCTGTTCCTGACTTTGATACTGCTTATCGTGTCCAACATGCCTTTACTGAACTCAAAAAAGAACCAGTAGCTGGTTATAAAGTCAGTCTAACTTCTGAGGAAACGCAAAAAATGTTCGACTCTGACTCACCTTTTTACGGTGCTGAAACTAAATCAGCTTGGCTCAGTAGCCCAGCCCAGTTGCCACTCAGTGATTTAATGGATCCATTGTTAGAAGTCGAAATGGTTTTCACTGCTAAAGAAGCCCTTTTACCTAGTGATACACTGGAACAATTACTAGCTAAAGTTGGCGTCGCTGCTGGTGTTGAATTACCTGATTCTCGTTTCAGTGATTGGTTCCCAGCCCTTTCTAAATACTTGGTCGTGGCCGATGGCGCTGTTGGTGGCCGCGTTGTTTACGGAGCTGATACGACCGAAAAAGTTACAGTTGCCGATTTAGCAACCGTTGATTGTACCCTAACTTTAGACGGCAAAGAATTAGGCACTGGTAAATCATCCGAAGTTTTAGGCAACCCTTTAAACTCACTAAAATGGCTAGTTGGTAAATTGGCTGAACAAGGCGTTGCTTATCCCGCCGGTACTAAAGTTTCTAGCGGTACCTTCCTCTTGCCACCACATTTACAAAAGGGTCATTACGTTGCTCACTTTAGCAAGTACTTTGCGGATGTAGAAGTCGAGGTTAAATAATTACCGGATGCTTCAACGCTACTAAAATATATTACTAAAGGTTGAAAGTATCAAATAGACCGTAACCATTGATGTCAAACGGTTATGGCACGATATATTACTAGTTTCCACTTCATTGAGCATTACCGAGTAGCCTGGCCAGGCTATTCGGTAATGCTTTTATAAATTCGTCAAAAATAATAGTTAATGTTTCAACCGCCATGTCGAGTTTTTCACCTAGACCAGTAATTGTTTGTATCAGCCAATTCAACGCACTTACTAACTTAATATCAGGCAACGGTCGTCCATAATCGAAGAATAAGTCACCCAGCGTCCTGTCGTCCGTATTTTCACGTTGCGCCAATGCAAGGACGTCATAGCTTAACATGACCATTGCTAGGTGACCGCAAAGCCCATCATAGCTTTGGACTTGAGTCTGATCAAATTGCAGGTATTGTTTAGCGACTTTAAAATAACATTCGATCTGCCAACGCCGACCGTACATCTGAATGATTGCTTCTGGTCTTAGGTCAGTCATTGTGGTCGCCAACACAAGATATTGATCAGCCTGGCCACGTTTGGTTACGAAGACTAACTTCATTGGGATTTTTTCGCCATCAACTTCAAATGTGACGATTGGACTGTATAGATAGCTATCCTTAATTGGCCATTTACTGCGCCGTAAGTTAGTGTCAGCACTTTACAGCTTTTCACTGACCCCCGACCAACAAGAAGCCAACCACTGAATCACCACTTTGGCCGGTGTTGTTTTTAACCGCCTTTGCACTTGCCGCGCTAAACTAGCCAAAAACAGCGCCGCTTGAATTTGCCGACTTAACCAGAGTTTGCGTTCACGCAAACTTTTGGTTACCAAAAAAGCTAAACTAGGTTGGGTCAATGGCAATACGATCATCAAGGTATACGCCGTATTCAATAAATGATGATCGGCTTCAATCTTGGCTACTGAACGCACGGCGTAATCACCGAAGTGCCAGAATGTTTTCATTTCATAAAAATAGGTCTCGATCGCCCAACGTTTTTGATAGTAGGCCAACGCTCGTAGCGCTGGCGCAGGGGCGCTGGTCTCCGGCGTCCGATAGGTGAGCTGGGTCGGATCAACGGCTAGGGTTTCGGTTGTGATCGCCGCTAATTCTTCGGGCGCGCTCGTCGCCATGAACAGACGACAAGTCGTCTTGCGTTGTACGCGGATCATGTAAACTGGCTGGGGCATCAAGCGTGTCAGACACCGCACTATACCGATCTGATCTCCGGCCGAACAAAGATTTAATGCAATATTTCCCAAATGGATCTGGTCACCATATTTCCGCGGCCGACCGCGCTTACCGGTGCGTTTGGGTAAGCCAAACATGGCGGTATCTTTACGCACATTGGCGATCATAGCTAGATTAGGTTGCGTCATGACCAGTTGGTTGATCTCAGCTTTGGGATACCAACTGTCACACAGTAGGAACACTTGTTGGTCGCTGGCGATCGATTTCAAAGTCGTCTTGATCATTTGCGCCGCTTGCTGGTATTTGGTCGCCTGTTCCGCCTGATAAAGGTGCGTGGCTAACGGCAAGAACGTATAAACTGGCTGGTCATCTTGGTCCCGCTGTGTTGGGATCATCAGACCTAAAGTAACGAAATCATGGGCATTGACGAGCCGCTTACCCGTATGTGCGGCGTGATCGAATAGATATTTGACGCCGGTAAATTTGTGGCCGAACTTGGGTTGGACCGTGTCATCCAGAACCAATAATAAGGGCAAGTCCTGACAAGTAGTGGGAATCAAGGTCAGTAAATACGTCAAGTTGCGCACTTCTAACTGTGGCAAGTGGTTACCGATCACTGCCAAAGCCCGATAAAACGTGTTCAAAGAATGCTTCGTCACCCGGCCCAGAAATTGTTCAAATAAGTGGCGGATCGAGTGGCGGTCACCGATCACTAACAACGCTAGACACAACCAAAAATAGTTAAGGCCCATTGGCTTAGACAAGCCAGCCGCTTTTAAATCAGAAAAATAGGCGTGGAGGGTGGTTAAAAGTGATGATTTTTGATAAAATGAGTTCAACACGAATCCTTCTTTCTAAATGGTTTTTTGTCGAACTCATTTTAGCAAAGAATAGGCATTCGTGCCTTTTTATATCCAAATTTTTTTAAAAAGCTGTAAAGTGCTGTTAGTGTATAAAGTCTTAATATCCATTTCTCGGCCACGATAACGAAAATAGACTTTTTTAGTTTTTTTCAACATACCAATCCCATGACAATGACGTTTTAGCAATGCCGCAAACATACGCGGTGATGCATACCAGCTATCGAATAAGACGTACTTGGCCTTGATGCCGGATTTGATTGCATCATCTACTAATTCTAAAGCGACATCGGTCATTTTACGGGTTGCCTGTGTACGTCGTTTCGCGGCCAGTGATCGTTGATCACTGGACTTAAGGTGCCCAAACCGATTTTTGGCGTGGCTTGATGACATCAAGGCAAAGTTCAGCGGTAAAAAAGTATTGCCGTCACTCCAGCCTAAAGTTAGTGTCCTAAAGCCTTTAAAATACTGCTGTTTGTCGTGGTCAAAAACACGAGCTAATAATTCAGTTTTGCGTGAAAATTCACGTTTAAACAATGAATCATCAATGATCAAGGCTTGTCGCCGTCTTGGATCGGTAAAATGTTGCACGTATTGGATCAAATGGATCGCTAATAGCTGAACCAGCCGTTGCCAATTAATATGTGGATCATTTAGACAATTGCGAACAGTTCGTTTTGAAAAATCGTTAGCCTTTTCTGCTCTAAAAATGGAGTAGCGATTAAAGATGGTGGTCAATAACCATTCAAATAAGCGTTCAGTTTTAATACCGCGCGATTTATGGATATTGACACGACGCAAAATAGCGGAGAGATGGACCAATTTTGAAAAATGAGCAAAAGAATGATGAATATCAGTGTCATTGTATTGTATAGTAGACATAGGCATGAAACTCCTCTGTATGGTTTTTGTTTAGACGCTTTAAGTATACAGATGTGAATGGTTTCATGTCTATTTTTGTAGCAAAAAAGTCCTAACAGATCAGGGCTTAAGTGGAAATATTAACTTTCAACCTTTAGTATATTACAAAAAGCTACCTAAATGGCGATGATCGCCCATTTAGGTAGCTTTTTAGGTCATACTATTTTATTTTTTCCGCAGTTCCAACGCTAATTCTAAACTCCGATCAGCAATGATCGATTGTGAGTCAGCAACTGGATATTGATGATTAGGTGCTTTTTCCTGTGCTAATGATAATTCCGTACAACCGAGGATAATCACATCCACATTCAAATCATGCATCATATCAGCCAGAATTTCGTGATACAGGGTCGCATCGACTGCACCTTGTTCTTCTTTGATCGATTGATAGATCAACCGATTGATTTTTTCCTGGATTGCTGGTGTTGGATCAACCTCAGTTAAGCCGGCATCAGCGATATATTTATGATAAACCTGGCTGTTGATCGTACCAGAAGTTGCTGCTAAACCGATGCGTTTAGCTTGTGGATACCGTTTTTGGAGTGCCCGTACAGTTTCTTGGGGCATATTCAAAAATGGCACATCGCTAGCGGCCGCTAATTCATCATAGAAATAATGTGCGGTATTGCAAACCATGACCATAAAATCAGGCTTCAATAAATTCTGTTGTTGCACGTCTTCCAATAGGTCAGGTAAAAAATTGGGCTGACTATGATCTAGCAAATAAGTCGTGCGATCAGGTACAGTAGCGTGATTAACTAAAATATAATTTAAGTAATCTTGGTCTTTTTTCGCTGGTGTGCGTTGATTTAAAATACGAATATAACTTTCGGTGGCCATTGTGCCCATGCCACCTAATACAGAAAAGAAATGGCGCATTACATGTCCCCCTTATTTTCTTTAAAATAGTTCTTGAAACGACCATTATAAAGGTAAAAGGCGTATTTTTGCAAAACATAACGTTTCAAATTCATATCTTGTTTATAGAAAACAGTGGTGCCATAACGTTTAGCGGCCAACAATTCTAGGGCCCGTTGTTTATCCGCATTATCCCGTGCATATTCTTTAAAGACCTTAACTGGCACGCCTAACCAAAGTTTCTGTTGGCTTTCGTTTTGGTTACCGTAGACCGTTGGCTTGTCTTTCAACGCACCGGTAACACGATCCTCAACGACATATTCAGCTAAGTTATACCCGTTCAATGTAACAAAGAAGCTACTACGGCCTTGGCGTAAATTGATTTCAAACAGTTTAAACGTTTGGTCACGACGATCATACTTCATATCAAAGTTACAAAAGCCAGTAAACTTGATAGCTTCAAGGAAATGCTGGATCTGATCGTAAACTTGTTGGTTGTATTCAGGTAAAATCGCAACATAGTTCCCAATGTCAGCTGGGGTTGGATCTTCCAATAGTGGATGACCTAAACACATCAGCTTGACGTGATGATATTGATCCACATAACAATTCAAGGTCCGCATATTACTGTCGTCACCTGGAATAAAGTCCTGTAAAATCAGATCAGCCGTATAACCATGATCGTAAATCTTGCTGACGATATCGTCAAATTCAGCCCGATCTTTGATCCGGAAAGCTTTTTTACGTCCTTCAAATTTAATATCCAACCATTCCACCGCGTTTGATGGTTTTAAGGCAACTGGATATTCGTAAGGTACTTCAATTTTAGCAACGCCATTTTCATAGTCGGCCTTACTGATAATTTTAGTCAACGGATGCGGTAGATCATACCAATCAGCCATTTCATAAAAAGCTTCTTTACTGATCAATTGTTCAACTAAGTCATAGTCAATGTATGGGACAACGAAAGTTTTCTCCAAAAAGGCCTTGTGCTTAGAGACTAATTCAACGTAACCATCACCACAAGCAATCAATACGACTTTCTTATTAACGTTTTCGTAACGTTTAGCGATCTTAGTCATGTTCTCAATAAAACCAGGATCTTCGCTAAAACCAGGGAATGTCTCCACATTAACGATCTTACTGTATTTAGTTGGTGCGAATTGTACACTGGCGTACGCGGTCGATTTAATGCCATAACGCTCATAAAACGCCCGTGCCATCCCGTAAACGTTAATATCGCTCCCTAAAAGTACAGGAATAAAATCCATCTCACTATCCATTATGCTTGCAATCCTCTCACTATTTCTTTCGCAACGACCATATCAGTTGGATACGGTGTATCAACACCATTAACCTTCTGGAAAGCATCGTCGCCCTTACCTGCTAATACGACAATATCATTAGTAGTGCTAGCCGCAATTGCCGCAGCAATTGCTTTTTTCCGATCAACTTCAATCGTAACCTTTACTTTGCTATGGTCAATATGTGCATCGATTTCTTGAGCAATTTTTAAGGGATCCTCAAACCCCGGATCATCCGCAGTCAAAAAGGCCACGTCAGCGTACTCAGTTAAGACTTTACCAAAGCCAGCACGGCGCGATACCCCTTTGTTACCAGGACTACCAACAACTACAATAACCTTTGCATCCGGCTGTTGGCCCTCAAGAAAACTCAACAAAGCTTTCATGCTGGCATAGTTATGCGCGTAGTCAGCATAGATCGTGCCATGATCAGCCGTCTGCAAAGACTCCATCCGTCCAGGAACATAAGCAGTGGCTAAGCCTGTCGCAATCGCTGGCGTCGTTGCGCCAGCTAGACTAGCCGTAATGGCTGCAGCCACCGCATTACTTTCGTTAAAATTACCGGGCAAGCTTAACTCATATTGACCATTAGCCGCTAAAGCACGGGCCTTATCGGTGCGCGCATATAATTTAAATTGGCTCGCCGTCAAATCAGCTTCCTCGCTTTGATAGCGAAAATCGATGGTCGGCAACGCCTGATTCGGTTGAAAATCTTGCTTAGCAAACAAATAGATATCTTCAGGTTGACTAGTTGCTTGCGCCGCACGATAAATTTCATTTAAATGGTCGGTTTCCGCGTTAAGCACACAGATACGCGAATTGACTAACAATTGTAATTTACAATGTAAGTAGTCGGCAAAATTAGGGTGTTCAGTTGGTCCAATATGATCAGGGGTAATGTTTAAAAAGACCCCAACATCAAAATGTAAGCCATACACTCGATTCTTTTTATAGGCCTGTGAAGAGACCTCCATCACCAAATGAGTCATGCCAGAATCAACCGCGGTACGCATATCGTGAAATAGATCTAATGACTCCGGCGTCGTCAAGTGTGACTTAAATTCCTGTTCTGGACGCGGTCCAACGATCCGATCAATCGTTGAAAACAATGCGGTTTGATTATTAGTCGCGGTTTTTAAAATGTTATGGGTAAAATAACTCGAGGTTGTCTTCCCTTTAGTTCCAGTGTAAGCAATGATGAACAAGTCATTTTGTGGGAAACCATAAAACGCCGCACTGATCAGTGCCATCGCTTTTTGGATATCCGTAACCACAAACGCAGCTAAGCCTGCTCCTTCGGTAAATTCTTGCTCCGCCATATAGGCGCTAGCACCTTTTTGTCGTGCTGCCGTTAAGTATTCCGGCTTGAAGGCACCTTTACAGAAGAAAAGTGAGTTAGCACTACTTTTACGAGAATCATACGCAATGGCGCTCACTTGCGGCGTAACCGCATCCGGGATCACTGACTTGACCAGTAATTGATGTTCGTTCAGTAAGTTAGTTATTTCGGCAAATTGTAACTGCATACGATTAACTGCCTCTTTCTTGCTTTTTTCATTAAATTAAGTCGGCTTGAATGTAACTAAGTACACAAAATTAGCTTCTTAATTATAGCACAAAACCGATGGCCTTAAATACGACCACCGGTTTCCAGTTTAGCATGCAATGACGCTGCATACTAGGGTGTGTTTCGAAAAGAATACAATGTTAATTTTTAGCGTTAATGTAGTCCAAGCGTAGTTCAAAAAGTCACTTTTCCACCGTACATTGATAGTTATTGCTTATTACCACGGCTTAAAAGAAATCGGCCACTTGCGCCTTAAATAATGAAAAACCAGTTAATTTTGCAACTGCTTTTTGTGTGGTTATCTTAGTTGCTTGCGGAGTTTGTCCAGGCAAGTAGTTCAAGGTTACCGGCGTTTTAATTTGTGCCGTACCAACCGTTTGACCAACTGTGATTGGCGCAGTCAACGGCGTTTTTGCACTCTTATTATACGTAATTTGCGTATTAGTTTGATTCTTTGGTAACCAGAAACCAATTGTTTGCGCCAAGCCAACAGGCACTTGAAGTTGGGTTCCAAACTTAACGGTCAAGCGGTCCTGCTTATTTGGTGCCGTTCCCTTAGCCAAAGTTTGATAGCTTTGTGTGTCATAAACTGAATTCATGATTTTAGCCGTTTCAATAAACCGTGCATTAGCATTGGTATCATTTTGGTTAGCATGCATCACAACCGTAATGATTCGTCGGCCATTCTTTTTGACTGTCCCTGCAAAGCACGCACCAGCTAAATCGGTAGTCCCCGTTTTTAAACCGTCTACCGGTAAGTTAGAATCAGCCGCAGCTTGACCAGCCAACATATAATTCCAAGTTTTCAAAGTCGTAGCTGAACTAGTTCCACTGGCAAATTCCATGCTCGCATTTTTTGTAGTATTCAACACTTCAGGAAAATCTTTTAACAAGTGTTGGGCCACGATGGCCATATCTTGTGCGGACATTTTATTTTCATCAGTAGTGCTGGAACCAGGATAAACTTCGCCATCTAGGTAGCTATTATTCAATCCACTTAAATTAACGATATGAGCATCAGTGATGCCCCATTTTTGCAACTGCACACGCATTTGCTCAACTGCTGCTGTTTGTGAACCAGCAAACGCATCACCAAGCATCATTGCCGCCGAGTTCGCCGACTGGATCAAGGACGCATCATACAGATCACGTACCGAGTACTTACTGTTTTCAGTCAGCGGTACATTGGTCAGTTCCTTATTTTGGGTCAATTTGTAAGCCAATGCGCTTACCGGTACCTGTGTGTCCCAACTGATTTTGCCTTGCTTGATTGCGCTTAACGTTAGATAAACGGTCAATAGCTTGGTCATTGAGCCAATTGGCAGCACCTGTTTACTATTCTGATCAAAAAGAATTTGACCGCTTTGTGCGTCCACTGCTAATCCAGCTGTGGCATCGACTGTGTCTGCTGCCAAAGTGGGTACAGCGCTACCCAGCAACATCCCAAAAATCAAAGTGACACGTATAATAACTTTTTTAAACATAATTTCTCCTTCACTAAATCGGTGGTACTGTCAAACGTACCTCGTTTTTGTTATTAATTTCCGAATATTAAAAAACACCCGAACGTCTTTTTCTGGTATTCTTGGTGTGCCACCAACAAGAAAATCCAGAAAGAAGGATTCGAGTGCATACACCATTAATAGCCTATTTAGTTCTAATAATCAAGCTCCAAAGACAAATTATTTTGATCCTTTTAGCTCAGTTGGCTGAGATCTTTGATCATTCACGGCTGCCAAGCGCTGATAAACCGGTATTCAAGCGTTTTAACCAATTTCAGGTCGATGAGAAAGTCCCACTACTTCAAGCTGATATCGGTTCTGAAGCCCTCGACTACCAGCAGTTGATCGCTGAGTCGCTTGAAAAGAACGGTAAGCCGATACTGCCAGTCAGGCGGCGTAAACCAATCAGCTTTGCGGCGCAAGACTGTCCGCGGTGCTCGGCACCACAGGACTATCTTTACGCCAATAACGGTGCTGGCGGTCAGCTACGGTGCAAGGTCTGTCAGTTCAAGTTTCAAGATGGTCACGCCGAGAAGAATAAGACGGTCGCTTTACGTTGTCCTTATTGCCAGAATCGCCTGAGTATTCACAACCGTCGGACCAAGTTCGACGTCTGGTGTTGTTACAACGATAAGTGCGCATTTCGCCTTGGTGCGATCGCCGCAATGTCACCCGCTGAAGTCGCTGACTTCAACGTCCATCCAACTGCCCACAAGGTGCGCTACACTTGGCGAACCTACAACTTTGAACTTAAAGGCATTGCGCCAGAATCGCCGATCCAAGCACCGGTAGACCTCGATCGGATTCAAGCCAGCCCTGAAGTGCTGGGCTTGGTGCTGACCTATCACACCAACTATGGTCTGTCAGCGCGGCGAACCGCGGCGATCATGTACGATATCCATGGCGTTAAAATCTCACACCAGACAATCCATAACTACGAAATGGCGGTAGCCGCTGTTGTCCGGCCTTTCTGGGCGAATTATCCTTACGCACTGTCCGATCAGATTGTTGGTGACGAGACTTACGTGCGCGTGAAAGGCAAGTGGCACTATATCTTCTACTTCTACGACGCCAAGTGTAAGCTCATTCTCGCCGACTACGTGACCCCTAATCGCACAACCGAATCAGCGGTCATTGCGATCAACCAAGTCCTCCAAAAGATGCCTCAGATCCCTGAGAAGCTTAATTTCGTCGTTGACGCGAATCCGATCTACCAAGTTGCCCAGATCTATTTTGCACAACAGGGCATCAAGTTTGGCATTCACCAGGTTGTTGGTCTTGAAAACAAAGATGAGATCAGTCGTGAGTACCGCTTCTTAAAGCAAACCATTGAGCGCTTGAATCGTTCCTACAAAGAAAATTATCGTTCCAGTACCGGCTTTGGCTCTGCCACAGGTTCAGCGAGTTACACGGCACTTTATTCAGCGGCCTATAACTTCTTGCGGCCTCATGAAGCACTGCATTACCGCATTCCTGTTGAGTTACCACAACTCAAACCGTTTGAACGAATGCCGGACAAATGGCTGGCGCTAATTGAACTAGCGCAGTCTCAATTACCAACAGCAGCCTAGATATTCTGAAAAATCAGACTAACTAAGGCTTAATTTGTGTACCCTAGAACACATAAAATAGGCAAGATCCAGTGAGAAGCAACACCTGAATTAAGTTCGATTCATCCGTGAACGGTGATTCCATATATTAATCGTCATCCCCCCTTGAACATCCGGTTTTGAACTTGGGTTTCATGGAACTTTAGACGTTACCAAATCGGTAATTGATCAATTAATGATCTCGGCGTGATAATCAAGCCTCTGTGCGCGCCGGTAACTTTTCCCCGTGTTTTAACGGCAGCCGAATAATGAAACTAGTCAGCTTTTGCTCTGAGGTCGCATAAATCTCGCCATCATGTAAAGCAACAATACTTTGAGCAATCGCCAAACCCAAGCCAGTTCCGCCAGTCGCAGTCGAACGTGATTCTTCAACCCGATAAAACCGATCAAACAATTGCTTTAGCGCCGCTTGCGGAATTGGTTTACCATCATTAGCGACCTTGATCACCACTTCTTGACCATGAGCAATAGCTGATAAATAAATATGGTGACCACCGCTACCGTATTTCAGCGCATTACTGATCAAATTATTAAACACTCGACTGAGCTTTTCCGCATCGGCCATCATGATCAGTGGATCAGGCCGATAAGTCACACTGATCTGCATTTGCTTTTTAGTTGCTTCTAGTTCAAAACTAGCCGCAACCTGTTCCAACATCTGGCCCATATCCAGCTTGGTGATCGTCAACGGCGTTGTTGTTTGCCGCACTTTAGTGTATTCAAATAGATCCTCAACTAAACTTTGCATTTGTTTCGCTTTTTCAAAAGCAATATGCGAATACTGCAGCAATTGCTTTTCATTTTTATATTGATGTTCCTCGATCAAACCAAGATAACCGATGATCGAAGTCAACGGTGTCCGAATATCGTGACTCACATTGGTGATCAGTTCATCCTTCGAGTTTTCGATTTTGCGTTCTTCTTCCATTGATTGAACGGTTGAAGCAACCAGTGCATTAATACTTAAAATCACTCGTTGCAGATCACCACTTAACTTAAACGAGATGCGGTGCTCAAAATGACCATCGGCAATATAATGCAGCTCCGCAATAACGTGGCTTAATTGCATTTGATGATAACGCCGGATCAAACGCCAATAAACGACCGCCGCATCAAATAACAGCATCAAAAAGGTAAAGATATTTTGCCAACTCATTAAATGAAAACCGTTAGGACCAATTGCAATGGCGTTTTTGATCTGAAAAATACCATCATTTAAAGCCTGATTAGTTTGAATCGCCTGATTCAAAATCACGATCACCGATAAGTTAAGCAATAATAACAAAATCACTGTCACGACGCCTTCAATAAATAAGGCACTTTTTTCTCGGCCGGTTAACTTCAATTTATGTTCCGCCTCCACTGACAAACCTAATGGGCTACGACTTTATAGCCGACGCCCCAAACTGTTTGGATCACTTTTTCCCCATCAGTTGCTTCTTCGATCTTATCGCGCAAATGACTGACATGGACCATGACCGTTTTCGCTGAAACGATACTTTCCTGTTGCCAAACCCGTTCAAAAATCTCATCCGCAGAAAAGACACGATTAGGGTGACTAGCCAACAAGTATAAAATACCAAATTCCAGCGCCGTTAATTGAATTTGCCGACCAGTTAAGGTGGTCACTTCATGCGAATCTTTTTTGATCTCTAATGGTCCAACTTCTAACACGTCAGGAGTATCATTGGTCACTTGCTGCTGGCTACGGCGCAGTAATGACTTGACCCGCGCCATAACTTCCAATGGATTAAATGGTTTTGAAACATAATCGTCAGCGCCACTGATCAAACCTTGGATTTTATCCATATCGGCCGTTTTAGCGGACAACATCAAAATCGGGATCTGCGAATCTTTGCGGACTTCGCGCACAACTTCCATCCCATCCATATTGGGCATCATAATATCTAGTATCATCAAACCGGTATCCGGATTGGTGGCTAATTTGGTTAATGCTTCCTTGCCATCATAAGCTTTTAATGGGGTATAACCTTCGTTTTGAATGTAAATACTTAATAATTCAACAATATCTTTATCATCATCAACGACTAAAATCTTCATCAAATTCGGCCTCCTAAATTCGGCGAGTTAATTAATATAATTATTTGTTCAGCATCTATTTTATTATTTGACGTCACACTCAATAATACGTGTCTAACTCTTTTAAGTGTAGCAAATTAATCTTGATTTTTCTTTAAAATCGGCGCATAAAAAAAGAATTGCACCGTTACAGTGCAATTCTTCAATCCGCTATTTTTATTTAGCCGCTAATTTGGCTTGATAACTTTTAGCGATCGCTGCGATCAATTCATCGTCAGTTAATTTAGTGACTTGCTTGATCACAGTTGTCAAGTCATTATCTTTTAACAACTGTTGCAATTTAACACTTTCTTCATCACTTGGTTCGTCATAGGTGAAGATCATGCCAACCGTGTCTAACAAGACATCATAGTTTAAGTTGCGTGCTTTCAATTCACGAATTGGACGAATGAAACGTTCGTCGAAGCCTAATTTACGAATTGGTGTCCGGGCAACTCGAGAAATATCATCAGAAATATACGTATTTTGGAAACGACTAGCAACTTTATCTTGATAAGCCTTTAATTCTTCAACGGTAAAGTCCCACTTGTGACTAAGTAAGTCCCGCGTTTCGGCTAGCGCACCTTCCAATTGTTTGAAGATATCAGGGTCGGCGATTGCTTCACCGATTGTCTTGTAGCCTTTGTACTTACCAGTGTAGGCAACAGTAGCGTGACCAGTGTTAACGGAGAACAACTTACGTTCGATGTATGGTTCCAAATCAGGTACATAAACAACGGTATCTAATTTAATTTCTGGCCGTGCCATTTGTGATTCATCAACGACCCATTCTTTAAATGGTTCAACGGAAACGGCTAAAGGATCGTCATGATGTTGTAATGGTACGATCCGATCAACAGCGGCATTAGGAAAACCAACATGGGTATCGGCATAATCTTTATCAGCACCAGCTAAATGCTTGTAGACTTCAGACTTTAAGAACTGGCTACCACCGATCATGTTTTCGCAAGCAATCACATCAAGTTTAGTTTCATCATTTGCTTTAGCCCGTGCCTTGATCCCATCAGCAATCAATGGTGCGATAAATGGCAAAATTTTCGGACCGATCGCAGTCGTAACTAAATCAGTTTTTTCAATTGCTGCAACGACTGCTTCCGGATGATCTTTGTTATTTAAGCCATCAACGTTGGCAACATGAATCTTTTCATGACTAGCTGCGGCTAGTTCAATATCATATTCATGACGTTGATTCAACGCATCAATGATCGTACTGTTGACATCAACAAAATCAATACTAAATCCATTTGCGGCTAATGTTTCACCAATAAAGCCACGACCAATATTACCTGCACCAAAATGTACTGCTTTCACACTACTCAACCTCTTTCAATAAATCTATAATTTCTGCTGCTGATTGGGCATCAGCTAACTTCTCTACATTATGAATGTCACTACAGAATAATGCAATTTGCGATAATAATTGCAAATGTTCCCCGTTCAAACCAGCAATACCAAAAACCACTGTGACCAATTTTTCATCGGCTGGATCGTCAGCAAAATCGACGCCCCATGGCAATTGAACCACTGAGATCCCAGTTTCTTTGATATACTGCTTGCCATCCTCAGTCCCGTGCGGAATGGCAATAAAGTTACCCATATACACGGAAACATCGCGGTTACGCGCCAGCATTGAATCAATATATGGCGCATCAACGTTTCCATTATCAACCAGCAGTTGGCCGGCCATCCGAATTGCATCTTCTTTGGTCTTCACCGACTGATTGATGCGAATCAGTTTTTCGTCTAGTCCCTTCATTCAAGGTCACCCTTTTCTATCGATTGTTGGTTAAGGTATTTAATTTCATCTAAGAATAAACTGCTGATCAACTGATAAACGATCTGTTGACTGCCAGTTTTATAAATTGCTAAATTCAAATCGCTTTCAATAATTGAGCCGCTAATTTTCCCCATCAAACTATTTTCCGCAAAGGTCATTTTTTCCGGTCCTAGCATTAACAACACCCGACTTAGGCCAATCGTTTGGCCATCCATCGCAGTGATCGTTAGAGTCGTACTTAAGTCATAAATCGAGAAAAATGGTCGTTTGATACTGCTATCCGTGGTATGGATCAACGCCAACGGTGAGTTAGGAATTCCCACCGGTGCCTGCTGCATCCGCGCCAATAACTTTTCTGCGATACGCTGAGGTTCAGTCAAAATCACCCCAGTTAAGCTCGTTGTGATCTGCCCTAAGGTCCCCAGTAAATCTTGCGTTTGATTATCGATACTTTGAACCGTGATCCGTTCCAAAATATCATTAGCCGTCTTCATTGCTTCATAAGCTGCTTTAAAATCATGCGCCCGTTCATTTAGTTGTGGCTGCGGCGGTGCTGGCTTAGTCTCGACCTTGCCATAATAAGTCTGCAAATACTCAGTGATTTCCTTGATCTCACTACCTAGCAATAACGGGCTGATCATTTTATAGTTCAACGGAAAGCCTGGCAGTACAATCGTTGATAGCACGATATCGTATTGATTAGGATCTAAATGGTTCAAATCAGCCACTCGCGATACGTGGATCTTGGTTAACTCCGGTATGTTCTTACGTAAACGTGTTTCCAAAATTTTGGCGGTACCGATTCCGTTAGCACAAACAACCAGTGCTGACAGGCTGGAACGTTTGACTCGCTTTTCATACGATGATGCAAAGTGGATCACAACATAAGCAACTTCACTATCTATAAATTCAACTTGTGGAAATACTGTTGCTAGCGCCTGCGCCACTATTTTATACAATTGCGCATATTCAGTCTTGATCCGCTGTAATACCGGATTATTCAATTCTGGTAACTGTGAATGTGACCGTTTCAACGCTGCCGCCAAATGAGCCATTAAATCAGTGAATAGCTGATCATCTTGGCGAAAATCCCATTTGAAAGCAGTAGAAACATTTTGCACCAACTCACGAATCTGATAAGACAACGCTAAATCATAATTCTCCAGCAAGACATTCTTTGGTAACGCAAAACTCATACCTTGAATTTGTAACGCTAGAAATTCTAGCTCTAACAGATTAACGTGATCCCGGATCGGTGCCGGAAATTGATTAAAAATGTCGATTGCCACTTGTTGGTATTTAAATAGCTCATTCTTATCAACATGCTTTAGTTCGTTCAGTGTTTGATGTGCAGCGATCCGCATAGCGGAAATCGTTAATACAATGACTAACTGCTGCAACTGACTGTCAGAAAACTGACTAAAGGATTGCCGCTGATACTTTTGAATCGCCTGATAACTAGTGGCTAACAAATTGGGATCTAATAAATTAATGAAATAACGGGAACTGTATTCCGTCTCGGTCACCGATAAAGAATGTTGTTCTAAATACTCAAAGAACTCATACTCGTTGATTTCACTGTTAAGCACCCCACTTAACACTCGACGCAAGTTACTTTCTTTGCCAGTAACCTGAACGCCCTGCGCTTTTTTACGTAATAACTGTAAACGATAATCAGTCAAAATCGTTTCGATCGCCGTCAAATCTTGTGAAATCGTCGGCACGCTGACGCCAAACTCAGTAGCCAGTTGCTTCATGGTGATCACTTGATCACGCAACAACAAACGACAAGTTTCAGCGCTTTGCCGCCGATGAACATCAAAATATTCAGGATGTTCAGCTGTTGTGATCTGCTGTTGCAACTTCTTTAGCGCTGATGGTTCACCAACTAAACGATAACGATTCTGCTGTTTGATCAATTGTATTTGTACCCGAGCTAATGTAGATTCCAGACTGGATAACTCACGATAGATCGTCCGCCGACTAACATTTAAGTTTTTGGATAGATCTTCACGAGTCAAACCCGCTTCATGCCTTAGTAAAAGGAAAATTATCTCTGCTTCACGATTGGAGAAGTACACGACTAACCAACCCTTCTGGCAACGTTTAAAAGCGGTTTAATCACCACCGCTTTTAAATGTGCTTATTTTAATTTCGAGATAATTTTAGCATATTCTGCGTCATCTAACAGGTTTGCTACGACAATAATTTGTAAATTACCAAATTGACTCTTGATCCGTTTAGCAGTTTCCTTGCTAGCAAGAACTAGTACTTGTGGCTGATCATTTAATTCGTTAACAGCAACGTTACGAACAGTGATTTCTTTACCAGCTTTACGTAAAGCGCTACGGAAAGTTGCCATTGCCATCGTTGCGGAACCAACATTTTGATCATGATGAACAAAGTTAACTTCTTCAACCTGACTGAAATCAACTGCATAATCAGTGGTACCATCTGTAGTTTGCGCTTTAGCAGCTGCTGTTTGTTCAGTTGTTGTGACGTCTTTAGTCTTCAAACTAGTGATGATTTCATCATACTTTGGACTATTCAAGAAGTTTTCAACTGCAACGTGAACCGCATTTGGTGTTTGTTTCAACGCCCGATCAGCTAATTCTTCTTGTGTAACAACTAATAAACCAGGTTCGTCCTTCAAATTGCTGATAGCCGTATTAGTAACTGATTGATCTAAACCAGCTTTTTTAACTTTATCCCGCAAAATTGAAGCACCCATTGCCGATGAACCCATTCCGGCATCACAAGCAAAGATAATCTTGTTAACTTCGCCGCCAGCTAAAATTGCTTTGGCATCTTTAGTACTTGTGCCTTTAGCATCGCTCTTCATCGATTGTAATTGTGCTTGGCTATCTTCCAAACTGACTTCTGGCGTCTTATCACGACGTAAAATAACCATTGAGATCAAGAACGAAACCACTGCAGCGGCTGTAACACCAAGTAACACGCTTACAAAATTGCCTAAGCCTTTTGGTGTCATCAATAAAATTGAAATAATTGAACCAGGTGATGGTGAAGCTTTTAACCCAGCACCTAACATATTGAAGGTAAATGTACCAGTAACACCACCAGCGATAACGGATAAGAATAACATCGGTTTCATTAAAATGTATGGGAAGTAGATTTCGTGAATCCCACCTAGGAACTGAATGATAATCGCACCCGGTGCAGATGACTTGGCGTTGCCCTTACCAAATAATGCAAAGGCCAACAAAACACCAAGACCAGGACCTGGATTAGGTTCAAGCAAGAATAAAATTGATTTACCCGCTTTAGCAGCAGCTTGAATCCCTAATGGCGTTAAAATACCTTGGTTGATTGCATTATTCAAGAACAAGATTTTTGCTGGTTCAATGAAGATATTAGCCAACGGAATCAAATGAATTGAAATGATGTAATCAACACCTGTTGCTAACCAACCACTAACGGTTGAAACGACTGGGCCAATCGCATAAAAACCAATAATCGCCAAGATCATCCCAATAATACCAGCTGAGAAATTATTAACTAACATTTCGAAGCCTTGACGGATATGTGGCTGAACTTTGTCGTCCCACTTCTTAATACACCAGCCCCCTAAAGGACCTAAGGCCATCGCACCAATAAACATTGGAATGTTCGCACCAACGATGACCCCCATTGTTGCGATTGCACCAACAACACCACCACGATGTCCAGCAATTGCTTTACCACCAGAATATGCAATTAATAATGGCAATAAATACGTAACCATTGGTGTCCCAATCTTCGCTAAATCTGCATTAGGTAACCAACCAGTTGGAATAAATAAAGCTGTCATTAGTCCCCAAGCGATAAACGCTCCGATATTAGGTAAGACCATATTCGATAAGGCACTACCTAAACGCTGGACTCTCGTTTTAAGTGAAGTTTTCTTTTTTGAATTATTTGCTGTCGCTTCCATAACTTAAAACGCTCCTCTCTTTTGTATAAATCCATTGTAGCGCTTACACAAAAAACACATCAACTAGAACTTTGGCACACTATTCTGTGCCATTTCTAAAAAACTTGGTTTTAACCGACTTTTCTGAAAAAAGTTCGCAAATGACTTGACTAATTCAGAATACGATTTATAATTGGACTATACCAATAAAGGCAAGATAACTTATGAAAAGGGGTTCTAACGTAATGAACGTAATTATTGTTAAAGATCAAGTTGAAGGCGGCCGTAAAGCAGCAGATATGGTAATCGATGCCGTTAAAAATGGTGCTAAGGTATTAGGCTTAGCAACTGGTAGCACACCAGAAACCATGTATAAGGACTTAATCGCCAGTGATGTTGACTTTACTAAAATGACTTCAATCAACTTGGACGAATACGTTGGCCTTGCACCAGATGATGACCAAAGCTACCATTACTTCATGGCAAAACATTTATTCGATGCTAAGCCATTTGCTAAGAGCTATGTGCCTAACGGTTTAGCTAAAGATGCTGATGCAGAAACTGAACGTTACAATAAAGTTATCGCTGATAACCCAATCGACCTACAAGTATTAGGATTAGGCCGTAACGGTCATATTGGTTTTAACGAACCAGGTTCCCCAATTGATGCTCAAACTCGTAAAGTTGCTTTGACTGAATCTACTATTGAAGCTAACTCCCGTAACTTTGAACATGAAGAAGATGTTCCTAAGTTTGCTTATTCAATGGGGATCGGTTCAATCATGAAGTCACACAACATCATCTTGATGGCTTGGGGTACTGAAAAAGCTGATGCCGTTAAAGGTATGATCGAAGGCCCCGTAACACCAGATTGCCCAGCAAGTATCTTACAAAAGAAAGACAATGTAACAGTTATCGTTGACGAAGCTGCTGCATCCAAATTAAGCAACAAATAAATTAAAATAATTACTGAAGCAACTCCATAGTGGGTTGCTTTTTTAGTCGGTGACAAAACAAGGATCGTGTCATAAATATATTTATGACACGATCCTTGTTTTACTAATCTAAATATTTAACCTTATCAGAGTGCGGATCACCGACTTGAACTGGGTAAGTTGCAGCATCTTTCTTATTGGCCTTATCCCAAGCGTACCAACCACCATCATAAAGATGGATATTCTTCCAACCACCTTGGTAAGCTATGAAGAAAGCAGTTGCAGCTCGCCAACCAGTGCCACAATAAAAATCAATATTACTGGTAGACTTTATGCCCCATTTTTCCCAAGCCGGCGCAATTTGACTGACGTCTTTTATCGTGCCATCTTTATTTAATAGGTAGGCAACATCAGCACTGGTCAAACTAGATTTAGCGTATACAGCGCCTTTAGGTTCACCTTTATCTTTAATATAGGAATAACCACTAACAACACCGGTAAATTCTTGCCATGAACGGGTGCTAGCCAAAACTAAATCTGGATCTTGCTTTTGTTGTGCCACCACTTCAGCCGGTGTTTTAATTTCATATTGTGGATTAGCCGGCACTTCGACACCAAAGTCAGTTGCGGTTTTTGGCAACGTTGCCCTGCCCGTTTTCACCTGATAATCACTCTTTGTCCAGCCTTTATATCCACCATCAATAATTTTAATATTATTGACGCCCGTCCATAGCGCAGCAAACGCCACACGTGAAGCTGCATTAATGTCCGTTGAATAGACGATCAAAGTTGTTTTGCTAGTTACACCACGTTTTAGATAGTACTTTTTTGATCTGTTGCGCCGATAATAAGTTCCATTGATTGGCTTCAGATTCAACTGCATTGGTATTTAAATGCGTTGCCCCGGGAATATGGCCCTTGCGAAAGTTCTTATCATTGCCGTAAGAAGCTTCAATAATACGATAATCTTTAACTGCGGTTTTGTTATGGATCACTTGATTGACCCAATGCGGACTAACAAAAATCCGTGGCCCTTCAGTTTTTGTCGTATCGTCCTTTTGTGCATAGTAAGCAGCATTTACTTTAGATGTAAACACCCCACCAAATAAGAAAAAACTCACTGCTAGTAATAGGTACCCAATTAAATTTCGTTGCATAATTTTTCTTAACATTAGAATCATCCCCATAAAAATATCGTATTATTGTTAGTCTATTTTACTTAACCCAATATTGTTTTCGTAATCAACCCACCCCAAGTGTGAAAACTACTTTGCGATATGCACAGCGGCGGTGTCTTTTGTGATAACTTCAATTTGCTTAGGCTTGGGGAAAACTAAGTTAGTCACAATGCCGACTAAAGTTGTTGCCGCAATGCTGTCTTCAAAAATAAACTTCAACCAAGTCGGCATTCCAGCAATCGCATCAGCGTGACCAGCAAAGCCGATTCCCAAGGCAAATGTAATTCCTAAGACTGTAACATTTCGCCCACTAAAACCCGCCTGCGCCAACATTTTAATGCCATTTAACGTGATCATTGCAAAAACAGAGATCAAAGCACCGCCTAGTACCGGTGCAGGAATCGAAGCAAATACTGAGCCTAATTTAGGCAAGAAACCACAAATGACTAAAACACTTGCACCTAAAGCAATACACCATTTGTTAACAACCTTAGTCATTGAAACGATCCCAACATTTTGACCAAAGGCAGTATTAGGCATTGAACCAAAAATTGAAGCCACCGCACAACCAATTGCATCAGCTAAAACGGACCCCGCGGTTTCTTTTTCAGTGGCTGGGCGATCGAATGCTGCAATGGTGATTCCCGAAGTATTCCCAATTGTCTCCATCGCAACGGTGATGTAAATGATCACAAAACTGATAATTGTCTGTGCACGAAAAGTCGGTACAAAGTGTAATGGTAACGGTACAGTGGCCCATGCAGCAGTTCCGACAGCACTCAGGTCAACTTTTCCGAAAAGTAAAGCAATAATGTAACCAAATAGTAAGCCAAATAATAAGGCTGCTGTTTTGATGACGCCCTTACCGAAACGCTGCAAAATAATCACAAACAAAAAAGTAGCAAAGGCAATCGTCAAATTCTGCCAAGAACCATAATCTTTAGCACCAGCACCACCAGCAAAATAATCACGCCCAACACCTAATAAATTAATTCCGATTGCGATCAATGTGCTACCAATAACCAATGGCGTAAAAAAGTACTTTAAGTATTTATAAAACAAACCGATAAAACCTTCAGCAAGACTGCCAACCAAAGCACCACCTAACACTAACGGAATCCCACCTAAAGCGGCGGCCGCCGAAGCAGTCGGTACAAACGCAAAGCTAGTTCCCATCACAATTGGCAAGCCTGAGCCAATCTGGAAACGACCAATTTTAATCGGATAAAGCTGAATGAATGTTGTTAAACCAGAGATCAACATACCCGCCTGCACCATAACGACCGTATCCAGCGGACTAGCTTTAGCAACTGCTGCAATAATCAACATTGGCGCTAGATTGCCTGCAAACATTGCTAGCACATGTTGTAACCCCAACGGAAAAGCCACGGAAAATTTCGGTCGTCCTTCTAATTGATAAATAAGTTCCATATCTGATACGCCATCATCTTTGTTATTTTTCACAGTCTTCATGAAAAAATCCTCCGTTTCTATGCACTTGAACTAGACTGACGGACAATAATTTGTGTTATCAAAGCCACCATATCCCCTCCTTCACAACAGTTGAGCGTCAAGCTTTTAATAATATTTTTTCCTTCAAAAAAAAATTATTCTACGCGACTGCAAAATAATATGTGCATTTAAGCACATTTTTAATGTAAGCGTTTTATTAGATGCCTAAATTTTAGCATGACCGTCTACTAAAAACAATCACAACTGCTGTAATCGATTGGCTAGAATAATAATTAATTTTCAATTATGAATCACCCAAAATTGTTTATAAATAAAACACAACCATCAAGTACACTGGCTGTGTTTAAATTTTAGTATGCTAATATAATTCTTTATCTTGCTGTGCCGCAAAGGCGGTAAAGCTTGGTAACGTCTCATCCCGCGCAATTTGTTTCAGAGCTAAAACCCGTTGATCCTGGCCACCTTGTTTAATAAAATCATAAATATAGTCATCGCGGAAACCGATTGCCGCCGCATCTTTAGCAGTATTACCATAGTAGACTTGTTTAATATTTGCCCAAATGATCGCCCCAAGACACATTGGACACGGATAGCATGACGTATACAGGACACAACCACTTAGATCATGGGTCCCCAACTTTTTAGTTGCTTTACGAATACAAGTGATCTCTGCATGGGCGGTAGGATCATGGTCTAACAATACTTGGTTATGTGCTTGCGCAATAATTTTTCCAGCGCGAACAATAACACAACCAAAGGGACCGCCAGCTTTTGAAGTTAGATTACTTGTCGCCTCAGCCGCAGCTATTTTCATAAAATCCGCATTCATTTTGTCGCACACCTTTCATCAATTAATTTTTGACCGTAAATCACTGAAGTTAAAGAAGATATTTAATAAAATCGCCGTCAACGCCCCCGACAAAATACCACTACCCATAATATTCTGGACTAGTGACGGGAAATGCGCGTAAAAATTAGGATAAGTCGCTGGAATCATCGTAATCCCCATACTTAAACCAATAATTAGCTTATTCTGATTACCATTAAAATCGACTTGCTTCAGAATATCAACGGCACTACCAATGATAACACCAAAAATTGCAAAACCAATACCACCTAAAACTGGTTTCGGGATCACTGCGATCAATGCGGAAAATTTAGGAATGAAGCCAATTACCATCAACATACCACCAGCAGTTGCTATTGGAAAGCGACTATGCACCTTTGACAGATCTAGTACACCGACACTCGGCACAAATGAGGTCGGTTGAACTGAATTAAATAAACCGGAGAGCAAGGTTCCTAAGCCTAGTGTCTTCAGAATCTTACCAAATTGC
This sequence comes from Loigolactobacillus coryniformis subsp. coryniformis KCTC 3167 = DSM 20001, assembly GCF_002706425.1. Lineage (NCBI taxonomy): Bacteria > Bacillati > Bacillota > Bacilli > Lactobacillales > Lactobacillaceae > Loigolactobacillus > Loigolactobacillus coryniformis. The sequence goes on along the minus strand of NZ_CP017713.1, from coordinate 909,947 downwards.
ACCCGATTGATCGGTTTATGGACAATATTATGAATTCCAGTCGCCGTTCCCGATACTTCAACCATTCCCAGCACCATTACGATCAAAAAAGTTAAAATTGCCTCAGAATCAAACTTGGGTAAACCAAAGTTAAGTGGCATGTTGATTGCAAACCAGGGCGCTGCTTTAACCGTTGCAAAATTCATCATTCCCATAAATGCTGCGGCAATTGTTCCTACAATTAAAGAAAGCAAAATCGTAATATTGCCCAACATGCCCTTCAAATATTTACTAATAACAACATAAAAGAGAAAAACGCCAACGGTTAAATAAAAAGCCTTGGGTACCACACTAGCAGTTAAATGATAGGCTTGATCGGCCATCATCCAATGAAACGTATTGGGTAATAAGGCTGTCCCCAGCACCATTAAATTAGTCCCAATCACAATTGGCGGGAAAAATCGTTGCAACTTCGCCCAAAACGGCGCTGCTAAAAAACATAAAAATCCCGACACCATCGTTGCCCCAGCCATAATTTGAAAGCCAACTGAGATCGATGAGGCTGCTTTTAAAGTTGCAATTGCCACTGGCACCACCGCAAAGCTGGCTCCCATGATCATTGGTAACTTGGGACTTATACGGGGGACCAGATCTAACGCTGCCAAAATTGACGACAAACCAGCCGTAAAAATAACTGCACTAATAAAGAATCTTGTTTGGCCCAGTGACATTCCTGTACTAACCGCGACAATCAATGGCACAGGAATCGCCGCTAGAATAGCAATAACTGCATGTTGAAAACCTAACGATAAATTCTGAACTAAGGGTAATTTTTTATCAACCTGCGATAATGGTTCTTTTGCCATTTGCCTACCCACTTTCGTTGGTTTCTGTTTCAGTCAATTTATTTTTCGCTAGCCGCCAATTCAACCGCCTCAATTATTTTCTGATACCCTGTACAGCGACACATATTTCCGGATAATGCACGCCGCACTTCTGTTCGTGAAGGGTGAGGATTTTCTTTAAGGAACTGCTGACTAGAAATAATCATGCCGGGAATGCAAAAGCCGCATTGTACCGCACCGGCATCAACAAAGGCTTGCTGAATATCAGCCAAGGAACCATCCGCGTTTGTGATACCTTCAATCGTCGTCACTGTTTTACCATCTACCCAAGCAGCCAGATAAATACAGGAATCAATTGCCTGCCCATCAATTAAAACAGAACAAGCCCCACATTCGCCAACATCACAACCTTCTTTGGGTCCGATCAGCGCAAAATCTTCTCGTAACATTTCCAATAAGCTTTTACGAACGTCAACTATACAGGTGACTGCTTCACCATTCAATGTGAACTGTACTTCTTGTTGCATCGCTATTCACCATCCTTTAAAGCCAAGGCCAAAGCTCTGACTGGCAAAACAGTCACCAAATGATCACGATATTCCTTGGAAGCTCGCCAATCAGCAATGGTTTGCGTATCCCTCAAGCATAATTTACCAATAGCTTGCAGCGTCTCGTTCGTTACTATTTTACCAACTGCATACGTTTCGGCTGCTGGCATGCGAATCGGTGTAGCTGCAGCAGCACCAAAACAAATCCGCAACGCTTGAATTTGTTTAGTTGAATCAAGTTTGATCAACGCAGCGCAACTTAAATTAGCAATATCTAAAGCTGCCCGCTGTGCAAATTTGATGTAATAGCCACGATAATCCTGATAATCGGCTTGAGCTATTTTAAACTTAACTAAGACTTCGCCCGGCCGTAATCTCACTTTACCGACTCCTTGATAAAATTCAGTAATCGGTATATTTCTAATCGTCGTTGCTGAATGAATCTCACAAATCGCATTATAAGTAAATAAAGCTGGAGCGCCATCTGCAGCCGGTCCTGCATTACAAACATTACCACCTAATGTGCCCATACGACGTGTTTGCGGTCCACCAACCAATGATACCGCTTGACTCAGTAATGGCATATTCTGCTGAATGATTAAATTATGTTCAATCTCATCAAAAGTACTTAAAGCCCCAATACTGATCGTACCTGTATCGTCGCTCGTAATTCCTTTCATTGCGGTAATTCGACTGATGCCGATTAAAGGTGTATCTACGAATCCTTTGAGTCGCGCTCGCGTTTTAACTAAAACATCGGTTCCTCCAGCAATTATTCTAGCCGTCGGTTCCTTGGCTAGTAGTTCAAAAAGATTGGCCAAATCCTGTGCCTCGTAATAGCCAGTAATATCAAACATGTTGACCACCTTCTTTCAACACTTGTAAATGTTCATAAACATTTTCTGGTGACAATGGTAAATTGTTAATGCCGATACCGATCGCATTCTTAACTGCATTACGAATCGCCGGTGCTGGTGAAACAGTCGGATTCTCACCTAATGATTTATTGCCAAACGGCCCTAATGGATCATCGGTCTCAACAAAGGTGTGTTTGAGTTCAGGTAAGTCCATCGTGGTCGGCAACTTGTAATCCAACAAATTATTATTTAATGGCCGACCCGTTTTATCATAGCGCAAGCCTTCGCTCAAACCATAGCCAATGCCCATTGCCATCCCACCTTCAACTTGACCAGTGGCCAATAGTGGATTAATAATTTTACCAGAGTCATGAACATTCATAATGCTCAACAGTTTTACTCGGCCCGTTTCAATATCAACTTCTACTTCTGCTAAAGTACAGCCAGAAGCATAGGTGGTTTGATGAATATTGACCGCTGAATCAGCAGTAATCGTTTTACCATCTTTCATATCAAAATATGAAGCCATCGCCACCTCTTCTAAGGTAGCTAACCGCTCTCCATTAGGAATATAGATGATTTCACCGTTAATTATATCGATATATTCGGCACGAACATCATAAGTTTGGGCAGCACGCGCTAAAATCTTCGTCTTCATCTTCTCGGCCGCTTCCTTTACGGCAAAACCAGTTACATAACTTTGCCGTGATGCATAAGCACCAGTATCATAAGGATCAATATCAGTATCCGTGAAAGAATCGCGAATAATATTCTTAAAGGGAACCCCAATCGTCTCAGCAGCCATCTGACTCATTGCCGTATCGGCACCCTGCCCGATCTCAGTGGATCCTAACATCAATTTAAAGCAACCATCCGGCATTAAAATCAAGCGTGCACCGGAAACTTCAAGCCCAAACGGATAAACTGCAGTGCCAAACGAAAAGGCAGCAATCCCTACCCCACGCCGTTTAGTCCCTGTTTTATATGCCTGGCTGGCAGCTAATTTTTTATCCCAGGCGAATTCTTTACGCCCTTTTTCTAGGCATTCTCCAACCTTAAAGTTAATTTGCTTAACGTGGCTCATTTCATTGTAAAAGCCATCAGGACGCCGATTCTTGTACCGAAACTCAATCGGATCCATGCCAATCTTTTCAGCAGCATCATCAATCACCGACTCCAACGCAAAGACTACTTGCGGCATTCCGTAGGCCCGCATTGCACCAGCCGTCGCAATATTGGTGTACACAGTTTTAGCAGCATAATGTAAACTATCCATTTTATAGATTGCGTTAATAAAAGTTCCACCTTTACCACCGATGGCATGCCCGTGTGAAGCGTAGCCACCCTGATTAGAGAAGACTTCACAATCAATTGCTGTTATCGTACCATCTTTTTTAACACCAATCGAGAAATTGTAGTCAATTGCGTGGCGCGTCCGCGTATTACCAATTGATTCTTCCCGCGTCAAAGCTAATTGGATCGGTTGGCCATGGCAGATTGCAAGAAATAACTTGAACAAATTTAGTAACGCAGATTACGCAAAAAGATCTCAATCGGTGTTCGCCAATTTAAACATTTGAGTGGTCGGGAATTCAAATACCAGTTAATTTGAATCAATTCATCATCGGTAATCTCATCAATCGGTTGACCTTGGGGAATGAAGCGGCGTAGTACTCGGTTGCGATTTTCATTACTGCCTCGTTCATGTGGCAAATAAGCGTGCGCAAAGTACAGCGGAACACCGGCCTGTTCTTCAATCAAATTGTAGTTGGCGAATTCTTTCCCATGGTCAACAGTAAGGGTCTTGAGATTATCTCCTAACTGGTTAGCCAATTCTAAAATAGCCTTGGTCATTGAAGTACTATCTCGTCCATTAAGCCGTTTAACGATGGTAAGCCGACTCTTACGCTCGACAAACGTAGCTACTGCTTGACCTTTACGTTTTCCAGATAAAACTGTATCAACTTCGAAGTGACCTGAAGTATTACGATCAGAAATTTCAGCTGGACGATCTTCGATGGAACGTCCATGACTAAAACTACCACGGGTTTCTTTAGATCGTTTGCGACGAATACCATGGTCAGGTAAATCAGTCACATTAATATCCAGTAGTCCCTGATCAATCCAGTTATAGATGGTTTTGTAGGCAATTCTAACTACATGAGCCACTTGTTCAATTGACCATTTTTGGATCTTGATTTTTTCTTCAATCAATCGCTTTAGGTTAGTCGTTAAGATGGTTTTACGACCACGATGACTAAGTTTAACTGCATGGTCAGTTTGAGCCTTAACTGCGTGATACTCACCAGCTAAGCGATGAACCTCATTAAAGATAGTGGTTTTACTAAAGCCTAAATAATCGGCAATATATTGAAGTGAGTGCTTTTCATGATGAAGTGTTTCGATGACAACGCGGTCTTCAAATGATAAAATAGTGGTGCCCATAAAGGTCCTTCTTTCTAGTGGAATGTTGTGGTGACACCATTAAAGACCTTTATGGGTTTTTCTGTCCACTAATATGTTCAACTTAAATTTTACAATCTACCGATTTCTAAGATTATTGCTATAATAGAATTTATAAGTACGAAATCACCAATAAATTTTATTGGTGACTCTACATTCATAAAAAAAGAAGGTATTCACAATGTTAACAGACGAAAAGCTTAATTTTCTAAGTCAAGTTGGTAAAGCTCTAGCCGGACAATTTGGCGAAAATTGTGAAATCGTGATCCATCGTATTGATCCTAATGATATGAATCATACGATCGTTTCGATTGAAAATGGCCAAGTCTCTTCGCGCCAATTAGGCGATGGTCCTTCACAAATCGTTTTAGAAACATTAAAAAAAGATCCAGCAGAATTGCATGATCATATCAACTATATTACGCACACCCATGACGGTCGTGTACTTAAGTCCAGTACACTCTATTTAAAAAACGAAAAGGGTGAACTGGAAGCCATCTTTGCCATCAATTATGATGTTTCTAATCTGATCATGGCAGAAAACGTGTTACATTCATTCACAGCTGTTGAAACAAAAGAAGACCCTAACGAACCAAACTTCATTCCCCAAAACGTCAATGAATTATTGGACGATTTGATCCAAGAGTCAGTAAAATTAGTGGGTAAGCCAGTTTCATTGATGACTAAAGAAGACAAAGTCAAAAGTATCCAATTCCTGAACAGTAAAGGCGCTTTTCTCGTTACTAAGTCAGGTGACAAGGTTTCACAATACTTCAACATCTCAAAATATACCTTGTATAGCTATATTGATGCGAAAAAATAGCAATCAATCCCCTGATTCTGAGCCTAACCTAAGCTAATAAATAGTGAACTAAAGGTTGAAAGTATCAAATAGACCGTAACCATTGATGTCAAACGGTTATGGCACGGTATATTACTAGTTTCCACTTCATTGAGCATTACCGAGTAGCCTGGCCAGGCTATTCGGTAATGCTTTTATAAATTCGTCAAAAATAATAGTTAATGTTTCAACCCCAAATTGCAAGAACAAATTAGCCACGCAATAAATCCCGGCAAGACAGTATTTTCATTGATATTCATATTTTAAAGATTCAATCTTTAGCCAGCGGCAGCGGAGAAAAGCTCTTTTGGGGTTTGGTAACCTGACTGCCGGCGTGGTAAGTTGTTTAGCTTGGCTTCCACTGCTTGGATATCACTAGGGCCTAAAGTATCCATGGACAGGCCCTTAGGCACATCACGACGGATCATTCGATTATGCGCCTCATTTGTGCCTCGTTCTGAAGAGCGGTAAGGGTGGGCATAATAAAGGTCGGCAACGCCGTCAAGCACCGTCCCCGCCGCTGCGAACTCTGCCCCGTTGTCAGCGGTAACGGACTTCATGATGTGCCCGTATTCTTGGCAGATCTTAGCCAGTTCGTAGTTGACTGAATCGGTGTCACGGCCATCAATCAAACGCAGGATCTGACAGCGAGATTGGCGCTCGATCAGCGTTAGAATAACACTTTCTTGGCCGTTACGTTTACCGACTACGGTATCCAACTCAAAGTGACCGAACTCTTGGCGCTGATCAATACTTTTAGGTCGCTCTTCGATACTTCGTCCGGCCAGACGCTTATGCTTGGGTGAATGGTGGTGTTTGGTGCGGCGCCGGTTTTTTTCGAGCAGATCAAGATTACGGACTTCAAGTAGTTGCGCATCGATATAGTGGTATAACGTCTTGGTCGAAACCATCTCCTCAGGTTGATATAAGCCTTCAAGTTTAGCACGGCCCACCGCGGCATCAGGCGACCAACCGTCTTGGTGCAAATGGGCCGTAAAGTAGTGGATAAAGTCAGCGACACCAGCGAGTTTCAAAGGTCGATGACAGGACATTCGGTTAGCTTCGTATTTGGCCTGTGCCGCTTCTGGCGAGTATTCGCGGTGATATTGCCGTTGACCGTTCACTTTTTTAACTTGGTCGATCTCACCACGGCGTAGTTCATTACTGATTGTTTGATGACAAACGCCGATAACTCTAGCAATTGCGCGGTTAGAGTATCCTTGGCTGTGTAGCGTGGCGATTCTGCCGCGCTCAAATGAAGTTAGGTGGTGACCTTTTTCTCGGACTGTGGTATTCTGTTCTTGCATCAAGACAATAACCTCTTTCATTTTTGTGTTGGAACATCAATGATAACAGAGATTTGTCTTGGTGTTTTTTATTTTTTCAATTAGCTGGATCTAATTGGCTAACTTGATTATAAAACGCGCGTTAATGTTTCAACCGCCATGTCGAGTTTTTCACCTAGACCAGTAATTGTTTGTATCAGCCAATTCAACGCACTTACTAACTTAATATCAGGCAACGGTCGTCCATAATCGAAGAATAAGTCACCCAGCGTCCTGTCGTCCGTATTTTCACGTTGCGCCAATGCAAGGACGTCATAGCTTAACATGACCATTGCTAGGTGACCGCAAAGCCCATCATAGCTTTGGACTTGAGTCTGATCAAATTGCAGGTATTGTTTAGCGACTTTAAAATAACATTCGATCTGCCAACGCCGACCGTACATCTGAATGATTGCTTCTGGTCTTAGGTCAGTCATTGTGGTCGCCAACACAAGATATTGATCAGCCTGGCCACGTTTGGTTACGAAGACTAACTTCATTGGGATTTTTTCGCCATCAACTTCAAATGTGACGATTGGACTGTATAGATAGCTATCCTTAATTGGCCATTTACTGCGCCGTAAGTTAGTGTATAAAGTCTTAATATCCATTTCTCGGCCACGATAACGAAAATAGACTTTTTTAGTTTTTTTCAACATACCAATCCCATGACAATGACGTTTTAGCAATGCCGCAAACATACGCGGTGATGCATACCAGCTATCGAATAAGACGTACTTGGCCTTGATGCCGGATTTGATTGCATCATCTACTAATTCTAAAGCGACATCGGTCATTTTACGGGTTGCCTGTGTACGTCGTTTCGCGGCCAGTGATCGTTGATCACTGGACTTAAGGTGCCCAAACCGATTTTTGACGTGGCTTGATGACATCAAGGCAAAGTTCAGCGGTAAAAAAGTATTGCCGTCACTCCAGCCTAAAGTTAGTGTCCTAAAGCCTTTAAAATACTGCTGTTTGTCGTGGTCAAAAACACGAGCTAATAATTCAGTTTTGCGTGAAAATTCACGTTTAAACAATGAATCATCAATGATCAAAGCTTGTCGCCGTCTTGGATCGGTAAAATGTTGCACGTATTGGATCAAATGGATCGCTAATAGCTGAACCAGTCGTTGCCAATTAATATGTGGATCATTTAGACAATTGCGAACAGTTCGTTTTGAAAAATCGTTAGCCTTTTCTGCTCTAAAAATGGAGTAGCGATTAAAGATGGTGGTCAATAACCATTCAAATAAGCGTTCAGTTTTAATACCGCGCGATTTATGGATATTGACACGACGCAAAATAGCGGAGAGATGGACCAATTTTGAAAAATGAGCAAAAGAATGATGAATATCAGTGTCATTGTATTGTATAGTAGACATAGGCATGAAACTCCTCTGTATGGTTTTTGTTTAGACGCTTTAAGTATACAGATGTGGATGGTTTCATGTCTATTTTTGTAGCAAAAAAGTCCTAACAGATCAGGGCTTAAGTGGAAATATTAACTTTCAACCTTTAGATAGTGAATTTATTATTTTGGGCTACGCGGAACAGTCAGTCTTTTTGATTGCAAAAAAATAAACCAATTTGTAAACCTTCAGGAAGCTCTCTATCCTGAAGGTTTTTCATTACTACTAGGTTGACTTACTTCAAGTATCCGTCTATTCTAAAATTAAAATTATTTTGAACAAAATTTTTTTAATTTTATATGAAAGCAGGCCTCCAGTATGGATCCAGTTACACTTCTAACCAGTCAATTAGTCAAAATAAATAGTTCTGATCCTGGCGCTTATGAAGGTACCATTGGTGACTTTGTCACTAAATGGTTGCGCGTTAATGCGCCAACAGCAACGATTGAACAAGACGCCGTTTTACCCCAACGCTATAATATTCGAGCAGTTCTACCAGGAAAAATCGCGCACCCGGCACTAGTCTACATTTGTCACCTGGATACAGTTGTACTGGGCAGTGATTGGCAAAAAAGTACACCACTGGCAGGTAAAATAAACGCTGAACGCTTATACGGTCGTGGTGCGTGTGATATGAAAAGCGGCCTAGCTTGTGCGCTGAGTGCTTTTGCTGCAATCGCCAAACAAGTGGCTGCTGGTAAACAATTAATGCGTAATTTAGTTTTGATTGCTACAGTTGATGAAGAAGACTATATGCGCGGCGTCGAACAGGCAATTGCCACTAATTGGGTCACTGCCACAGACTGGGTTTTAGATGGTGAACCGACTAACGGCCAAATTCGCATGGCTCACAAAGGTCGTACTTGGCTTAAATTGACCACGCAGGGAATCACCGCACACGCTAGTACCCCCGAGAAAGGAATTGATGCTGTGGCAGCACTGGCGGCAATCATCACTAAGGCCCGTGACGCGATTGCGGCGTTACCAACGCACACTAAGCTTGGTAGGTCGACGATCACATTTGGACTGATCAAAGGTGGCTATCGACCTTATGTTGTTCCAGATCATGCACAAGTCTGGATCGACCTACGTTTAGTCCCACCGCTAAATACGCAACAGGTACTGACTATTTTCAAACAAATCATTGCAACCACTAAACAACAATATCCAGGTTTAAACGTTGAGTTAACAATTGATGGTGATCGACCACCAATTGAAGAAAATCTAGCCAGTCCGCTTTTGTTGAATCTGAAAAAAGCGATCACTGCTGTCACAAAGACAACAGCTCAAGTTGGTGTGTTCACCGGTTATACCGATACGGCCGTGATCGCCGGGCAATTAAATAACCACAATTGCCTGTCATACGGTCCCGGTAATTTAGAGTTGGCCCACAAACCCGATGAATACGTTGACCTTGCCGATATTGCTCGTTGTTATCAGGTTTTATTAAAACTGGCTGAACAAAATTTAACCGCTTAAAAAGGCACCACCAACTGAACAATTTAAGTTGGTGGTGCCCTAGTTTAATTTGAAGCGGCTAACCGTTTTTCAAAGACGGCTAACGCGCGTGAAATACCGAATGTTAATACAAAGTAAATCAATGAAGCAATAATCAATGGATAAAATGGCTTAAAACTAGCCCCCTGAACAACTCCAGTTTCAAACATCAATTCACTGACCCCGATTACTGAAACCACTGAGGAATCCTTTAAGATCGTGATAAACTCATTACCTAAGGCTGGTAAAATATTTTTAATTGCCTGCGGTAACACCACATAACGCATACTAGCAGTTTGCGTTAGTCCTAATGAACGTGCTGCTTCCATCTGTCCCGGTTTAACTGAGTTGATCCCTGAACGGATAATTTCAGCGACATAGGCCGCTGAATTCAATGAAACTGCGATCATACTGGAAATCAATGCCGACAACCCCAATCCTAACATTTGCGCCCCGAAGAAAGCAATGAAGACTTGGATCAGTAAAGGTGTCCCACGGATAAATTCAATATAGACGATCGCAATTGCCTTAAGGAGCCAGTTACGCGACCGTTTCATGAAAGCTAATAAAGTCCCCAATACAACCCCAAAGAAAACGCCAATAACGGCTAACTCGATCGTATACAATGTGCCTTTGACAAAGTAACTACCGTACTGACTGAAAAAGCTATTTTTCTGGAACATTAATTTATTGGCTTTAGCTTGATAACCCTTCAGCAGACCTTGCTTATTGATCTGAGTGATCGACCGATTAACTGCTGCAGTTAGTGCTGGTGCGTCTTTAGGTAATGCAACGGCTGTTTCTTTAGTTGCTTGCGCAAACGTTGTTTTGGTTAAAACAAAGTCTTTATTTTGAGCAATATAAGCATCAGCCACTGGCTTTTCGATTACGATTGCCTTGATTTTATTATTCTGTAAATTCAACACCAAATCAGTCATTTTCTGTAATGAAGTAACTTTAGCGCCAAATAATTCTTTCTGAGCTAGTTCTTCTTGAAATGATTGTTTTTGTACCCCAACTTTGACACCTTCATAATCACTGGATGATTTAAGCTTAGCGGCGTCTTCCTTTTTCGCCATAACGACTTGCTTAACATCAAGGTATGATTTAGAAAATGTAACTTCTTTTTCCCGCTCTGGTGTTTTTGACATCCCAGAAATGATCATATCGATTTTACCAGTTTTTAAAGCGCCAAGTAACGCATCGAAGCCCATCTCATTAATTTTCAATTTAACACCGAGATCCTTCGCAATTTTCTCAGCAATACTAATATCGAAACCAACGATTTTATCTTGACCTTTGATCGTTTGATGAAATTCATACGGTGGATAATCCGCTGAAAGACCAACCGTAATGTACCCTTTTTTCTTGATTGCGCTTAAATGTTTATCAGTTAATGTGGTATTTTGTGTTGTGGCTGCATTAGCTGTACTTGCTATTGGCAATACAACCGACAGGACAACAAACAATACCATCAACAGCCGCCCCAGTTTACTTTTCATGCGTAAAGTCCTCCGTAATTTCTTCATCTTTTTTTAATGATTAGCCATATTATACGCATTTAAAAATATTTATGCAAGTATTTTCATAATATAAGCTTTATTAATTCTTTTTATTCATTAAAAATGTATATTTGGCATTTTCTGAAGACACTGGTAAAATAAGTGCAGCGATAACTGGGACAAAATCATTTTTAGATGTGCGTGATTACGTTCATTAAAAAATAACTGCTCAGTGGCCGTAGAGGGGAGTGATCATGGTGGTCAAAAAAATTAATATTGTTAGTCTGGTTATTTCACTTGCTTTCGCCTTAATGCTCGCCTTCTTATCCAACAAAGGAACACCACTATTGAATCTTTCCAATAATTTATTTTTGATTGGTTTGTTCATTTTGATTATTGCCATCATTCTTTATTTATATGATGCTCATTTATTTCGTCATCTGTTCTTTCGCCATCACCAAACGGACGATGATAATGAATCTGTCGCAACTGATCAGCCAGTGTTCTATACTGAATTACGGCGTAGTTTTCTATGGATCGGCTTAGGCGAGATCGTTGCTAGTATTGTGATCTCATTTTTATAAATGTACACAAAAAAGAGTTGTGACATAAGACATTTATGTCACAACTCTTTCTTTGTACTTCCGAACAACATAGCTAAAACGCGTAACCATAAGGTAGCTTTTGCAAATAGCTCAACCTTATTAGCGGCGTAGTAGCTGAGCACCTTATGTTACACTCTTTATTTATTCTCGATTAATTTTTAAATTACGTCTGTGCCGAGCATGCGAATAAAATCCTAAGGTATTCATCAATAACAATATCGATCCCGCCATTACGATTGCACTAAGTACAAAGATCATCGGAGACTGAAACGCTAAGATCCCGTAAAGGCTAGCTAAAAGTATAAACAGCTGTAAAATCGATATTGTGATGCGTATGTGGGGCGGTCTGGGTTGGTCAGATTTCATCGTCCTTCATTCCTTTTCGTTTAGGATTTATTTATTATACCTGCATTGTAGCACATTTTTAGTTTGCTGCAAATTCTGGTGCCGCTAGTATGGCCAAAGCGGCATTTAATAATTGCGGTTGCGGCGCAGGTACTTGAACGGTCAACCCGTTTTGACGTACTACTTTAGCGGTTGTTTCACCTAGTGCAACAAATTTAGGAATCGTCGTTTGCTGATAAATTTGCCAAAAACGGTTAAAGTTGGATGGACTAGTAACTAGCGCTCGACTGATCGGTAGTTGCGCTAATTTAGCTTGTGCACAGGCAACATCAGCTGCAGTCCATTGATTTCGATACAACGGTATTAATGTCCAGCCTTCTTGCACGGTCAATTTAGTCAAATTTCCCACTAAAGCAACAACCTGCTCTTGTGGTTGACGTAGCAACTTTAAATAGTCAATTAAAGCTTGCTGATGCGGTTCTGGTGCAACTAAAATTCTTTGCCCACAACCAGCCACTAACTGCGCTATTTTATCACTAAGCACGACTAGCGTGGTGGTTTGCACTAATTCTGCATAATGCGCCACCAAACTTTTTGCCGCAAAGGCACTTGTCAACACAACGTAATCGGCTCGCTGTAATTCGTGTTGCTGTGCTGGACTTAATGGGCAAAAAGTCAGTTTACGCAACGGATAATAAATCACCGGTGCAATCGTTGCTAAGCGCTGCTGCCACTTCTCCGCTATTTTAGCCTGTGGATAAGTGATCAAAATCGCCATCATAATTACCTCATTTCTACAAATTCCGCGCTAATAGTTTGACCTGTCCCGCTTGCCAATCAAGCACGGTATATTTTCCGGCATTAAAACGAATATCCCAAAAAACTCGGTCACTGGCAAATAAATACTGATCTAATACGCGTAAGGTGCCTAAATGTGCGATCAAAACCAAATTAGTTGTTGTTGTATTGGTAATTATTTGCTGCCAACCGGTAAGTACGCGCTGACGAAAAGCTGCAAACGACTCAGCTGCCGGCGGTGTATAACTCAATGGGGCTGCTAACCACGCCTGCCAGGCCTGGGGATAAGCAGCCTGAATCTCATCAGCATCTAATCCCTCCCAAGCCCCAAATCCTTTCTCATTAAATGCTGCTTGCTGATGCAGTGGCTGCTGATATCTAGTAGCCAGTGGTTCTAACGTCTGCCGAGCGCGACGTTGACCACTGCACCAAAACGTTGTGGTGCCAATTAACACGATGTGGTCCGCTAATTGCTGTGCCTGAGCGATCCCCTTAGCCGTTAAAGCAACGTCTAACGAACCATAAAACTTCCGCTGCTGATTCAACGGCGTTTCACCGTGACGAGCTAAATAAATCTTCATCCTAACCACCGACTAAAGATCAAATAAGCTAGTAAAAAAGTAACTTGAGCTAATTCAGCAAAAGCACCAATCGTGTCGCCGGAAAAGCCACCGAGAATATGGATGATCCGCCGCCGATAACCATAGGCTACTACCAAAATCGCTAAATAGCTTAAAATACCACTAAGCCCTAGTGCTAGCGCCATAACGACCAATGAGAATAATTGAGCAACAACGATCTGCCACGTTTTTACTTTGACCCAGATACTGGCTAAGCCATGGGGTGCACCTGCATAAACCATTTTATAGAACAATAATGATAAGCCGGTTTTAGCCAACATCGTTGTAATGGCAGCAATAAATGCTAATTGCAATGGTGTTACCTGCTGACTGAGGGCCACGCCACCACCGATCATTATTCCATAATAATAGAGCAACGCTAGAGTGCCCATGGTACCGATCCGGCTATCCTTCATGATCTCATGCATTTTATCGGGTGTTCGTGAAGAAAACAAACCATCAGCACTGTCCGCTAAGGCATCCAAATGAAATCCGCCAGTCAGCAGACCATCACTGACTAAAAATAATCCCCACGCCAACCAAACTGGCAATATTAATTGCAATAACCAAAAAATCACCGCTTCTAAAATACCCAACAATAAACCAAAAACAGTTAAGTATTGAATATTACGCCGGAACTTTTCTTCTACGTCATCGATCATCATTGGAACATTGATCCGGGTAAAAAACTGAATAAATAAAATTAACGCTTGTCCCAAACTGCTACCCCCGATCATTTAATTTGTTGTGGCAAACCACTGATCACGAAATAAACCTGATCAGCCGCTTGAGCTAAATATTGATTGACATCGCCATAAATATCACGCAATAATCGTGCTTGCCGCGTGGCGGGTACGACGCCTAAACCAACTTCATTCGTCACCGCCAATAAACGCTGTTTCGTGGTACGAACGGCGTTCACAATGTCATGCCACTGGGTTAAAATCTGCTGTTCGATTTCTTTGATCTGCGGGTTAGTCATTTGCTCAATATAATCATCATAAGCTGCCGGTTGAACTTGACCTTGTTGCGCAACTAAATGATAAAACAGATTAGTCGTCAACATAGTCACATCATCCAATAAATAACCAGCAAAATGATGCTGCTGAATAAAAAGCGCTACATCCAAATAACGTTCTTCCGTTTGCCAATTAGCTGAACGGCGAGCTTGATGACGTTCGATCCGCAAAGCCATCTCCTGATCAGGTGCCAACATCACTCCAGTGGCGATGTAACAAATCGCTTCAGCTGCTGTAAAGCGCTGCTCCGCAAATGCTGACTTACCACTACGTGCACCGCCAGTGATCAACTCAAGTTGTGCCATCATTTCGCCTCCAATTCTGCGATCAAGCGCACGGTAGGAAATGCGCATTGTAGTTCTGCTTGTGCTGCCGGGACGATTGCAATCAATAAGACTGTCGCCGGTCCAGCTGACTGACTAAATTCTGCATCATCAGTCACCACCCATTTAGGCGTTAATTTTTGCGTGGTCGCTAGTTGACCCATTTCATCACGAATTCCTTTTGAACCCACCGGTAATAAATCGACAACGCCAACAATTTGCTGCAACCGTCGCACTTCTTGGTAAGCAAAAATCGTATCTAGGTGCGCCACGACCTGTTCACCAACATATGGTGTACCCAGCTGATAAACTAGCAGCGACGAGTACTGTTTACGTTGTTTTAGCGCACTTTTACCGATCACGGTTACACCGACTGAGGTTGTGATCGTCGTCATGTTATCCTCGGTACTGCCATTTAATGGCAACGTCGCTAAATCAGCTTTAGCTAATTCTTGCCGCAACCCGGTGATCACCTTTTCACCAGTAGGCTGCATTTCATTTCCAACGGTATCGATCACCATTAATGGCTGTGCACCAAAGCACAACAGCTCTAATAATGGGACGCGTAAACAATAAGCAGACATAACTTCGGTGGGAACCGAAACCATGTCTGCTTGTTTAGCGCCAATTCCTGCACTACTGTCACAGGCAATTACCAATTGTTCAGTTGTCGATAATGGCAGTAATGTTAAATCACGAAATTGACTCATCGCCACTCACCCCTGACTAACGGCAGCAAAGGCACGTTCAAATGCTGCAATCGTTTGGTCGATCTCAGCATCAGTGTGTTTAGTGGAAATGAAATTCGTTTCAAATTGCGATGGCGCAGTGTAAATACCTTCTTGCAATAACGCCTTATAGAACTTGGCAAAGTATGCCTGATCACTTTTTTGAACGTCCGCAAAATTTTCAACTTCATGTTCATTAAAGAAGTAACTCCACATCGTGCCAACATGATGCGTGACTATTGGCACTTGATATTGCTTTGCAGCAGCCGCAATTCCAGCCATCAAGCGCGTCACTTTTTGATCCATCGCAGTATACAAGTCTTCATTTAATTGCTTGATTGTGCTAATACCGCCCGTCATCGCTAATGGATTACCAGATAAAGTCCCAGCATGATAGATTGGACCATCAGGCGTGATCTCATGCATGATCTCCCGCCGACCACCAAAGACGCCAACCGGTAAGCCACCACCAACAACTTTACCTAAAGTCGTTAGATCTGGTGTAATACCATATAAAGCCTGAGCACCATGGAAGGCTGCACGGAAACCAGTCATAACTTCATCAAAGATCAATAAAGCGCCATGATCACTAGTGACTTGGCGTAGCGTCTGCAAAAATGACTTCTTAGCTGGAATAACGCCCATATTACCGGCAACGGGTTCAACGATCACACAGGCAATTTCATCACCATGCGCCGCAAAGACTTTTTTGATCGCCGCTTCATCATTATAAGCCACAGTTAAAGTATCATACGCTAAAGCTTCAGGTACACCAGGAGACTTGGTAATATTAAACGTTGCCAATCCAGAACCAGCATCGACCAATAATGAATCACTATGGCCATGATAGTTCCCAATGAATTTAACGATCTTATCACGTTTCGTGTAGCCACGAGCCAAACGAATCGCACTCATCGTGGCTTCCGTCCCTGAAGAAACCATCCGCATCATTTCGATCGACGGCACCACTTTTTGAATCATTTTCGCCAATTGGCTTTCCAACAAAGTCGGTGCACCGTAACTGGTTCCTTTAGTCACAGCTGCCTGTAAATCAGCAACCACTTGATCATCAGCGTGTCCAAGAATCAATGGCCCCCATGACATGACGTAATCGATATAATCATTACCATCAATATCATAGATATGTGATCCTTTACCATGATCGATAAATAATGGATCACCACCGACATTTTTAAAAGCACGAACTGGGCTATTGACCCCGCCAGGCATTAATTGACTAGATTCAGCAAAAGCCTGTTTTGATTTTGTAAAATCACGCATACTATCCTAATTCCCCCTACTTCACAATCGTGGTTAATTTAATATTAAAGTTTTCCGTTATTTGACCAGCCGGGCCGCAACATCCTTGGCAAAATAAGTGATGATCAAGTCGGCACCAGCACGCTTCATCCCAGTTAAAATTTCATCCACGATTTTGGCTTCATCGATCCACCCATTAGCGGCGGCAGCTTTAACCATTGAATATTCACCAGAAACATTGTAGGCCACTAATGGCAACAATGTTTGTTCACGAACGTCACGCATAATGTCCCCAAAAGCCATTGACGGTTTGACCATCACCATATCGGCGCCTTCTTTTTCATCACTAGCAACTTCGCGCAATGCATCTAAGCGGTTAGCTGGGTCCATTTGGTAAGTTTTACGGTCACCAAAAGCTGGTGCACTATTGGCCGCATCGCGGAATGGGCCATAGAAGCTAGAAGCGTATTTAACGGCGTAGGACATGATCGGTGTATTAACGTAACCCGCTTCATCCAAGCCCTGACGGATTGCCGCAACAAAGCCGTCCATTGCATTAGATGGCGCAATAATATCAGCCCCCGCCTTAGTCTGGCTGACCGCAGTTTTAGCCAACAACTTCAATGATTCATCATTTAAGACGTAGCCATTTTCATCCACGACACCACAATGACCAGTAGACGTATACTCACACAAACAAGTATCCGCAATAACGATCAAATCAGGATAAGCGGCTTTGATCTTGCGTGTTGCTTGTTGCACGATACCATCGTCTGACCAAGCACCAGTACCAACATCATCCTTATGGCTAGGTAGGCCAAATAAGATAATTGCTTTAATACCTAAATCAGTGATAGCCTTGATCTCAGTCAAAATCGTATCTAAGCCAAATTGATAAACCCCTGGCATCGAGCTGATTTCTTTTTTGCCATTAAAATCCTCAACGACAAAAACCGGCATGATCAAATCATCGCGAGTCACCCGATTTTCCCGAACGAGGTCCCGTAATGCTGGAGTTGTGCGTAAACGACGATGACGATCAAATTGAATCATAAATATCTAACTTCTTTCCTTAAATTAATTTTGTAACCTGCGTTGAAAAAACGCCTGAATTATGACGTATACCTAGTTAAGCAAGCACAATATTTTCCGCTAAATTAACAATAAACAACACTTACTAATCCACTGCTAATGCTGCCAATGCACCTTGAGCGATCAATGTATCAGCCGCCGTTTTACCTAATTTAGCGGTTAAGGGACCGCGATTCTCAATTGGATACCATGCGGTCCCATCTTGCGCTGCGACTAAACCTTTAAACTCATACCCAAGTGCATTTTGCGTGGCGTAAGCTCCAATTGGAAAATTACAACTTCCGCCTAGTGCCTTTAAAAAGGCGCGCTCAATTTGGACACAGCTAGCAGTTTGGGCATCATGAATCGCTGCTAATAGTCCCAAAGTATCGGTATCCGCTTGCCGGCATTCGATTGCCAATGCACCTTGACCAGTGGCTGGCAAAATTACGTCTTGTAAGGAGTAACGATAATAAGGCGCAATATCAACGGCCAAACGATCTAAACCAGCCTCAGCCAAAACAATGCCGGCCAAGTTTTCACTAGCAATTTTAGCTAAGCGAGTATCGACATTACCGCGAATTGGTACGATCACTAAATCCGGCCGTGCGTGCAATAACTGCCCTTCACGACGTAAACTATTGGTGCCGATACGCGCATTTTGGGGTAAATCAGCTAACGATTTGATGGGTGCCACCGTGATCAGGCAATCAAATGCTGAAGCTCGTTTTGGCACTGCGCCAATCGTTAAACCCTGCGGTAAAACCGGTGGTACATCTTTCAAACTATGCACTGCAAAATCAATTTTTGCGGATAATAGTTCGTGTTCAATTTCTTTAACAAAAACACCTTTACCACCGATTTTTTGTAGACTGTCATGTAAGTTACGGTCGCCTTCAGTTACAATCGGCTGGAGCTTAAATTCCAGTTGCGGAAATCGTGTTTGTAATTGTTTTTGCACTAATTGGGATTGGCATAAAGCTAGTTTACTTTTACGTGTGCCAATAATAAACGTTGTTTTCATTTAGCAACCTCCTTCTTAGCAGTCGCTTCATCTTCATCTAAACCGAAAATCTGTTTAAAGAAATCAATGTCGACCTCTGCATCGGTTGTGACCGATAACTCTTTGATCGTTTTGATCGGTTGCTTGATCAACTGATTCACAATGCTCTTCATATGCTTACGGATCACTTTTAGCTCATGTTCGTCTAACTCAGGTAACTTACGCTGCAGACTAGTCAAGGCGGTACCCTGCACCGCTAAAGCTGATTCACGTAATTCCTTGATCACCGGAACGATATGTAATTGGCGTTGCCAGGTATAGTAATCCTGTACCGCAACGGGAATTTCCGCGGCAATCTTTTTGACTAACTGCTGGCGTAATTCATTATTGGATTGAACGATCTCTGTCAGTTGATCAATATTGTAATAATGCAATTGATCCGCTAATTGTGGGGTTAAACGAATATTGCGCGGAACTCCCAGATCAATCAATACCAAATTTGGCCGCCGTTTTGTCAACGTTTGTTCAGTAATCACCGGTTCACGTGCCGCCACCGCAGTGATCACCGCATCAGAATCGGCTAAAACCTCAGTTAAGTTAGTCAACGGCGCAGCGCTGACTTGCTGACCAAAATTAGCCGCTAAATGTTGCGCTTTACTTAAAGTTCGGTTGACTAAAACAATATGACTAAAGCCCATATTGTAGGCATTATCCAACGCTTGGCGACCAATTTCACCTAAGCCAACAATTGCCAATTGTTTACCCTGTAAAGCTTGTAGATGGGATTTAATCTGATGTAAGCCGGCCTGACTCGATGAAATTGAATGTTCACTGATCTTATATTCTGTATGCATCCGTTTGGCAAAAGTAATCACTTCTTGGAATAAATGATTGAAAATTGCGCCAGTCGTTGCATTGGCTTGAGCCGCAAAGAAAGCCCGTTTAACTTGACCTAAGATTTGTGGTTCACCAACGATCAATGATTCCAAACCACTAGCAACCCGGAATAAATGGGTCACTGCAGCGTCCTGTTCTTCAATCATAACATAGGTATTGATCGTCGCTAAGTCGACATTAAACCAGTTGGCCAAGAAACGCTTCAAATAATAACGGCCCGTGTGGATCTGATCAACGACCGCATAAATTTCGGTACGATTACAGGTTGATAAAATGACATTTTCCAGGATACTTTTTTCCTGATTTAATTTTTGATCGGCTTGCGCCAGTTGCTCCGCCGCAAATGAAAATTGCTCACGAAGTGCCAGCGGCAAACGATGATAGTCCAGATTGACATAAATAATAAACATTATTTGGTTTCATTCCTTCCTTTTTGCCACGGCTTGGCCTGCAGCCAAATCGTTAAAAGTTGCCGGATTTTTTTAGCTAGCTTAGGGGAACTGCCATGAGTCGAGACCGCTAGCGCAACATCATCTTGTGACACCATCGCCATATTATAAAAATCAGAAGCATATTTATTGCTGGTATTATTGACCAATTGACCTGGCCCGGCGTCTTGACGCACTTGCGCATTCACGGCCAAATCATCGGTACAGGCAATGATTAAATCAGCTTGCGCTAAATCACCTGTTTGATACGCGCGTGCCACCCAATTAAGTTGTTGACGGTCGATTGTTGGCGCCAACGTCGGACTGATCACTGTGATCACCGCGCCAGTTGCTTGCAGCATTTTGATTTTACGTGCAGCCACACGACCGCCACCCACAACGATCACCTGTTTATCCTGTAAGTTCAACATAACTGGATACATGAAATTCCCCACTTCTTAAAAAGTTCGCCACCAAAGATTACAGCAGCGCTTCACGACAACATAACTGAAAATATTTTAATGTGCACTATCAGCTAAAATCTGATAGATCGCGGCCATATCAAGATGTTGGCGCAAGGTTGCTGCTAATTTGTCATACTGCTGCTCCTTATAGGCATTCAGTGACACGCCTGGCGTATAAATCGGTGCCAAGCCTTTACGCTCCCGCAATTGGTTCAACAAATGGCGCGTCCATAATTGATTATCGAAAATACCATGTAGGTACGTTCCAAAAACAGTTCCATCATCGTTGATCGCACCATCATCCCGCGCCGTTTTAACCCCATTATTGGCAACAATCTTGGTGTACGGCCGTGCCGCTGGGCCTAATTTAGTCGTGCCCATATGGATCTCATAGCCGGTTAGTTTAAACCCATCATGCCAGGCCTCCGCTTGGGTGGTCGTTTTAGTTGGATTAAAATAAGTCGCGGCATCGATCAAACCTAAGCCGGCCTGATGCTTGATCGGTGATTCAACTTGTTGTTCGTCGTGCAACTGACGACCAATGATTTGATAGCCCCCACAAATGCCACAGACCATACTGCCTTGTTGATGGGCCTGCTTGATTGCTGCCGCCAACCCAGTTTGATTTAAATAAGCCATATCCTCATTGGTATTTTTACTACCTGGAATGATCAATAGATCCGGTTGGCCTAGTTCATCCGCTTTAAGCACATAGCGTACTGAAACGTCAGGCTGCAATTCTAAACTATGAAAGTCGGTAAAGTTAGAGATCTTAGTTAAGCTGATCACCGCCACATCCAAAGCTTTGTTGGTATCCATTTGCCGCGATTTACCGGTCAAGGCCACACTATCTTCTTCATCCAGATCGACGTCACTCATTGGAATCACACCTAGCACCGGTACCCCGGTCAGATCCTCGATCATTTTATTACCCGGCGTTAACAAAGTTTCATCGCCACGGAATTTATTGATCACAATGCCTTTGACCCGCTTTTGATCGGCCGGCGGCATTAACTTAATTGTACCGTAAATTGCGGCAAATACACCGCCTTTATCAATATCGGCCACTAAAATAACCGGCGCATCAGCCATCCGCGCCATCCCCATGTTGACCAAATCATTTTCATTAAGATTAATTTCTGCTGGGCTGCCGGCCCCTTCCAGCACGACCACATCATTTTCCGCCGCCAACTCTTGATAAACTTGATTCACTTTATCCTTTAATTGCGGTTTGAATGCTTGATAATCGACTGCGTCCATATCAGTGAGGACTTTACCCAAGAATACCACTTGTGAGGCTTTATCGGTGGAGGGTTTTAATAAAATCGGGTTCATTCGCACATCCGGTGCCACCCCAGCGGCTTCGGCCTGAAATACTTGCGCGCGGCCCATTTCATTACCTTCCTTAGTAATAAAAGAATTTAACGCCATATTTTGCGATTTAAACGGTGCCACCCGTAGGCCATCATCGCGTAAAATTCGGCAGAGCCCGGCAGCCAACCAACTTTTACCTGAGTCAGAAGCCGTTCCCTGAAACATAATTGCTTGCGTCATTTTATTTTTCCTCCCTCATAGCTAACAATGGAACCTTGTCTAACCAGTTCACTCACATAATTATGCACACCAGGCCCCGCTAGTCCGGCAGATGCAGTTGCTTTAATTTTTCCTGCAGATCCTGATCGGCAAATAAGTCAGCCGGTGTGTTGTATAACGGCAAATGTAGATCTTCATGCAAACGTACCAACCAGGGCTGCTCTAGCTTAGCTTGTTCAATAACTGCCCGTTCCTTGAATACGGTCTGCTTATCCCCACTTTTAACGATACGCCCATCTTGTAAAATATAAAAATATTGCCCGACTTCATACATAAAATCCATATCATGACTAGACAAAATTATTTTCTGTCCGTTAGCGATCAACTGTTGGATCAATATCACCATCCGCCGCCGGCCATCAGGATCGAGCCCCGCCGTTGGTTCGTCCAGCAATAGCCACTCTGAATCTAAAACTAAGATACCGGCAATGGCGACCCGCTTTTTCTGACCGCCACTTAAATATTGGATCGGCCGTTGGCGTAAGTCACTAATATCCAGCTTAGCTAAGGCGCGATCCACCCGTGCATCGATCTCAGCCTGTGGTAGCCCAAGATTATGTAAGGCAAAGGCCACATCGTCCTCTACCAATGAATAAAAAATTTGTTGCTCCGAATTTTGAAAAACAATGCCGATCCGTTTGCGCAAAGCCAATAAAGACTTTTTATCATAGCGTAATGGTTGTCCGTCTAGCAAAATTTGCCCGCTATCTGGTCGCTGAATGCCAACCAAGTTTAAAAACAAAGTCGACTTTCCTGACCCATTTGGTCCAATGATGCCGATAACCTGCGCCTGATCTAATTTTAAGTTGATGTCATGCAGCACTTCTTTGCCAGGTTCATAACTAAAATTCACATGTTGTAGTTCAAGCATTATTGCCGCTCCGTTCTTTTGTCATAATTGGAAATTCGCCATGATAAAGTTTGACTGCCAGCGCATTATCCATTTCCCGATAATTATAGATGATCTGTTCGAATAGCAACTTGATCAACAAACTAAGCGAATGAATGCTGGTATGAAAATTACGGTAGCCAAACCGCAATTGCTGTGCATGATAGATCTGTTCCCACGCCGCAATAAAAATAAATATAAAGCGGTACATCAACATGGTTTCTTCGATCAATAAGCGCGGTAGATGTAGCTTAACTAACAAATAAACAATTTGTTGAAACGGCGTTGTTAAGGCCAAAAAATACGTACACGTGATCGCACTTAGTGCCCGCAAACCGATCGTTAATCCTTGTGGCAGCATCGTCTTTGAGATGCCAAAATATTGGCCAAAAACTGGAATCGACCAATACAAGGTCCGTTGTGTCGGCCCAACAGTCAAAATAATTCCCAAAATACTTAACAGCAGGAACGGCAATATGCCATAATACCAACGCAAATATTGATGTAAACCGACTCCGGTCACGTATAATGTGGCACCAATGACGCCGACCAATAATAAAACCTTTAACCAAATGATCGGCTGGAACGCTAAAACCATTCCTAGTAACCACAACCAGCCTTTTAAAACCGGTGACCAGTGAACGATTTTATTTTGGTAAGCATATTTATCGATCACTAACATAATGCGTTCCTCCTATCTCACTGAAAAACGATCGTTCAGTATTTTGCTGAATTTTATCGCCGACACGCTATTCTTGGTGTTTTTGCGCCTGCATTTCCTGCCGTGCCTTACGCTTGCCATGAGCATTGCCGATGATGTACGCGATGATCCCTGTACCGATACTGCCTTGTACGGTAAACAAGAAGCTTTCCACTTCAGCAGAAGGCGGCGTCCATAACGGATGGATCCATACTTTATAGCTGGGATCATTTTTACGAATCTGCGCGGTACCTTGGTCATCACTACCAGTAAAGCTGCCACCTTTGGCAACGAAAAACGGAATCACGCACAAGACAATGACTAAAGCGACTAAAATTAAGTTCTGCACTGTTTTTCGTTTCATCGTAAGGCTGACTCCTCCCATAAATGATTACTGATCACTAAGTTATAAACCAGCACTGTCAGTAGTCCTTCGGCAATCGCCAACGGAATTTGCGTGACCGCATAAATACTCAAAAACTTGATCGCAGCGCCGAGCACCCCATTATTCGGGTCCGGATACACCACTGCTAACTGAATAGAAGTCGTGACGTAAGTGATCCAATCAGCGAAAACCGCACAGAGAAAAATTGAAATTGCCCGATTCATCCGCAATGCGCGACAAAGCCGCCAAACCGCATAACCGACAAACGGACCGACGATCACCATCGAAACCATGTTGGCCCCTAACGTTGTTAAACCGCCATGAGCTAAAAGCAAGGCCTGAAATAACAACACGATCGCGCCTAGCACACTGAGCACTCCGGGACCAAACAACACGGTTCCTAAACCTACCCCAGTTGGATGCGATGACGACCCAGTAACTGAAGGAATCTTTAATGATGATAAAACGAAAACGAATGCACCGCATAGCGCCAACATAATTTTCGCATTTTGATTAGAATCACGTACGATCTGCCGCATCCGGTATAGACCATAAATGAAGAACGGCGTGGCGATGGCAAACCAGAAAATACACCAGCCTGGCGGCAGCATGCCTTCCATAATATGCATGGCGTGAACGGTGATCGGATAATTCAGACTGACCAGCAACACCGCCACCCCGACGATGATCAATAAACGTTTAAACTTTTTTGCTGATAACATACTGTACCTCCCACTCATAAAATATTTTTAGCCAACTCATTCAACCAAACGTTGATGTTTTTTAACCAACATCGTGGCAAAATAAGGCAACTTACTGTCGGCCGTTAACTGTTGAACTGGCGTGATCTCCTGGCCGGCCATTGACGCATTGGCAACCACGATCGCTTGATCTAATAACCCAGCAGCCGCTAAAAGTTGATACACCATTTGCCAATGTGTGGCGACTTTCATAATCACTAAATTATCGTTTAAAGCTAAGGCACTTTTTAACGTTGCTTCATCGGTTGTTGCCGGTACCACCGTTAATAATTCATCATCTAATACTAACGGGATCGATAAACTAGCGGCAATTTGTGAGAAGGACGAGATCCCGGCGATCGTTTCCACCGCGATTTGATCCTGGACCCGCGCTAAAATATAACTATAAGTACTATAAACGGACGGATCACCTAAGGTCAGAAAACCAACGTCGCGCCCAGCTTGGACGTCACTAACGATCTCACTAGCGATCGCGGTCCAGCTTTTTTCCTTGGTCGCCAAATCTTTAACCATTGGAAAATGACGCTGCTTGATTTCTAGATCAGCTGGCAAATACGGCTGGGCAATTTTTTCGGCCACACTGACCCCACCGTGATGCGCCTTAGGTGTATATAAAACGTCTAACTGTTGAATCAGCTTAGTTGCCTTGACGGTCAATAGATCAGGATCGCCAGGACCAACGCCAATACCATAAAATTTCGCCATTTGTTTACTTCCCTTCATTACTCTTGTCGAGCGCCTGTTGTAAATGTTGCGTGAACCGCTGTTGGACCGCCGGAAGCTCACCTAAACCAACTAAGTGACTTTCAGTCTTAAACCCTTGTGCCTCTAGTTGTGACCGCCACGAAGCCGGCTCAGTCGATGACATATCATTAGTCGCATGGTTGCCCGCAACTAACATTAACGGCCATAGATGCACTTTTTTAATGCCATCTTGCTGCATTCGCTTAAGCTCCAGGGTTAAATCAGGATAACTTTCCACTGCCCCCACATAATGGCGCGTGCCCATTAACATGTGATCCAAGCACGCATAAGCCGTGAATTGGTTATCCGCGGTACCGTGGCCCATAAATAAGACCCCTTCATCGGCCGCCAAATTAGGCGTCAACTTAGGCAGCTGGGCCACTAACCATTGATAATCGCTGTAGTCGCTTAACAACGGCTGGCCCACGATCAATTCCGCAAACTGATCACGATAACCCGCTAGTTGACTTAATAACCGCTGATATTCGATGCCGGGAATAATATGCAATGATTGAACGAGCACGCGGGTGAAGCCGGCCTGCTGAATCTTGTGCAAAGCCTGGCTAGGCGTATCGATTTTAATTTGTTCTTTTTCGCGGATCCGTTTGATTACAACGTTAGAAGTAAACGCCCGGAAAACAGTGGCATCAGGATAAGCCTGCTGAATCGCCGTTTCGGTTGCTGCAATTGTTTTCTGTCGCGTTTCCGGAAAAGTCGTTCCAAAACTAACAACTAAAATAGCTGTTTTGGTCATGCTTGACACCATCCTTCAATTTTATCTAAAACTGCGGTATAGCTGGGTTGGCTGCCATAAACCCGTTGCACGCCTTGGGCGATCAACGCTGCCGCCACTTGCTCGCCCATAGCAAAACTAGGCAACTGTTGTAACTGCTGGCGCTGACTCGGTCGAACACTATTAAATAGGTCAGCGACCGCTTGTGTGCTGGGAAAAATAGCCGCCTGATATTGCCGCAGCCGTAGCTGATCTTGGGTCGGCAAGCGATGTTGATAGGTTGCTAACCAAGTTGCCCCCTGAGTTGATTGTGCTGGTGCAGCACTGATGATCAATAGGGACGGTGCCGTTAAATCAAGCTGCGCTAATGGCATACAATCATCAACTAACAGACCATATTTTTGTAGCCCTTTAGCAACGCGTTGACTAGTTGCAATCAAGCGTAAATGTGCCAATACACGCAGATCTTGTCCAGCTGCTAACAATTGCTGCTGTAATTCTGCGAAAGCAACAATATCGGTCACGACTAGTGTTTGATAAGCCGTAAAATTAGGTGATTTTATGGGCAGTGGCTGCGGGGTGCTACGTTCAAAACGACCGACAAAAGCTCCCCGATCAGTTAATAATTGAGCTAAGCGTGATGGTTGTGCGGCAGGAATCAAAATATGTTTGCCGGTCAACGGTGTCGCTGGCGCTTGTAAAACCGTACGCAATTTAACCACATCACCGACAACGATCAGACTAGGCGCACCAATTTTTTGTTGCCGCACCGTACTGACGATTTTAGCTAATGGCGCCGTGACCACACGCTGATTCCAATGTGTCGCCCATTGAATAATGGCTACCGGTGTCGTTGCTGCTTTACCATGTTGACGTAATTCGGCCACAATTCGTGGTAACTGACTCATCCCCATCAGAAAAACCAACGTGCCTTCTTGTTGCGCAATGTTTGCCCAATTCAAGCCGCCATTTGTTTTCTGCCGGTGACCGGTAATAATGTGAAAGCTGGAGGCATAGTCCCGATGTGTGATCGGAATGCCAGCAGCCGCTAGACCAGCGATTGCACTGGTGATTCCCGGTACGACCTCAAAATCAATACCAGCCGCCGCCAACCGTTCGCCTTCTTCGCCACCACGACCAAAGACATACGGATCACCTGCTTTTAAGCGGACTACCCGTTTATTTTGCTGGGCGTATTCGATCAATAGTTGCTCGATCCGTCCCTGTTTGACCTTATGAAAACGGGGCAACTTACCGACGTCGATCAGCTCAGCTTGTGGCGCTAAGTGTAGCAATTCTGGATCGACTAAGCGATCATAAAAAACCACATCGGCTTCATGCAAACGCCGCGCCCCTAGCCGAGTCAAATATTCTGGTGCGCCGGGACCGGCACCAATTAATGAAACTAAACCACTCATGCTGCCACTCCCCTCTTTAAAGTTGTGCTAACGTTGTTGCTAGTTCAGGAATCGTTTTGACCACTGCTGGATAATCAACCGCTGGCCGCTTGATAATAATGCAGGGAATATTTAGCGCTGCACACGCGGCGACTTTTTCCTGAATACCGCCTTGGCGACCACTTTCCTTAGTCACCACTGCACAGGCGTTGACACGCTTAAATAATTCAACGTTCAACGCCGTAGTGAACGGTCCGCGAATACCATCGACCTGTTCTGCTCGTAAGCCTAACGCGGTCAACTTTTCAAACACCCGGGTAACCGGCAAGACGCGAACGTGAATACGTTCGAGCCCTAAGGCAGCAATGTAATCACCAACGGTTTTACTACCAGTTGACAGATAGACGGTTCCGTCAAGCTGCTTTAGAATGGCACAGGCCTGCTCCAAATCATCGACAAAACGCAGATCTTGGCCGGCCTCGGCAACTTGCTCCCGCTCAAAGCGTACATACGGAATGCCGACTATTTTAGTCGCAGCAATCGTGTTTTCAGAAGCAACCTTAGCAAAGGGGTGCGTCGCGTCGATCACTAACGTAATTTTTTGCTGCCGTAAAAACGCCGGTAACTGTTCCGCATCTAAAGCTTGTTCAGAAACCATCGCGGCGTGTTCATGCGCCAACTCTGCGCCATACTGACTGACCACCGACAAAATAAATGGCCGTTGTTGCTGGGTGAGAAAATCGGCAATGGTCAGACTTTCCGTCGTACCACCCATCAATAAAATCATAGTGTATACCCTCTTGGTGTGATCATATGGCCATCAGCGACGTAGGTATTCTTGTTACCAATAATAACGATCGTCGTCATATCAACGTCTTCTTCGTCCAAGTCTTTGATCGTGGTTATTTTTTCAATTTCTTTTGGCCGCGCCACATCTTTGCCAATGCCAACCACGGTTTCTGGTGATTTATATTTCAAAATAATGTCTAAGGCTTCACGTAAGTTATTAGGCCGCCCTTTACTACGAGGATTGTACAAGCAAATGACAAAATCAGCGCTGGCCGCAGCGTCAACTCGTTTCGTGATCACTTCCCACGGTGTCATCAAGTCGCTTAGGCTGATGTGGCAGAAATCGTTCATTAACGGTGCGCCTAAAGCAGCAGCGGCCCCAATACTAGCCGTTACCCCTGGGACAACTTTGATATCGATCTTCGCTTTAGCCTTGGCCGCTAATTCTAAGGCCAAGCCGGCCATGCCGTAAATCCCAGCATCGCCACTAGAAACGATGGCAACATCTTTACCGGTTTGAGCGATCTCAATGGCCTTTTGACAACGCGCCACTTCACCACGCATCCCGGTCGACACGATCTCCTTATCCTTGATCAAATCACGAATGATGCGGATATAGGTAGAATAGCCGACAATAATATCCGTTTTTGCGATCACATCTAGGGCTTCCTGGGTCATCAGGTCACGTGAACCTGGTCCAATTCCGACAATATATAACATGTAATTTCCTCATTTCTGTAATTGTTTTAAACGCGCTAACGTAAAGGTCATTTCCTGGCTAGCAAAGCGTGGCGTAAGCGCTAGTTGACCACTAGCCACTTCAGCACTAGCCGCAGCCACATTGCCAACACCGACCGTTTTTTTAACAAACGCCGATTGCGGGTAATGCTCGGCGGCGGTAGCCAATTCAGCGGCAGAATAAAAAGTGAGCTCACAGTTAAAGGTCGCCGCCAAATAATGCAGCGCCGGTTCATGCGCTTTTTTATCAATACTGGCAATTTGGGCTACCGACTGCCACGCCAACTGTTCTTGTTGGCAAAATTCTAACCAGGCCTGCTGCGCTTGCGCAATGGTCACATTTTTGCGGCAACCAATGCCCAGCACGTTGCAGCGGGGAATCAATTGCACCGTCTGCGCTCGCTTGGGGAAAACCGTCCGATCGGAAATGATCACCGCCGGTCCAGCCGTTGGTAGCGCATGCCAGTCGGCAACTTCCGTAAAGCCCCGCAAATGATCGACATACCCGCGTAAATACGGCTCGATGTACAAGTAAACGGGTGCCTTGGCCGCCAATAAACCGTTGATCCATTTAGTGTTGCGTTTAAACTCCGGATACCAACCATTTAATTGCTTCATGAGTAGATCCAGCGCTTGCACTTGCTCAGTGTCAGTTGCCGTAGTCACCACTGGATCAGCAACTAGCAATGTTGCTAGTTCGTTGGTCCACTGGTTGGCACCACCAATATGGCCGGACAATAAACTGATCACGTGTTGGCCTTGTTCATCCAAAACTAACACCGCCGGATCAGTGGTTTTATCTTCGATCACCGGCGCCAACGTTCGCACAACAATGCCACTAGCCATAATACAGATCAAACAATCGACTTGTTTAAATAGCCGTTGCAACACCGTGCTAAATTCGCCACGGGCAATTGATTGCGTCGGTGCTAGCGCAATTTTGGCCGGCGCATAAATTGTAACTGGTTGTGGCCAAACCGCTGCGATCTGCTGGGCCAATTTTTGACCAGTTGCGGTCACGGTCACGATTGCAAAGCGTTGCTTCATTTTTCGCTGGCCTTGCGGTATTCATGGGTGAAATGGGCATCGTACAAATGCGAATAATGGTACTGCTCGCCTAAGAATTCGCCGACCATGATCAAGGCCGTCTTCCGGATACCAGCGTCCTTAACTTTGCCAGCAATATCGGCCAAAGTCCCAGAAACACTTTGTTCATCCGGCCAAGTGGCTTTGTAAATAACCGTTGCTGGTGTGGTTTCAGGATAGCCACCAGCAATCAATTCTTTGACCACCTTACGCATGCCCTGCACGGATAAGAAGATCACCATCGAGGTTTGGTGCGCAGCAAATGATTGCAACGATTCACGATCAGGAACTGGCGTCCGGCCAGCCATCCGGGTAATGATCACACTTTGGGAGACTTCGGGCACGGTATATTCCACGCCTAGGCTGGAAGCCGCACCTAAGAATGAGCTAACACCAGGAATGCAGTCATACTGAATGTCGCGCTTTTTCAGTTCTTCGATTTGTTCACGAATCGACCCGTAGATCGAAAAATCGCCGGTTTGTAGCCGGACCACATTTTTATCAGCCTTAACTGCTTTTGCCATTTGCTCAACGATCTCGCCTAAAGTCATGCCAGCGCTATTGAACTTTTCAGCGTCCGGCTTGCAGTAATCCAATAAATCTAAATTGATCAGCGAACCAGCGTAGATCACAACGTCGGCCGCCGCCAACAAACGGTACCCTTTCAACGTGATCAATTCTTTATCGCCAGGACCGGCGCCAACAAAACTTACAATTGCCATATTTGCTCGTCTCTTTTCTTTGATTTGATGTTACTTAGTCGCGGTGAGGATCATCGTCGGATTCTGGGGCTTAAAATAATGACCTGGGCCCAAGGCGTGCCATTTAGAGATCTCCGCGCGAATCATTTCGACCTGCTTAAACCCGGCCTGCTCAACTAATTGATAAGCCACCAAGGCATTTTCGAATAAAATGAAATTCAGCACCAGTTGCCCACCAGTAGTCAGCTGGGCCGCAGCAAAATCAACGATCCCCGCCAACTGCTGCCCACTGCCACCAACAAAAATAGCGTCGTAAGTCTGTTGCGGAATGGCCGTCGGTGCGGCACCGTTGATCAACTCAACGTTAGTCAACTGAAATTTTTCAATATTTTGTTGCATGATCGCAATGGCGGCTGGCTTTTGTTCGATCGCCGTCACTTGCAACTGTGGGAAATCATGGGCCGCTTGCACGCTGATACTACCAGTACCAGCGCCAACGTCGAGCAACGTGTGTTTGTCACTTAGTTGTAACGCCGTAATACTGATCGCGCGTACTTCGGCTTTGGTCATCGGTACTTTACTCCGTAAAAATTCTTCATCACGCATTCGTGATCACCACCACATTCAAGGCATATTCGCGCTTAACGACTTGATCCGCCGGTAAGCAAGTTATTTTTTCTTCGGGATAGCTGAGCATTTCGCCAATATACATTAGCCGCTGCTGACCACGTTGTAAAACTTCTTGGGCAATTTGGTACGGCCCGATTTGCGTATCGGTAACCATGGCCACCGTTTGATGTTGTAATAGAAAATCAAAATCCGGCACCCGGCCATGACTGCTGGTCAAATAGCTATCATTCATTGGCAAACCGATCTGATGGAAACAATATTGGATTGCGCTGATTCCGGGTACGATATGGATCTGTTCACGGGGAAATTGATGCAGCGCCCAATTGCCGATGCCATAAAGTAATGGATCACCAGAAGCTAACACCGCGATCTCCCGTTGCTGATTATTTTGCAAAAATACTTTTAATTCACTTAATTTAGGTAAGACATAGCGTTTTGCGGCTGGTAGATCAAACAAGGCTAATTGGCGCTGGCTACCAACGACCACCTCAGCCCGTGCGACCACCGTTGCCACTTCCGCCACCATTAATTTAGCCGCACCGGGGCCGATCCCCACGATATTGATCATTGCCATTGCCCCTCAATTTCAGCCAACGGCTTAGTCGCCGCCAAAAAGCCGGTTTTATTGGAAAAGATCACCACGTCAATATCAACGTGTGGCTTACGGTGAGCTAATAATTTGTCTGCCCGCAATTTGATCTTATCAACGATCATTTGGTACACGCCTTGATAACCGGCCGCGTTGATCACTTCGATCATCGAGATCGTGGTCAGGCACTTATAAACCTTTTGCAATAATTCAGTTGGTGCGCCCATTAAAGCCAAATTAGCCACCATGATCTCAGCCCGCGCATCGGCGTCCTTACTATGGGTCGAAAAAATACCAGCCGAAACTTTGATCAGCTTACCTAGATCACCGACGATCAATAACTTTTCAAATTCCAACCGCTGCACTTCATGTAGTACATAGCCGACAAAGTTACTCATTTGGACCTGCTTCGTAACTGGAATGTGCATTTGATCTTTCAGAAAATCTTCACCATAATTACCCGGCGTTAAAATCAAATCCTTGTCGCCGCGTTTGCGGTGAATATTCATTTCGATGGTGATCGAATGTTTCCAGCTTTCTTCTGACATTGGCGTGACGATACCGCTGGTGCCGAGGATCGAAATGCCGCCGACAATGCCTAATTTAGGATTGTAAGTCAGCTTCGCGACCTTTTCACCTTCTGGCGCGGAAATGATCACATTAGCGCCGCGGTCAGGCCCTAACGTTGCGCGAACGCTTTGCTTGATCATTTTCCGTGGCGTTGGGTTGATCGCCGCCATGCCCACCGGATTGGCTAGACCGGCTTGAGTCACGCGGCCGACACCTTTCCCGCCATCAAGCACGATCTGATCATCATCCCGCAACGTCACGGTGGCGTAGATCAGCATGCCATCAGTGGCATCTTGATCATCACCACCATCTTTTTGGATCGCGATGCTGGCTTCGTGTTCATCAAAGTGACATTCCTTAATTTCAAAATCAACTTGTTGACCATTAGCGGCGGTCACCCGCACGGTATCCTGTGCGGTTTGATCAAGTAACGCTTTGGTTGCCGCCACGGCGGCTGCAGTTGCTGTAGTCCCGGTGGTAAAACCTTTGCGCAATGCTCGACCATTGTAATAAACGTAATCTTCTTCTTTAGCCAATTTAATCACCAGCAATCTGATCTAAATTGTATAAAACCGCATTAGTCAACGCCGCCGCTAAGTTACTGCCACCCTTACGTCCATGGGCAACAATTGCCGGAATATCACTTTCAAACAAAGCTTCCTTACTTTCCTTGGCCTCAACGAAGCCCACTGGTACGCCAATCACCGCGTCAGCGTGTAGTTGACCCGCTGCCTGCATTTCCAGAATTTTATACAAGGCAGTCGGTGCGTTACCAACCACGAATAACTTTTTAGTATCGCCTTGCGCGGCCACTTCAATACTAGCCATTGACCGGGTAATATCGTGGGCCTTAGCGTAAGTGAAAATCTCTGGATCACTGACGTAGCAATGATAGTGGCAACCTAGTTCATCTAATTTTCGCTTATTAATTCCTGACAAGGCCATGTGTGTGTCGGTATAAATTGTGCCACCTTGGGTCATCACGTCTTTGATTTGCCGGATCACGTCATGGGTAAAAGTTAAACTGTCAAGGTACTCAAAGTCAGCAGTCGTATGTATTGCCCGTGTAATGATCGCTTTTTCTACAGGATCATTAAATTTATAATCGGGGCGGGTTGCCGCGATTTCTTCATGGATCATCCGAAAACTTTTTTCGGTAATTAAGTTAGGTGTCGTAATATATTCTGCCAAAGGAAATTCCTCCTTATATTTCACGATTAAGGGACTGTTTAAATGAGCAACCAGCGGCAACCGGCAAAAAACAATAGGCCTAAAATCGCACTTACGTACAACATGCGGTTGGTTGTGCCGATATCCGCGCTGCTGGCTGGTCGGGCATCGGTGCGGCCAATAAAAGGCTTATCGACACGCTCACCAAAGTATTGGTGCGGGCCACCGAGGCGCAGATCAAGCGCGCCAGCAACCACCGATTCCGATAGCGCACTGTTAGGGCTTAAATGCTGCCGCCGATCGCGCCGACCAATTTGCCAGGCGCCGCGGCTATTGAGTCGCAATAACCAGCTAGCTGCAAGTAAAAATAACCACGTTAGCCGCGCTGGAAGCCAATTGAAAATATCATCTAATTGGGCGGAAAAGCGACCAATATTGCGGTACTTCTGATTGCGGTAACCAACCATTGAATCCAATGTATTGACGGCCTTATAAACTAAGCCCAGCACCGGACCACCGATAAATAAGTAAAATAATGGTGCGATCACCCCGTCACTGGTATTTTCCGCGATCGTCTCAATGGTCGCCTTGCACACGGCTTCCGCGGATAACTGCTGGGTATCGCGACCAACGATCATCCCTACCTGTTGTCGCGCCTGGGTTAACCGCTGCGCCTGCAAACTTTTTTGGATCTTGCGGCCTTCATGCGCCAGGCCGCGAATGGATAAGGTGGTGTAACACAAGTAGACCCCTACCACGTAATGTAACCAGAACCACCGTTGTGTTAGACCCATAATGGCGCCAGCAATAATTGCCGTTCCACCGACGATCACAAACCATAACAGTACGCCCAACCAAAATAATTGCCGCGCCGAGCGCGTGGTTTGGTCAAATTTTTTCACATAAGCGGCGATCGCCTGGCCCATAACCTTGACCGGATGCGGCCAACTATACGGATCGCCTAGCAATAAGTCCAACACAAAAGCCAAGCCGATCATACTAATCAGCACCACGGGTCACCGCCCCCATTTCCTGCAACAAATGCTGCAGTAGCTGTGGATTTTGGTAAAAATGAACGTGCACGTAACCGGCAAAAGTCCGGCGAACTTGATAGCCGCCAGTCCACTGATCAACGATCTGACCGTCGCGCTCCTTAGTCAACTTAAGCAACGGTTGCGCCCCGGTGGCTTTAAAAATTGAATGATGAAATTCATGGCCAGCAATTCGTTGGCCTTGCGCCACCAACAAGGTATCTTGTTGCGCCGTGGCATAACAATAACCAAATCTTTTCAAGCGCGGTGTCATTTCACTTGTACCAGCTAGCACGCCGACCATCGGAAATTCGCCAGCGGCCGTTTTTAACGTTTCACCTAGGTACATTAGGCCACCACATTCAGCATAGATCGGCCGATTTTGCTTAGAAAAGCTAGCAATATCTTGCCGCATCGACTGATTGGCCGCTAATTCTGCGGCAAACTCTTCAGGGTAGCCACCCCCAAGATACAAGGCATCAACAGCTGGTAATTGGGCGTCATGCAGCGGACTAAAGGGCACCAATGTCACCCCACAGCGTTTAAGTAACTCCAAATTATCCTGATAATAAAAGTTAAACGCATCATCTTGCGCAATACCCAAGCGCAACTGATATTGCGGTAATTTAAACGGCAACTTAGCCGGTGTCTGGTCCGGCACAGCTAAGCTTAATAGCTGGGGCAAATCTAAATGTGCACCTAATAATTCGGCGATGCGTTCAATCTTTTGGTCGATCTGTGGTAACTCTGAATCGGGCACTAAGCCTAGCTGCCGTGACGGTAAACTAATTGCCGGATCACGCGGCAAGTAACCCAGTACTGGTACAGTGGTATAACGTTCGATCGCGCCTTTGATCAATTGAAAATGATTCGCACTAAGCACATTATTGATGATCACCCCAACAATATTGACTGCCGGATCAAAATTGACATAGCCCATGACAATTGCGGCCGTAGAGGTGGAAGTCGCTTTGCCATCCAGCACCAAAACTACTGGGAGATCAAGTAGCTTAGCGATCGCTGAACTCGAAGCACAATCCTTGTCGGTACCTAAACCGTCATATAGCCCCATGACGCCCTCAACAACGGCATAATCGATCAGTGCCGTATTTTGCTTGAATAAATAAGCGAGTGTCGCCCGTTGCGGCGTTAAAAAACTATCTAAGTTACGCGACGGCCGGCCAGTGATCCGTGTATGAAATTTAGTATCAACGTAATCTGGTCCAACTTTGTAGGGTTGAACATTTAAGCCTTGTTGGACTAATAATTTCAATAACCCAAGTGTGACACTGGTTTTACCAGCACCACTGGTTACGCCAGCAATCATTAATTTACGCAAATTAGCCACCACCCATCAAAAATTTCTAAAATTAAAAGCGCTTATCTGTTGAGAGATAAGCGCTTTAGCTAGCATGACAGTTTTTGACTGTACGCCAGAAATAGCAAAACTAATACCCTCAGAAGTTTTCCCGAACATGTAGTTGATCAGCCGGTCTTCTGACTTAGTTTCATCCTACTAGCAGCCCTTCCCGATAAGAATTATCAGTGGGTCTTATTGCGTTCGTCCACATCACAGTAGCTAGGGTCTGTAAAGGCTTTGCACCTTTTTCCCGGTTCTGATCAACATTTATTTAAATTCTGTTGCTTGAATATAAGCACGATAGTAAGCACTAAATGGCTGTTGGCGTATCTGTTGCAATAAATCATTTGCCGCCAATCGTTGCGGGTCAAACATTAGCCCGATCACCGTGCCTGAATGGGCCACATTTAAGCCTAAAAACGGTTGTGTCTGCATAAATTGCTGGATCGCCGTAAAATACGGCTTCGGTAATAATTGCTGCCGTAAACAGGCACTTTGCGTCGCAGCTGCGCCTAATAATGTTAATGACTGCGTCTGCACCGCGGTCATAAAAGCCTGATAGACTTGTGCAAATTCGGTCGCTTGCTGTTTTAATTGTAACACGGTCAACTGCCGATGAACCAATGCAGTTGATAATTGTGTGGCTGGTTCCAAAACCAAACTGGCAAATTGTGGCCGCCACTTGGTCTGCCAATAAACCTGCCCAGTCCGTGCATCGATCACAGTCAATCCTTGCGCCAGATACGCCGAGGCATCACTGGCCTCAACTTGAACACAAAACCGAGTGATCTCCGCAGCCGACAATGAACGACCAAACAACCGTGCAACCGCACGACAAGTTGCCACTAGATCTGCCGTACTACTAGCCATGCCTTTGCCTAACGGAATCTCACTTTGCCGACTTAATTTAATTTTAACTTGTGGCTGACCAAAGTGCGTTAGCAACAAACGACACAACTGATACATTTTGACTTGCGTCGCCGGTATGGCTGGCCAGCTGGGTACCAAAACTGCCGTCACGCGACTGGATAAATCAATACCATAAGCAACTAATTTTTCCGAGCCGGCTAACCAGCCTTGCAATAATTCACCACAAGTTGCTGGACAACTAGCCACCGCCGATTGCAAACTCACTGACTAAGCACCTGCTTTAAAGCCACCAATAAACGTTGATCAGCCGCACGATCCTTAACCGCCACCCGATAATAATGGGCGTCTAATTGCCGATAATCCGCACAAGTCCGAATCACGATACCGAATTGCAGCAGCCGCTCAGCTAAATCAGTTGGCGCTGCCCGCAAAAGAATGTAATTGACCTGACTAGGAAAAACGGTTAGTTGTGGTATTTGCGCTAATTGTTGCTGCAACCACGGCTGTTCCTGAGCAAACCATTGTTCCGTCGCCTGAATATAATCAGTTAATTGATAAATATGCTGCCCCGCGATCGCCGCTAAACTATTCAACGCCCACGGCTCACTAAAAGCCAGCAGCCGTTGGCCTAATTGCACATGAGGCACGATCGCATAACCTAAACGCAACCCCGGGATCGCAAAAAACTTAGTGGCTGAGCGCACGATCACCACCTGATCATCCGTCTGCAAACTAGGCACTAAACTGATCGCCGCTTCATTTGGCAAAAAGTCCATAAACGCTTCATCCAACAACAACCAAATATGTTGTTGCTGGCAATATGATTGTAACTGCTGCATTTGTTCGCGTGCTAATACTTGCCCAGTTGGATTATTCGGATTACCTAAGCAAACCGCTTCGATTTCCGGGTGTTGCTGCAAGGTTGCGATCAGCGCAGGCACATCGATCTGAAATTGTTGGGCTGGCGCTAAATCAAAATAAGTAATTTTGGCATTGATCCGCGTAAACGCGCGCTCATACTCCGCAAACGCCGGCGCTAATAGTAAAACGTTTTTGACGGCCAAGGTCGCAGCAACGTCAAACAATAGTTGTACTGCACCGTTGCCAACAAATACCCAATCCACCGGCACTTGAAAATGCTGACTTAATTGCTGCCGCAGTGCTAAATAAGTGGTATCTGGGTAGCGGGTCAATTCATCTAACCCTGCAGTTAAAAGTTGGCGTAGCTCAGGCGCTAAACCTAAAGGGTTGATGTTCGCACTAAAATCAAGTAATTGTTGCGGTGCCACTGTCTGCGTACGTCTGATCGCAGCTAAATTACCGCCATGATGTGCAACTCTCATCTTGTCACCCCAAGAAAGCTTAACGATTTGATCCGTTGTGGTAAGGCCACGTAGACAACTTCAGTTAAAACTAGGTTAGCCACAGTCGCCACCGTCAACGGTACAAATAGTGCAATAACGGCTTGATGCATAATTGGATATAAGATCAACAGATCCAGTGGCACATTGATCAAGTAACCACAGACATCCGCTAACAAAACACTATACCAACGTGACTTGCCTAGGCGCTGACGAATAAAACCAAATACACCCATGCAAAGTGCCATCAACGCCGCAATGATCAAATGAATTGGCAACGTTAACGGAAAACCAGATAACATCGATGAGATCAGATGACCAAATGCCCCTAAAAAGGCACCTACCCAAGGACCAAATAATAACGCGCCTAAAAAGGCGGGAAAGGAATCTAAGGCAATTGAGCCCATTAGCTTAACGTTAGCCCCAACAACACATAAGGCTAGCAAAACAGCCACGGTAGTCAGTTTACGAATCTTCATTTGCTTATTTCTCCTTTCCGATCATTAAAACTATGACGCTTTCATTATACTGCATCCCACTAGCCTTGTGCTTACTAGTGAGTGATTGAACAATATTCAATATATTACCGCTGACCACAAAATAAGATAAATCAACGGAAAACAGGCCGACTATTACGATACAAGACGTCTTCAGTACCTTCTAAAACGTTGGCGTAACGAGCAACGGCGAAGAAATAATCGGATAATCGATTAATGAAGACCAAAACGTCCTTATTGATCTCAGCAGTGCCTTGCAATGTAACGACTTCACGTTCAGCCCGCCGTGTGATCGTCCGAGCAACATGTAAGGCACTGGCAACTTGTGAGCCTCCAGGTAAAATAAATTTTTGGACTGGTGGTGCCACTTCCGTATAATGATCAATTTTACCTTCCAGCCATTTAGTTGATTTAGCATCAAAAATAAAATCATGCTTCGGATCGTCAGCTGGTGTGGCTAAATCGGTCCCTGCGTCAAATAATAATTGCTGAATTTCTTGTAATTCAGCGTGCAGTTCCACCGTTTTCTCAGTCAATTGACTGTCTGCATAACCGACCCAGGAATTTAGCTCATCAACTGAGCCATAAGCATTGACCCGAACATTATCCTTATCAACAACTTGCTTGCCAATGATCCGCGTCTGCCCTTTGTCACCTGTTTTTGTATAAATTCGTACCATAAAGGGTACCTCCTACTCCACAATAGTGGATAATTTTTGCATCAAAAATTTCTGATGTTTCGGTCGATGACCATTCTTGTGGCCAAGACCGTACCGCAAGAAACATGGCCCTACTCCACAATAGTGGATAATTTTTGCATCAAAAGCTTCCGATGCTACGAACAATAACCATGCTTGTGGCAAAAATCATACCACAAGAAATATGGTTTATATAATGCATTATGCCGTTTGTGATTGACTTATACCTAGATAATCGACGATAGCTTGAATACCCTCGTCATCTTCTGCAGAAATCGAAAAAATCTTCTTGGCACCAGCTAATTCAAGTTGCGTTGCTGCCCAATCAATATCCTTCTGATCCCTGGCTAAGTCGATCTTGGTCACAATGCCGATCTTTGGTTTAGGAAACATGCTGCCAAAGCCAGGCGAAAAGGTTTGCCGGCGGTCACTAACACTTTGCAATAAGACGATCACATCAGCTTCTGCAGCCGTGACCGTCAACGCATTATAGAGCTGGTGGTGTTCAACAAATTCACCGGGCGTATCGATCATGTCCTGATAGAATTCTACCGCTTGTGTCTTCCGATAATCAAGGGCCGCTCCTTGCAGACGTTGGCAAAGTGTTGTTTTACCGCAGCCAATTGCCCCAACAAAAATTGGTTTTTTCATCGTTTGGCGATCATTGATTCGATCGCCCA
The DNA here is from genome assembly GCF_002706425.1 of Loigolactobacillus coryniformis subsp. coryniformis KCTC 3167 = DSM 20001. Classification (NCBI taxonomy): domain Bacteria; kingdom Bacillati; phylum Bacillota; class Bacilli; order Lactobacillales; family Lactobacillaceae; genus Loigolactobacillus; species Loigolactobacillus coryniformis. The sequence continues at coordinate 869,148 of NZ_CP017713.1, read as the reverse complement.
CCTCACTTTCATAATTAGCGGACACATTTATCATACACTATCTCGCTTAGAAAAAACACGCCATTTTATAGCGCTTCCATCTAGTATCTAAAAGCACAAAATAGTGTTAATCACAAAATAATACAAAAAGATCCTGCACTATTTCACCGTGCAGGATCTTTTAAATCAAATTAAAGTTGTGCCACCCGTACAACATCGCGAGCGATCATTAATTCTTCATCCGTTGGAATGACTAAAACTTTGGTCGTGCTGTCGGCGGTTTCGATCGACAAAGCATTAGCCGCATTCTTGGCCGTATCGATTTTAACACCTAAATAGCCTAAGTTTTGGCAAGCCAGTTGCCGGACTAATGCTGAATGCTCGCCGACCCCAGCTGTAAAGACAATGCTGTCCACGCCGTTTAGCTCAGCAGCGTAAGCCCCAATGTAAAACTGAATTTGATGAGCAAAGACTTTTAACGCTAGGTCCGCCCGCTCATGCCGTTCATCAGATTGGTCGCCGGCAATTTTGGCTAAGTCACGGACATCATTAGAAATGCCTGACAAGCCAAGTAAGCCGGATTTTTTGTTCAACATATCTTTGACATCTTGTGCCGACATGCCTTCTTGTTGTTCTAAGTAAGGAATGATCTGCGGATCAACATCCCCACTGCGGGTACCCATCACTAACCCAGCCAAGGGAGTAAAGCCCATGGAATTGACCACTGACTTACCATCCTTGATCGCCGTGATACTAGCGCCATTACCAATGTGACACGAAATGATTCGTTGACTGTTGTTCGGAAATAACTCCGCGGTTTTCAAGGCAATATATTGGTGGCTAGGTCCATGAAAACCGTACCGCCGAATGCCATCTTTTTCATAATACTTATACGGAATGCCATAGATCTTATCAACGACTGGCATGGTGTGATGGTAGGCGGTATCAAATACTGCCACTTCTTTTGCATCTGGCAACGCCGCTGATACTGCCTGGATCCCAGTTAAATTAACCGGATTATGCAATGGTGATAATACGCTTAATTGATCGATCCTTTTTTCAACATCGGCATTGATCAACGTCGCATCACTATAATAACGACCACCATTAGAAACTCGATGGCCGACACCAGCGATCTCACTATAATCAGCAATGATCTGCTCTGCCAATAATGTATCTAACACTAAGTGCACTGCCACATCATGATCAGCAACTGGCTGTACGGTTTGGTGCTTTTTTCCCTGATAATCATAACTAAAAATAGCATCATCCTTACCGACACGTTCAACCGCGCCTTCGATCATTACGGTCTCTGCAGGCATTTCATATAATTTAAACTTTAATGATGAGCTACCACAATTGATTGCCATAACTTTTTTTGACATCGAATCACCTCAAATTTTAATCACGTGACGCATGACTGCGCCAAACAAAAAAGTGGGGCCCAGGCTGCCCATTAAGCGAGGATTGGTTGCTACCAATCTAGACTAGATTTGAGCTGTGATTCCCTGGTACCCCACATTTTAATTACTGTAGATTGAATAATAATGCTGCAATAGCTGCACCAACGATTGGACCACACATTGGTACCCATGCATATTCCCAATGGGCCGCTGTTTTGTGTGGAATTGGCAATACCGTGTAAGCAAACCGCGGACCCCAATCACGCGCTGGGTTTAGTGCATACCCAGTTGTCGATCCTAAACTGGCACCGATCGCAAAGATAACGAAACCAACGATAAATGGTTTTAGACCCTCAGTAAAGTTACCTAAATTAAACGTAATGTAAGTAAATGTGAATGTCGCAATGACTTCACTTAGAAAGTTAAATACTGGACTGTTGATCGCCGGTTTTGTTGCGAAGATTCCAACTGTATTGCCTTCTGCTTCGCTTTTACTTGCTTTGAAATGAGGATAGAAGTGAATGACAACGATCGCTGCACCCACAAAAGCCCCCAACATTTGCGCAATAATAAAACCAACAACTTGCGACCATTTTATCATACCTGAAATTGCTGCAGCAATGGTAAAGGCTGGGTTCAAATGCCCAGGCGCACCAAACGATGCAGCCACATAGACACCAAATGCCACCGCCATACCCCAGGCAAAGGCCACATACAACCAACCTTGCCCTTTAGCATAAGCTTTATTCAAGTTGATACTTGCACCAGCACCGGCACCTAAAATGATCAAGATCATCGTGCCGACAAACTCACCTAGGTAAGCATCCATAACATTACCCTCCTCTTGCTAGCCGATCACCGCTTGATAAACGGCCGCTAACTGTTCATCAGTTGGCACGATTGGATTACCTGGGAAGGTGCCATCCGCACGTGCAGCCTTAACAACGACATCTGTCTTTGCTTTGGCTTCTGCTGGATCAACACCGAAGGCACGTAAATTATGCGGGCACTTCATTTGATCCATCATTTTGTAGATCGTGTTTTGTAGCCGTTTTACTTCTAAGCGTGGACTTAAGTTAGCATTACCAATACCAGCTTTAACGGCAGCTTTACAGTACTTCGCCCGCACCTTAGGATCTTGTGCATTAAATTCGATCACTAATGGCAACATCATGGCACAAGCTAAGCCATGCGGCATATGGAATTGCGCACCTAATTGATGGGCGATCGAATGGGCAATCCCTAAACCGGCTGTGTTAAAGGCGATCCCAGCTGCATTAGAAGCTTCATGAACGATTTTACGAGCTGCATAATCATCTGGATGTTGATAACACTGAACCAAGTTATGCACAATGATATCCACTGCTTCTTCAGAAAGCGCAGTTGAAATAACATTAGCACCTGGATCAACCGCAACTAAGGACTCTAGTGCGTGGGTCAAAACGTCCAAGCCAGAAAAAGCAGTGACGCTAGCCGGTGCACTCATGACCAATCGTGGATCAAGTAACGCGATATCTGGTGTCAGGTGATCCTTGATGATCGGCATCTTAGTCGCATTCTTTTCATCAGAAACCACGGCTGTATTCGTCACTTCAGAACCAGTCCCACTAGTCGTTGGAATGGCAATAAAGCACTTAACTTCACATTTATTTAGCTTTTCACCAAAGAAACGAATCGCTTTAGCAGTATCGATCGCAGAACCGCCGCCAACACCGATCATAACTTGTGGTTTGACTTGATTGAAGACTTCAACGCCAGCCATAATATTCGTTAATGGCGGATTTGGTTTAACGTCAGAAAAGATCGTGACTTGGTTGCTGCTGTCCAATTTGCTTTCAATCGATTTCAAACCAGGTGTCCCTGGTAGAAATGGATCACAAACCAACAAAACTGCAGTTTGCTTGATTGTTTCTAAAACGTTTAGGCTATCGTCACCAGAGTAGATCGTTGTTGGAATTGAAATTTTTTCCATACTAATCCCTCCAGCTTCTCAATGAAAATCCTTCCGGTGAATTCAAACGACGACGACGAGTGAATGACTTAGCTGTAGTCGTACCTTCACCAGTTGGTGTTGCAATTGTTAAGGCCGAGGCACCAGTATGACCAACACCAGTACCAGAGTACGTAGGACCATTTACAACGAAGATCGATGTATTCATCCGATGTGCTGCTTGGTTGATGTGTGGTAAGTTTTCTGAATGGATCGAAGCCGTATGATGATTGCCGCCTTCAACAATGACGGCTGTCTTCAAGACACTATCAAAATCAGGGCAAGTCACAACTGGTAGAATTGGCATCAACATTTCAGTTGTAACCAATGGATGATCAGCTTTAGCTTCAAGCAAAATTTCTTTTGGCTTGCCGGTATAGCTGATGCCAGCAGCGTCCATGATATAAGTGGCATCTTTACCAACGTATTTACGATCAGGTGTACCTTTATCAGTGATCGTCATATCGACTAACTTCTGAATTGCTGCTGGGTCAGTAACTAAATAGCCACCTTCAGCCTGCATTTTACGAACTAATTCATCCTTAACCGAAGCTTCAACGACAACTTCTTTTTCAGCAGTACATAAAATATCATTATCAAATGAAGCTGAATCAATGATGTTATGTGCAGCCAAATCAATATTAGCCGTTGCATCAACCATTGCAGGTGGGTTACCAGCACCGGCACCGATCGTCTTCTTGCCACTGATCATGGCTTGATGGACCACGCCAGGGCCGCCAGTAACGGCTAACATGGCAATGTCAGGATGTTTCATCATTTGTTGTACGGATTCGATCGATGGTTCGTCTAATGTCACAACTAAGTTAGTTAAACCAGTGGCATTTTCAACAAACTCATTCAATTTTTGAATCGTCCATTTAGTGATGTTTTTAGCACCAGGATGCGCACCGAAGAACAAGGTATTGCCGCCAGCTAACATCATGATCGCATTGGCAATAACGGTTTCAGCAGGGTTCGTTGATGGACCAACAGCGCCAATAACACCAAATGGTGCATATTCGTACATTACTAGACCACCATCACCAGTTTCAGCTTCTGGTTGGAGAATTTCTGGACCAGGTGTGTTATACAAAGCGTTGTTTAATTTAGCCACTTTGGCTTCGACAGTACCCATACCAGTTTCAGCTAAAATATCTTCAGCAATTTTTTGGATATGTGGCCGGAAGCCTTCCTTGATCGCATCAATCACTTTTTCACGAGTGTCGATCGAGCAATCAACAAATTTTTCTTGTGCTGCTTTGGCGGCAGCAACTGCTTCATCAACGGTCTTAAATACACCGTGATCACCATTAGTTGCAGCAACAGTTGTTGTACTTGCTGCCCCACTTTGTAATTCTTCTGCTAAAATTTTTCTAATTTGTTCTTCTAAACTAGCCATTATCTTTGTCTCCTTTGAAAAATGCGTTGACTGCGGTTTCGCAGATCAGTTGATCTTCTTCGACCAGACCGCCGCTCACACCGACAGCCCCCACGATTTTATCATGCCAAACCAACGGGATACCGCCCGAAAATGAAACCAAGCGGCCATCAAGATTCCCACTCATTTCATAAAGTGGTCCTCCTGGTTGAATATCAGGTCCGATCTGCATCGTTGGTTCTTTCATTGCGATCGCCGACCAAGCCTTTTTAGGTGCTAAAGTCCGTGATACCATATTGGCGTTGGGCATGTGATAAAGCATCCGCACATTGCCTGCTTCATCAGCAACACACATTGTAACGCCAACTTTAAGCTCATTAGCCTTAGCTTCAGCAACATCAAATACACGTTGCATATTTTGCCGAGTAAAGAAACGTTCTGCATTCGTTTCCGCTAAAACAGCCTTAACGACTCGACGAATTTCTTCTGTATTCACTCTGACTCACTTCGTTTCTATTTTGATTCAATTGCTTTACAGTAGCGTTTAACAACTTCATCAACTAATTTCTGCTGTTGCGCATAATGATCTTCTGCCCGGGCCAAGATATACATGAAGTCCGATAACCGATTGGCGTATTGCTCAACTTCTGGACGAAACTTGATCGTCTCACTCAGCTGGACTAATCGACGCTCTGCACGCCGACATAACGTTCGACAAACATGCAGTTGCGCGCCGGCCAAACTCATTCCCGGTAAAATAAAACTATCTACTGCTGGCAATTCATCCGTGTACTTATCGATCGTACGCTCTAATAAATGAATATCTTCAGCTTCGATCCGCTGACTTTTACCGTAAAATTTGTCGGTATCTTGCGTAGCGATCTCACCTTGCAAGAAGAACATTTTATATTCAATTTGTTTCAGCAATTCTTTATTTTCTGAAATTTGGCAATACTTTTCAGCAACACTGATTTGGGCGTTGCACTCGTCAAAAGTGCCGTAAGTTTCGACCCGCAGATCATACTTTTTAACGCGGCCGCCATCAAATAAACTTGTATTACCTTTATCACCAGTCTTAGTATAAATTGCCATTATTCACATCCCTATTCCACGATCAAGGTTGATTTATTAGCCAAATGCACTAATAATTCTTTGATGTTCCTGACGGTGCGACTTGGACTTGCCGTACTTCGACACTAGTCCAATCGACAACGGGAAGCAGGTTCTGCTTAGCCAAAAAGTTCAACTAATCAATACTTGCTTACTAGTGTTGTCGAAAACCAGCGACAGTGTCCATTCAACTTAGGCAAAATACGCCTAGTTGAAGCATGGCCCTATTTATCGAAACGATCGATAATGCCGACAATTGCTGCATCCATGACATCTCGACGCGAACTGTCGCCATCAAGACTATGACGTGCACCAGCACCACGAACCATTAAGACATATTCACCAATGCCAGCACCTACCGTATCTGCAGCAACTTCCTCACGATTCATAGGGTCGCCATTACTATCAACTTGGCGTACGATCATTAATTTACGTCCAATCAATGACGTATCCTTTTGTGAAGAAACCACGCTGCCGACTACTTTTCCCATATACATGTGCGATTCGACCTTTCTTGGAGGACGAGCTGGCGCTTGACCAATTCTTCTTGCCCCAACATTGTTATTTTTTGTGCGTGTGTTTTTAGCACCACACTTTTTGGCGGCAATTTAACTAAATCGCGCCGTGTGATCTGGGTCTGTTCGAAAGCAGCAATTGGTTGTTGCTGATAAGTCTTGAACTTTAATGCCCATGCAGTTAACATCGGCAACGGAATAAAGTCAAGTTGCTTAAAGCTGACCGCTAATGTTAAATGGACTCGGTAGCCGATACCAGTCATTAACCATTGCACCCATGGATCAGACACATCCATTCGATAGAGATCACGGATCAAGGGAATCGAAACATTTTGAACGGTGACGCTAGCATAATCATAATAGATCGTTGCGCTGGGTGCTGGCTGATCAGATTGGTAGAAAAAATCGATCTTTTGTTGCTGTCTTTTCTGCAAGCGTGCCAACACTTGTTGGATGAGTTCTTCATTCATCGCAACCACCTCTACTTACTTCACAATTAAGAACGGCTTATTAAACCGATCAACAAGCTGTTCTATTTTATTTATCGTACATGGCAATGCCTAATGGTGTTACAAATTGCGGAAATTCAGGTTTTTGTGCGGCACGACCTAGGGTATGACTGAAAGTTGCAACAAAATCTTTAAAATTAGTCGCCCCGCCAACCACGATCACTGGCTCAGCTAATTGTGTGGCCATCACATTTTTGGTGATCGTCGCCATCTTTTCTACAACTGGCCGAATAATCGGAAAATTAGCGCTATCTTTCTTGGGGTCACGTTTCATTAATTCTGCATCGTCAGCCGGAATATGGTGATAGCCAGCTAAAACAAGTGTCATATGCGAACCACCAGTTGGCTCATCAATTACTTTGACCAACCGTTTCTGCTTAAAAACACTAATTCCCGTTGTCCCACCGCCAATATCAACTACCGTCCCCGTCGCTAAATGAAGAAACTTAGCGGCTGCGGTCGGTTCGTCAACAATTTCCTTAGCTTCCATTTCAGCAGCCTCAATGACGTTTGCCACCACCTTAGCGCTATTTTCCCCAGTACCCGGGGGGATGGCCCCACAAGCACTGGTCAACGTCTGGCCTAACACAGTTTCGGCCTGCGCTTTTAATCGTTTCAAAATCTGAATTGACCCAATGTAATCCACGACAATGCCATCACGAACAACTTTGGCGTATTCAAACGCCCCATATAAGGGTTGATCATTTTGATCTAAAACAGTTAAAACAATTGATGACGTACCGAGATCCACACCAACCTTCAACGTCTCATCCTTATGCAATTTACGGGCGGCTTTATCACCGTTGACCAACTTTGCGAACTTCCTCAACGTTTGATTAGCGGTATCTAACGTCCATTGCTTTTTTGCTGTCTGCATTTGAATACACCTCTAGTGGTTAATTTTGTAGCACAAGTTGCTGATAATTAGATTCGTTTGTCTTTAGGAATAATGTGACCAACCGTATCAGGACCAACGCAAGCTGCGTTAGCTTCGTCAACGTCAATATGCATTTCCAAAACAAAATCTGGATTAGGCCGCGCAATGACATCATCATAGATCGTCCGCCGACCATTAGTTTCAATGGCCACTTCAACGGTTTCACCATACTTAACGCCGAAACGTTCCGCATCTTTATCGCTCATATGAATGTGGCGTTTTGCAGCAATCACACCTTGAATTGTGACTTCACCATCGGCAGTTTTTACTTTAATCGATGGTGTACCATCTAATTCACCAGACAAACGAACTGGAACTGTAATGCCGAGACTGCGTGCATCCGAACGAGCTAATTCAACCTGCGAATGCTTGCGGCAAGGCCCCATGACCCGGACATGCTGAATCTCGCTACCATTAGGTCCAACAATCGTAACCACTTGGTTAGCTGCATATTCCTTAGGTTGGGTCAGCCATTTCCGCGGTGAAATCTCTTCATGGGGAAAGAGGACTTTGTAATCCGCTTCAGTTAAGTGGACATGGCGGTTAGAAACCGCCACCGGAATCCCTGGTTCTGACTCTTCTTTAATAATTCTGCGAATAACTTTACGTAATTCTTCTTCATTCATAATTCAATACACCGCTTTATCTAAAATTATTTTTCTGTGCCGTTTGGTAAAATCTTTTCAACATCGCTGTGTGGACGAGGAATGACGTATGAAGCGTAAACATCGCCAACTTGTTCAGCGGAAGAAGTACCGGCATCAACAGCAGCTTTAACGGCACCAACATCACCACGAACCATAACTGTAACTAAACCTGAACCGATACGTTCGTAACCAGTTAAGCTAACATTAGCTGCTTTGACCATAGCATCTGCTGCTTCGATTGCTGCGACTAAACCTTTTGTTTCTACCATACCTAATGCGTTGTTCATAAATAACAACCTCCTGATTATTGTTTAAATACCTGTTATCAAGCCTTTAACGGCAGCTTTATAAACAGATTATTTTTTGTGTGATGATTTATTTTGCTCAGCTTCAACTTCATTAAAATGAATACAAGAAGCGCGCGGCTCGCCTTTTTTACGTGGACAAGCAGGATCTTTACATAAATTACAAGTGTAATGAGTCGCCGGTGTTGGCTCGGTCGTCGGCTTAGACGCATGACTAACCGCTGCAGCTTCGCTTATCGCAGAAGCTGAGACCGAAGTCGCTGCTGAGTCAGCTGCACTAGCCGCAGCACTCACTGGCGCCACCTTGCTTGTAGTCTTTGGTTCCGGCGTTACTGGCGGTTGGGGCTTTGGTTTAGGTTGCGGTAAAAAGGTTGGGCCTAAACCAGTGCCTAAGCGTGGAATCACCTTCGAAGTTACATAGAGGTGATCTCGTTGTGCTTGTGCCTTACCAGCATTAACACTGGCTTCGACCGCTGCAACTGAACCAGTAACTTTGATGGTGAGCCAGCCGGAACCTTTAGCACGCTGCAAACCTTGAATATCAACGGCAGCAGTTTTGACCATCGTATCGGCCACGCTAACGGCACAGGCATATCCAATAACCTCGACCATGCCAAGTGCATCATTCATTTCCGGTTCCCCCCTTCACAAAATAGTGCGGGTTGAAAAAGCGCCCAGATTGCGTATATTCCGTAACCTGCTGTTTCAACCACGTTTTCGCTAAACTAACTAACACTAAAATACGTTTGTCCGCATTTAATGTTACGGATGCTGTACCACTTTAGTTGAAAATCATAACTCAATTTTCTTAAATGGCACACCTTTGACCAGACGTGCAGCGTCAGCACCGAGCGCACGTAGCTTATGATCGTTGCCCCAAGTTTCTGTAAACAACGGTTCAGCCTCTGGTAAATTCTTGTAGTGAACAACGATCTGTTGCCGATCATAGGCAATGCCTACCGACAATGGTGAGGCGATCGCTGCTTCATGGGCGATATGGGCTAACGACCCACTAACATCCATAGGTCGCAATACATACGGAATTTGTTCTTCCTCGATCCCATAAAGTAGCGGCTGCAAGCGTTGATCATCAGTACCACTCGCGATTACGATCACAGGTTTAACTGCCATCCGCTTACCTCCTTACCTCATTGGCATAACGTAAGATCAATCCAGTGGCAACGGCATTCCGTGGCCCTTCAACCGAACGTACATTACCGCGACCAGCAACTAAATTATAATGAGACAATTCATCTGTGACTAATTGTGGAATCTCGAAGTCAAGTGCCGAGCCACCAACAATAACCACAAATGGAATATCACGAATGTTGCCAGTAGGACTAACATGCTGTAAGGCACGGATCGCATTGGCAACAAAAACCCGTTTCTTCGCAGTACGCCGAACGATACGAATCTTTTCGATCGAAAGCTCACCTGGAATTGGTTCATAACCGGTTGGCTTAACCACCACCGTTTTAGCAAAAATATCAGCCGGTAATGCCTTTTCAAAGAACTGTACCGAACCATCCTCATGCCGCAGCTGGAATAAATTTTCAACCTTGGCTAACGGATAGCGTTTGATATCTTCAGCCAAATAAGGATCATCTAAACCGAGTTCAGAATTAATGATCATGCTAACCATGTCGCCAGCACCGGCTAAATGGATCGCAACGATTTTATTCTCCTTATTGATGATCGAGGCATCGGTCGAGCCGGCCCCTAGATCTAAAATAGCAATCGGTTTTGTTGTCCCTGGTGTGGTCAGCGCACCGAGAATTGCGGCCTCGGCTTCGGCACCACCAATATCAACCTTGACGTTGAGTTCCTTCTCGATTTCCTTAGCGATCCGCGACATTTGCAGCCGGTCAGACTTGACCATAGAAGCGATCCCCACGGCCTGTTCCATCGAGAACTCACCTGCTAGACCGCCTTTGACATTGATCGGTACTGAGGTATTGACCCCTAACAGATCTTGAATGGCGATCTCATTAAGCTGCTTGCCAGTAAGTTCGGCCATCGTTTGGCGAACACGTTCCAGCATACCGCCAATATTGGTTCCAGGTTCACCGGTCACATCATCGATCGTCTTAAAGCTGGAGATGACCTTCATGATCTTATCGGCACCATCAGAGATGCCAACCTTTTCCGTCCGGCCATTATCACCATGGATCGTTAATGTGCCTGCCGGAATGACTCGTGCCTTGACGTCACCTTTAGGCGTCTTGATCACAACCGCTGAACGGTTGCCGATCAAGGCCCGGGCAACAGGTACGATATTCTTCGTTTCCTCAGAATTCAATCCAAAAACAGTGGCGATCCCGTAAGGATTCGATAACTCAGAAATCACCCGTCCTTGCTCAGCAACTTCGACAGCTGCCAACATATCGACTGGTACCTTATCCAGAAAAGCAACTTCATCAACAATTGGAATCTTAGTATCCAAACGATTATCGACTAAAACGCCATCATCGCCTTGCATGACCGCTGCGGTAACTTTATAACCGCAACCGATATACATATTGATCAATTTAGCAGCGTCAGCAAAATCAACACTACGTGGGATCAAGACAATGTAACTGCGTTCTTTATCCGTTTGTTTGATCAAATCAACGATGTTGACCGTATACCCAATACCTAGACCTAGACCACCAGGTGTCCGCGGATTATGTCCAATCATGGTTGATTCAGTAATAATTGTTTCTGTGATGGTTTCCATCGCCACATCACCAATTACCGGCGTCGCCTCATTGACCCGAATTAGATCCACATCGGCAATATCTAGATCAGCTTTATGCAAAACGCCATTTAACGCCTTGCGAATACCGATCAGATTACGCAATGTGCCTTTGATCCCAGTCGTTTCAGCAATATCGGAAGCAATGAAGTCAACTGAACCATCTGTATCAACGTTGGCTAAAGCAACTTCAGTTGATGAGTTCCCGATATCGACACCAATTACTTTTTCCATGAGAGCTCCTCCCTACCAATAGTTATTCAGAATTTGAATTCAATTTCTATACTGATCTGCTTGGTTTTATAACCAAGATCCTTCACTAAATTAGCGGTGAACGCTCCTAGCGCAAAAACAAAACACCATACAGAAATCTTATTCTGGCAACAACTAGTTGTCGCCTTTTAACTTCTTACGACCTTCATAATTAGTGGCTGCTTCACGGAACCAAGCTGCGCAAATTGGTGCGTTATACTTAGTTTCCAATTCTTTAGCAATATCTTCCAGATCTTGTTTAGAAGAACGATATGGCCGTAATGCACCATACATTGCTAAAATTTTTTCATCGGGAATAGCCGTTAATTCTGCAGCCCGAGCAAAGTTTTTCTGAATGGCTGGGCGACCAGCGTTTTTAGCAATTTCACCTTGATACTGCAAGGTTTCTTTTGTGATTCGCAGATCATCAGCCTTAACGTTGTCCTTCATGACGTTATCCAAAGTGATTTCATCTAAGCCTTTACCACTTGGTGATTTGATCAAATCGGGATGTTTGGAAAATAATGGATAATCTGATGCATCTAATTCTTTTGTAGGTGCGGTTGGGGCACTTGCAGTAGTCGTTGATTGCGCAGTTGGCGCATCATTTTGCTGCTGCATTTGAGCCATGATTTTTTTGACTAATTCATCCATTTCTGCCACTTTTAACGCCTCCTAATCAAACGTTACTTGAATTTCATCAGCTGGTTTACCAATTACAACATACTTGGTTTCCCGAATATGCATTAATGCGGAAAGTGCTTGGTATTGCACCCGTGCCATTTGGTCGTTGACCGTTGGTACTGGTACTGGTGATTCACCCTTAGCATACTTAGCAGCATTCTTACCGATGGCCCGGTAAGTTGGTAGATCAATAACTGGTGCCTGAGGGAACAATTCCAAGTTAGATAATGGTTCTTGATCAACTTGGTGAATGATTGTTGTCCCTTTAGACTGAATCGAGATCCCAATTCCAGAGCCAGATAAATGATCGGCTTCAACCCCACCGAATGAAACATCGGCTGTCCGATAAACTTTAACGACCCGTGCATGCAATCCTTCTTCTTCGATCCCAGCAATGACTTGGCGGAGCACTTCTTTGTGATCCAAACCAGTCAATGTATGGGTCAAATGTTCGGCAAAACCAGGTTCGACCCCAATGACAACTTCGTCCTTAGAAGTCCCTGGTTTAGCAACGCCAATATGTTTAAACCAAGAAAGTTGTTTAGGTGCATCAGTTGCTTCAGGCTTTGCGGCAACAGCTGTCGCTGCGCCACTAGCATTTTTATCGCTGAAATCAATTTTAGTTTCGTTTGTATTTACTTCCTGCAAAACTTCTTTGACGATGGCACGCAGTAATGACTCATCAATTTCTGCCATGTTATTTCCTCCTTTAAAAAGTAGGTTAGATTTAAGACCAATAGCGGTCTGTTTTCGTTAACAATACTTAATTACGCAACACGCAATAAGTGATTACAATTTAGCATTTTTGCCATCGATAGCGAATGGTAGATCCTTGATCCGATCCCATTCTTTCTTATCTTCCCAGAGACGGTAGCCAGTGCCAGGACCTTTGTAATCATTAGCATTGTTGATGGCGGAAATAACGTTCCAGTTCTCATCAAAAATAGCAGAAGTCTGCAAGAAATCACCAGCTAAACGTTGACGCAGTAAGTTCAAATAGGCATTAGCAACGTCAGTAAAGCCATGATTGTTTAATGCTTTAACAATATCAACACCGGTAACGCCACGATCAAGAATATCTTGTGCGCCTTTCATATCGGCGACCATATCACGATCAGGCATGTCTTTGGAAGTATCGGCATAAGTTGCTGCTTCAACTTCTTCATCCTTGATCGCTGGTAAGCCAAGATCTTCAAAGACTGCTTGAACAGACTTAGCAGCATAATTACGTGCCTTGATGATGTCATCTTCTTGAACCGGATGTAAGCCACCATTGACAGCTAGATCACGTTCCCAAACATAATAATCATCATAATCATGCGCATCAGCGTTAGAACCGGCAAAAACGTTATCGTAGTTAGGTGTCGATGAATAACCGGAAGAAATATAATCTGTCCCAGCGATAAACTGACCGATCATCCGTTCAGTCCGCCGCATATCGGAATGACTGAAGGCCTGATCGTTAGCCGAAGCACATTCTAGATCGACCATCATACAGATCAAGTTTTCACCAAGTACTGAACGAATACCTGATGGTACGGCACCAGGGATACCGATACAGCTAACACCACCATTTTGTAAACCTTGGACACCAGATGCTTTGGTGATCAAGATACAACGGCATTCAAGGTACAACATTGATTTACCTTCGGCGTAGCCCATCATAACTTCAGAACCAGAGCCAGAAGTAAAGCGCATCTTCAATCCACGTGACGCGTAGCAAGAAGCTAAAAATCCTTTAGACCAAGGTGTATCGTCACCATCGGTAAAGACTGGTTCAGTCCCATAAACAGAGATCGTTTCGGCATAGGCAGTAAAACCACGCATACCTAGACTTAATTCGGCTGCTTCTTCAACTGAGCATTGCGTCAAAACACCTGGCCGTGCTGATTGGGCACCAGTTGTGATCGCGATCGCATTTAATGGTGCATAACGTGCGATCGCAGTGGTTGTTTCTTCTTCAGGGAACCCACGCAATGCGGCATCAGCAGCATCGGCAGCGATCTGGGCTGGGTTATCACGAATATTGGTAACATGGCCTTGCGTTGCTGGTGTCCGCCGTGGACGCATCTTCTGAGCTGCCATGATCATTTCAGCAAAGTTCAATTTACTGATGATCTCTTCCAATTTAGATGGTGTGCAGGCAGTTGTAATATCAATGACTTCTTGACGGCTAACATTCGGATCACAAAGCATGTTGGCGATCTTAACGGAATCCATTTGAATAACTTCTTCGGCACGATCCAAATTGATCCCATATTCCGCAATATATGAATCGATCAAATCAAAATCAGCGCGTTTCTTGCCATCTAATTCAGTGACAACACCGTTTTCAATTTTGATCGATGGCTTAGGATCATTAGGCCCCATCATCGCGATGAAACCTTCTTCAGGCCATTCCTTTACAAATCCGTCAAGATGAATTGGCCGCTTCTCTAATTCCTCAAATCTTTTTTGACGTTTCAAGTATGCTTCCTCCTTCTAATAACTAGGATAGATTTTGCTTGGGCAAAATCGTATTTACAAGCTAGTTAATTCCCTTGCGACACCCCATGCAACAAGAAACTCAACCCGGCTTGTTGTCCAACGCTTAAATATATGATGGAAATTCATTTTTAGGTTCAGTACCACTTAAATTACCTAATAATACTTTACCGACTTCACGGGCTGAGATAACAGCCTGACGAACGGCACCAGAATCACCGGTAATGTGGACCATTGCTTCGTTAGAAACACTAGTGCCATGCGCTGGTGAAGCAACAGACAAAACTTCAACTGCTGCTGTTTTGACTGCAACATCAGCCATCACAACACCGATCGCAGCTGGCGTGCCACAAACTAAGCCATAGGCCTTGCCTAATGGTGCACCAAAAGCTTTATGCACCGCTTGGCTTGCCCGCGCCGTGTATTGGAATTCCAAATGACCAGCATCGGTGCTATAAACATCGCCGAAAGTCCGTTTAACGTCTTCTAAAGCGATACTAACCGCCTGACGGACATCTGAAACATCGTCACCACCGAAGATGATCAAGGAACCATGACCACCGCCACCTTTAGTATCACGAGGTAATTCAATATCGACAACTTCAGTATTAGTCGCTTTGACCGCAGTATCAGCCGCCATAATATGGGGACCAGCACCAGTCCGTGCGCCTAAAATACCTAATGAATGATATTTCTTATCTAAATGCAAATTATCCAGAATCTGTTGATCTACGTTGGCAATGACTAAGCCGATTGTGTCACCGATCGGTGCTTTACCAACATACTCAGTTAACTTGTTATCCGCTAATTGATCAAGATTATTCAAATTGCCACCTCCTACTTCACGATTAGGGTAGTTGATCAACCAAAAATGTTAATCAACTTTGATGTTACGGACGGTATCTATTCTTGTGGTAAAGTTTGTACCGCAAGAAATATGGTCCTAAAATAATGCCCTTTTAAACGCCTAATTCAGTTAAATATATGAGGGATGCTGATTTTTAGGTTCAGCACCCATTGTGCTCAACAATTTGATGCCAATTTCACGTGCCGCGATCACTGCTTGACGAACAGCACCAGAATCACCACTAATGTGGATCATCGCTTCATTGGAAAGGCTAGTTCCTTTGCTTGGTGAGGCATAAGAAATAATATCAACATTGGCCGCTTTTACCGCGGTGTCGGCCATAATAACGCCAATACCTGCAGGTGCGCCGCAGACCAAGCCGTAAGCACGGCCGATCGGTGCACCGAAAGCTTTGTTACAAGCGTAACTTGCCCGTGCAGTATATTGCATTTCAATGTCACCAGCATCGTTAGCGTAAATATCGCCAAACATTTTTGGTGTTGCTGCTAAAGCGACTTCAACGGCCCGCCGTACATCCGAGACGTCTTCGCCGCCGATCGTGATCAAGGAACCATGACCAGCACCTGTCTTCGTATCACGTGGCATTTCCACGGAAACAACTTCCGTGTTCGTTGCCTTAACAGCTTCATCAACTGCCATCACTTGGGGACTAGCACCGGTCCGCGCAGAAACAACGCCAATTGAACGATACTTTTGATCTAAGCCCATTTTTGCAGCTAGATCAGCATCAACATTTGCAATCACCAAACCGATCGTATCGCCGATCGGTGCAGTACCAACAAACTCAGTTAGTGCCTTACCTTCTGTTGCCAAACTGTTGACCTCACTTTCCGCTTCAGCGGTTGGCTTGTTAGCCAAGATTCGCGCCATCACGCGGTCAATAATTTCCGATTCATCTTTCATAATAGCTCACTAATCGTTTTCAACGTTGACATCGCCATCACCAACTGCACCTGGTGTTGGTAAGATCTTTTCAACATCTGTGTGTGGACGTGGAATGACATAATTAGAAACAACTTCGCCAACGTTTTCTGCGGCAGCAACACCGGCATCAACGGCAGCCTTTACGGCACCAACGTCACCACGGACCATAACCGTAATGAGTCCTTGCCCAATCTTTTCTTGGCCAGTCAATTCGACATTGGCCGCCTTGACCATTGCATCAGCCGCTTCAATTGATGCGACTAAGCCACGTGTTTCGATCAAACCTAAAGCTTCTTGTTGCATAATGATTCCTCCTCAAATTGGATTATGTAACTGTTTACAAACTCCAGTATAAAAAAAAAGAATGCGACATTCTTGCCGAATTCTGATAGTTGTCCAAAAATTACTAACGTTAAAATGACAATATCTTGCACCACAAAAAAATGCTTACATTTTGGCTAAGCGCTTGCAAGTAGGGTTTACTAACTTTAAATTTCCGCTTATACTGAAAAGTATATTTATGAATTCTTGTTAATTGTAAATCTAAATTTTACAAATACCATGGAGGTAATTAGATGCTTGTTCCGGAAAATTACTTTGGTAACAATCAGAAAGTTCTCGATAAAATTCTACGTGAATTTGCTGAGGCAACAGGCTTACCCACTATTCTAGTTGATACCCGCGGGGACGAACTAACTTACGGCTATGGCTTTACTCCCTTTTGTCAGTTAATGCGTAATAATGAGAAAACGCGCCAGCTCTGTCAAAACTGTGATATGTTTGGTGGCCGCCGCGCCGTTCAAGCAAAACAATCGCAGCCATATATCTGTCATGCCGGGTTGATCGATTTTTCCTATCCAATCAAGTTAGGTGAACAAGTAGTCGGCTATATTCTTTGCGGTCAAGCCAAGGTCTCAGATGACGCTGAATTTGAACCTATTTTAAATGAAAAAACCGATTGGCATAAAGATCCGATCCTCAGCGAGGCCTACGCAAATTTACCAACAGTTAAACCGAGTAAAATCAAATCTGGGGCCGAATTATTGAAGATCATCATCAATAATTACCTATCTAATATTGTTAATGGTACCTTTGATGTCGATGCACCGGGACCAGTACCTGCACAGATCAAAGCTAAAATGGGCCCAGATCCGGCAGATAACCAACAACAGGCCGCTAAAATCAATTTTTCGATCACGAAACCGCACCATCCCGTCCAGCCGCAAAAGCCTGAGATCAAAAAAGCATTGGATTACATCAATAAACATTTGAACGAAGTGATCAGTCTCGATGAAGTCGCCGAACATGTCTTTTTATCTAGCTACTACTTAAGTAAGCTGTTTAAGAAGGAAATGCAGATCAACTTTGTCGACTACGTTAACAATAAAAAAATCGAACGGGCTAAGATCCTGCTACAAGATTCAACTTGGTCAGTTGACAGTATTGCCCACAGTTTAGGCTTTTCGCAGACCAGCTACTTCAGTAAAACGTTCAAAAAATCGGTTGGCGCGTCACCTAGCCAATACCGTAAGCAAATCCAGACCCACTAGCATGTATTGAAAAGGCACTCAGGTTATGGCACAGCTAGTCGACAATGGACCACCCTTTTTCAACCAGGTTCAGGCCGAACCGCAACCTCTCAATGCTTTCCCAAATTAGACGCTAAAAAGACGCAACGGCTTTTCCCGCTGCGCCTTTTTTTGTTAGCTAAATAAAGCACCGCGCTTCTCTACTCCCGAAAAAGCCTGTATACCATTCACCAAAATATCCTGACTTGATCTCAATCGCCGCATATCCTTCCAAACTAACGTGGTTATATGCATTGTCCATCTCACAGTTGCGGGTACAGCACTAGATTTACACTAGTTTCCTTTGGATCACTTGAATGGTCATTATTTAATTAAAGTGGCTACTTACTCGTCAAACTTAGGTTCGGGTAATCACCGGTACAGAGAAATCGAGGATCGTTTGTAACTTGGTGATTACTTGGTTCAGCGCTGACTCCACATCAGAAACGTCGCCGCAGATCACAACTGAGCCACTAAACCGATCAATGAAACCAAGCTTAACATTACCCGCTTTAGTCGCAATATCACTGGCAATGATCGACGCTTCACTAGGGGTGATCGTTAATATCCCCAATGCATTATGGTCATCATCTAAGCCTAATTTCGTATAAATATCTTCATCCGGACTCGCAATAATATGCGCTAAAGTAACTTGCTTACCCGGAACATATTCTTGAATCATGCGCTCAGGTTTTTTAGTTGATCCATTTACTACCATCAACGACACCTCTCTACTTCATAATATAATTATTTTTTGCTGTTACGGACACTTGCAATCAGTCCTTAAACTTGGCGGAAATAAATCAAACGTAACGCATTATTAAGCGTCATTGTGAAACGCGCCAATTGATCAGCGTCACTCATATCATTAGGATAATCAAACAACACAACTTCATTATCCGTGGGTTCGACCTTAATTGTATCAGCTAAAACGATCACGCGCTTGTTGTATTGCGCCAAAAGTGTCCGATAACTCAAACTATGTGCGGCCACAAAATAATAAGGCGTCTGCTGCACTAACGCAGACATTTCTGTATCCTTAACAAAAGCCGTTGCCATATCCGTTACCGTGACCTGGCCAAAAAAGGTTTGGAAACAATAACCTAGGCCAGTTGCTAATTCGGCCTTAGCATCAGCCCGACAGTCAGTAAAGTTGACTGCAACTACTTGAGCACTAAATTTTTGTAATTGCGTTTCTAAGACCTTAGCAATTTCTGGACTAGCACCGGTCAGACCAATATTCCGGTAAGTCACACCATCAGCACCTAATAATGGGCCCCGTACCTGCTTATTGGTATAAAAATGATAATGTAAGGATTGCCACGTCGCCAATGCAGTAACATCAACCTGCTGCAAACGCCCTAATTTACCACCACCATGAATTTGCTGGCCGGCGCTATCCGTAAACTTAGCACCTAAGGCCTCTAACGCCCCTACACCTAAATCATTGGTGATATTAACTAAATTAATAAAAATAAAATCAGTGGTTTGGGTCGTCCGCGTTTTGCGCATCAATTCGCCTAGACCAAAACTAGTAGCCGTCAGCGGACTGCGGGCAATTTCTGGAATCAATTGGGGCCCTAGCAAACTGCGAATATCAATGACCACAATTTTACCAGCAGCTAAAACGCCATAACGTGCCGTAACCGGCATTTCCAATGGTCCAGTGACCGTCATCGTTTGAACTTTTTGCTGATAAAATGCCATGATCGCAGTTAAATAATCATCATCTAAATACGGTAATCGTTGTAAAGTCGCGGCAGGCGCCTGCTGATGTAACGCTTGTTCGAGCAATTGTGCTAACTGATCATTGACGACTTGGTCAGTAGATATCTGTGCAAAAGCATAACGATCATTATTAGTCACAATCTGCCCTCCTCTACGCCACTTCTTTTAAGGTAGCTAAAGTCATTAAAGTGTTTCCGCTTCCAACTATTATTCTATCAAACTCAGAATATGCTTTCTTGACTAAATTTAGTACTATTTAGTCCTGTTGACTTTTTAACTTAGCGGTAGCCGCAGTAATTGCCGCTTGCACTTCAGTTTCGTTTTCCGAAACTTGCTGATTTTGAAGGAATTCTAATAATTCCGCTTCATTATGTTGCGCCAACTCGGCGACTGCCCAAATCGCGGTTGCTCGAATAACAGGTCGCGGATCATTATCGATCACTTCCAGTAATAAAGGTACCGCACTACGGTCCTTAACGTTGGCCAAAGCAATAATCGCATTACGCTGTAACGGCTTTTTCCCGCGCCAAGAACCTGCCAGACGGCCAAAGCGTTGTTTGAATTCTTTATTCGAAATTGTCAGCATTGACTGCAATACAGGAGTTACTTCCTCCACTTCTGGCTCCATCCGTGAATGGCGATGAAAGTCCTTGCCCCGATTAAACGGACAAACTAACTGGCAAATATCACAACCATAGATCACACTACGAATTTGTGGTCGAAATTCTGCGGCCATCATCCCCTTGGTTTGTGTTTGATAGGACAAGCAGCGCTGGGCGTTCAAACGACCGTCACCCATTAAGGCGCTAGGTGGACAATAATCAATACAACGAGTACAAGTGCCACACTGATTTTCTACCGGCGGATCAGGCGTAAATGGAATATTCGTAATAATTTCACCAATGTAAACAAATGAACCAAACTCTTCAGTGATCAATAAGCCGTTGCGACCAATAAAACCTAAACCTGCCCGCTGTGCGACTGCAACATCACTTAACTCGCCAGTATCGACCATCGGTTTGAAGCGTACTTCCGCCGCAGCATTGGCCTCAATAAATTCAACCAATTGCTGCATTTTATCGCGTAAAATAAAATGATAATCTTCACCCCAAGAAGCACGCGCAAAACTACCACGTCGCTGCTGGCGATCACGTGGCGCTTTTTGGCGCATCTTACTCGGATAGGCTAAGGCAATTGCAATAATTGATTGTGGTTGCTCAAAAATCTGCTCCGGATACAAGCGTTCCGCCAAAACTTGATGTTCAAAACCGCTGGTGTGCCCTGCTGCTTTTTGTGCCTTCAAACTGGCCGCCATTTCTGCAAATGGCGCTGCTGTAGTGAAACCAATTTTATCAATGCCTAAGTCCGCGCTAGCGGCAATAATCTTTTGTTTTAAGTCGTCATACATTAGCAAATTCCTCACTTGAATGGATTCATCTTAATTTTAGCGATTTTGCAGACAAAATAATAGCAGGGTTTTCCCGCGAATTAAACGACTAGCGCTTGACGCCAGCGATTAAAGCAGCCATGATAGATTTATTACGAATAAATGGAGGTAAAAAATGAGTGACTTTCGTCTTGAACATGATTCCTTGGGATCCGTAAAAGTTCCACAAAGCGTACTATGGGGTGCCCAAACGGAACGCAGCCGGCAAAATTTTCAAACCGGTGGTCCCATGCCCTATCCAGTGATCAAAGCGCTATTACAAATCAAAAAAGCAGCTGCAAAAGTCAATTCTTCCTTGAGTGAAATCGATCCTGCTAAAGCAACTTTGATCGAAGAAACGGTTGATCAATTATTAAAACAGGATCACCGTAAAGACTTTCCACTGGTTGTCTATCAAACTGGTAGTGGCACCCAAACGAATATGAATGTTAACGAAGTTATCGTTCATTATGCGGCACAAATTGCCCCTGATTTACCATTATCGCCGAATGATGATGTTAATCATGCGCAAAGTTCAAATGATACTTTTCCAGCGGCAATGATGATCGCCGCTTATCAAGCCTGTGTGGACCTATTGCCAGTATTGACTCAACTGATCACTGCATTTCAGCAAAAACAAACCGAGTTCGCAACGATCGTTAAAATCGGCCGTACGCATTTACAAGACGCAACGCCCCTAACTGTTGGTCAGGAAATCAGCGGCTGGATCAGCGCTTTGGAACACGATCAACAATATCTCAAACAAAATATGGCCACATTATTAGAATTACCTTTAGGTGGAACTGCTGTTGGCACCGGCTTGAACACACCGGCTAACTTTGATCAAAAAATTGTTGCTGACTTAGCCGCAACCTACCAGATTCCATTCATTGTCGCGCCTAATAAATTCCAAGGCTTAGCTAATCACAGCGGCCTCAATATGATCCATGGCTGTTTACGTACATTAGCCAGTGATCTTTTGAAAATTGGTAATGACATTCGCTTCTTAGCGAGTGGCCCGCGTGCTGGCTATGGCGAATTGATCATCCCGGCTAACGAACCAGGTTCATCAATCATGCCCGGCAAGGTCAATCCAACACAAGTCGAAGCACTGACAATGGTTGTTGCGCGTATTATGGGTAATGACACCACTTTGAATTTTGCCGCTAGTCAAGGCAACTTTGAAATGAACGTCTATAAACCGATCATTATTGCCACTTTTCTAGAATCAACTGAGTTATTAACTTCAAGTATCCATTCATTGACCGAAAAGTTGGTCAAGGGCTTGCAAGTTAACGCACCACGAATGCAGGCATTAGTTGAGAATTCCTTGATGTTAGTTACTGCACTGACACCACACATTGGTTATGAAAAAAGTGCACAGATCGCACAAAGCGCGCAAAAGCAAGGTACGACTTTACGTGAAGCAGCCTTGGCCTCTGGTGCAGTCACCGCAACTGAATTTGATCAATGGGTTAAACCAGCAGCAATGACACATCCAGCCCCCTAGCGTATTATTTGACGGTTACGCTTTCTGCTCGCTATACTAACACTAACCACAAATTATATTTTTATTTGTGGCGTATTGTTAACCACACAATTATTCATAGAATTAAAAGAAAGGAAGCGTTGGTAAAATGCAAAAAACTGACTTACAAAAACACTTGCAAGCAATTCAAGACCGTACCTTCAATCCTATCATCCTCAAGCACAATTCTTTCCGCGCTTGCCTTCACCGCAGCGCACAAAACCTTGGCTTGATCAAAAATGGTGAATTAACTGCTAAGGGCCGCCAACACTTAACCTTACAATTCTAAGAATAATACCGCAAGACCGCGAACTACTGCTGCTCGCGGTCTATTTTTGTACACGCTGATAAGCTAAGGGTAGTTGACAAAGCATTTTACTATAGGTCAACGTAAAGTTTTTGACTACTTGCCACTCAGTGATTTGCTGTGGTGTTGGTGCGACACTAGTCGTGTGGCGAATACCGTATTTGCGCGCATAAAAACTCGCCTTGCGCATATGCCACGCACTGGTGACCACAATTGCACGCGTTAATTGCAAATTAGCTAACAACGGTTGCGCCAAGGCAAAATTTTCACCAGTATGCCGGGCTCGCCGCTCACGAATAATTGCCGCTCGTGGGATTCCGCGTTTGATCAAACCCTGTGCCATTACGTCAGCCTCGACCGCAGGTGTATGGATCGCACCACCAGAAACTAAAATATATGATGCCAAACCACGACGGTATAACTTAACTGCCTGATCCAGGACGGCTTTTAATAACGGTGTTTCTTTTCCAGTAGCAGTTGCTGGATGTCCCGGAATAATGATCACATCGGCACGCTTACGCTTTTGCCGCGCAGCTTGCGGATAGGTCACTACCGGTGCTGCTAATAAAATACCTGTCGCTAATGTCAGCAACGTAAATTTTTGCTTAGCTTGCATTTGATCACCTCACCTAGATCTTCTTTATTTCAGAATACCTGCTTAGCAGGTGAAAGGCAAAAATTTACCCTACTTGCTGACCAATTGATGCTAAAATAGGACTAAAGATGCTTGTTGGAGGAATTTTTTCATGCGTAAATTAATTATTTCAATCATCGCTTTACTAAGCGCTACAATGTTATTAACGGCTTGCCATTCACAGAGTTCAGCTAGTGACAGTGCTGCACGATCATCTAGTGTCGATCATAACCAGTCAACCTATGAATTACAGCAAAAATACGTTGCATTAACTGATGCCGCCATGAAGCCCGTTACACTGGTCAATCAACAGTCAAAAAGTGCCAACAATCAATTAAGCGATTCGCTAAATACGGCAACGCAAAGTATTGATCAGTTAAACACTGAATTAAAACACAATCGGACCCACGTTAAGTTGACCAAGGCATTACTACACTACAGCCAAACAATTACCAGTTTACTAAAGGTTGAAAGTACCCAAATAACTTCAAACTCCTGCTAGTCCTGAGTTTGAAGACTAAAAATTAGTTAATTCAGTTATTACACGCCATTGCCCAATAATTGGGCCAGATTATTGGGCAGTGTTCGGATAAATTGATCGAAGAGTTCATCAATGATGGTTGTTGTGAGCCCTAACTTTTCACCTAGACCAGTTAATTGGCACATCAACCAAGCTAAAGCGACTGCGATCTCAATATCCGGCAACGGGCGGCCAAAATTATAAAATAAATCGCCAAGCGTTCGTTCATCAACTTGTTCGCGTTGATGCAGCGCTAAAATATCGTAACTCATCATGACCATGGCCATATGGCCGCACAGTCCATCGTAACTTTGGACTTGGGTTTGATCAAAACGCAGGTATTGTTTGGCTACTTTGAAGTAGCCCTCGATCTGCCAGCGACGACCATAAAGTTGAATGATTTGGTCAGGTTCTAGGGTCGTTTTTGTTGTACCTAAAACCAGATACTGACTGTGATCTGTTCGGTTAGGAACGAAAACTAATTTAACTTTCATGGGCTGACCTCCAACTTCGAAAGTGACAATGGGACTATAATGATAATTCTGATGCTGAGGCCATTTACTCCGCCGAAGGCGCTCGTACAACGATTTAACATCCATTTGGCGACCACGATAACGAAAATAAACTTTCTCACTGCGTTTGAGCATACCTACACCAAACTGACCGCGTTGCAGTAACTCAAAAAATAGTCTTGGTGAAGCAAACCAGCTATCAAACAGAACGTATTTAGTTTTAATGCCAGCACTTAAAGCCGAATCAACTAGCTCTAAGGCAACCTCATTCATTTTTCGTTTGGCTTGTGCTCGTCGCTGTGCGGCTAATGTACGCGGATCAAATTGGTTGATCGGACCTAATTGATTTTTGGCTTTGCCAGATGACATCAGCGCAAAATCAACGGGCAAGAAAGTATTCCCATCACTCCAACCTAAAGTTAACGTACGAAAGCCATGATAATAGCGCTGGTGATTATGATCAAAAACCCGAGCTAATAACTCAGTTTTACGCGAGAACTCACGCTTGAATAAGGAATCATCTAGGATGAGCGCTTGTGCACGGCGGGTATCCGTAAAGTGTTTAACATATTGAATTAGCCGCACTGCGAGTAAAATAACTAGACGTTGCCAATTTGTATGGCGATTATTGAGACAGTTGCGGGCGGTTTTCTTAGTAAAATGTGGATCAGATTCGGCACGAAAGATGGAATAGCGCGTAAAAATAGTGGTGATCAGCCATTCAAACAGGACTGGCACCTGAATACCACGAGTTTTATGGATATTAGCGCGACGTAAAACGTCAGGTAACTGGACCAATTTAGAAAAATGTTGCATTGCTAGGTGAATATTAGGGGTAGAATGTTGTATAGTAGACATGGCACGAAAACTCCTCTGTATGTTTGTTTTTTAGACGACTCAATTATACAGATACGGAGTGTTTCGTGTCTATTTTTATAACAAAAAAGCCCCAACAGATTGGGACTCAATTGGGAATATTAACTTTCAACCTTTAGCAGTTTACTAACAACGCTTAAAAACGCCAATAATAGCGCCTACTCCCGTAATTTTATTGCTCTAAACACGGAAGCACAGCAAATCGCAAAAAAATATTTTAATGGCGAGCAACCGGACTCATTGAAAAACGTTTTAAGCTATCAAGCTGAAAATAATACCTACGCTTCTGGTAACACACTTAACACTAAAAATTTTCAGCTCGAATTCAGTAAGATTCAGATAGTCAGCGACGATAATAACGGTAAAGTGATCCTCTTTACTTATACCTTTAAAAATAAAAGCAACGCTGACTTAACGCCAGCAACGATATTACAACAATATGGTGAATTCCAGCAAGATGGCACCAAATTAAATGAAGGTATTCCCGCTACTAGCTATCAGCAAAGTGAGACCAGCTACGCCACAAATAGCAATCAAGCTAAAACAGCCGTAGCTGCTGGCCAGACCGTCACCGCTGTTGTCGGTTTAGCGTTACAGAATGATACAAGTACTGTTGAATATGTTGCCAGCAATCCCACCAACAAAGAGTCGATTGGAACAATCAGTATTCAACTACAACAAAATAAATAGAACCTAAAAAGAGTTGCGGCATAAATCATTTATACCGCAACTCTTTCTTTGTACTTCCGAACAAGATAGTCAAAGCATGTTCCATAAGATAGCTTTTTAATCAAACGGCCAATGAATCGCCACTAGCCAGTAGATAAAGGTATTTGTGCGTTACCGGACGTTGTAGAATACGGGCCAATGCTGCCGCATATAGGTTCAATTGCCCTGCATAACGCTGCTTCAACTGATTAATTTTAGGTGCAGCGTTGGTTTGTGGGACATAATCCGTTTTGTAATCAAATAAGATCACCTGATCAGAGGTCACTAAATAACCGTCCATGATCCCATGAATCAGAATCTGTGCGGGATCGTCGGGAGCAAAATCAGTAAACAATTGAGTCGCCGGTAATAACAACGAAAATGGTGCTTCGCGAACCACATTATCCGGCTGTGCCAACAACTGCTGTCCCAGATCACTGGCAAAGAAACGCAGAATATGAGCTGGTTTAATTTGCTTGGCCACTGGTGCCGCAATAATATTTTGAGCCACAAGCTCCTTGATCAACTGAGCAATGCTAGCCGCAGTTGGTGCTGTATGCAAATCAACTTCTTGTAAAACAAGATGCGTCGCCGTCCCGACTGCAGTCGGCGGTACCTGTGTGGTCGTCTGCATAAATTGTGGTACTGCAAAGTCCTGGGCTACATAGCGATGAACGCCCGGTGCTTTTTCACCAGTATCAACAAGCAAGGGATTCATTTCACTATTCGTTGGATCATCAAATAAACGTTTCACTTCTGAAACTGCCTGATAAGCCGTTGTTTGCGTCGCCGCTTGAAATGGGTAACGCAGATTCAATACTTGATCTAACTGATCAACATTTAAACTGGTAAAATCAGTCGTACGCGCTGCTGCCGCAAATTTATCCGGCCAATTAGTTTGATCAATTTCAGTAGTCATTTCTGCTGGTAAAACGTCATTAGCTGTATAGAAATGAACTTTAAATTGAGTTTGGTCCTGTGCTAAACCGCTAAATGAATTTACTTGAGTTAATAAGCTTTGATCAAATTGTGGATGGCGAACTAGACACATACCCAACCAATCCATAAAATTGTTGATACCGCTGCGTAGCCCAGCATTTAGCACTAAATGCTGACTCTGAAAAGCTTTCTGCCAATTGGCCAATGCCTTTTCTCGATTCGGATAACTACCGACGATAAATAATTGCTGCTCTGCTCGAGTCAAAGCAACATATAATAAACGCATTTCTTCAGCCGCTTGCCGTCGCCGTGCTAGCGTATAAGCAATCTGTTTTTGCGGTAAATTGATCTCGATCCGTTTATCTGGATCTAAATAAGTAACGCCAATTCCAAAACGATCATCCAAGATATACTGACCACGTAAATTATCTTGGTTGAACTGGTGCGTAGCATCCATCAAAAAGACCACTGGAAATTCCAGCCCTTTACTACCATGGATTGTCATAACGGAAACGGCATCTTCAACTGTTTGTGCTGGTGCTTCACCTAGATCTTTATCTTTTTCCTGCATTTGCTTGATAAACCGCACAAATTGAAACAAGCCTTTGAAACTGCTGGCTTCATACGCATGTGCACGTTCGTACAGCGCATGTAAATTAGCCTGCCGTTGCGCACCGGCTGGCATCCCACCTACATAGTCTAGAAAGCCAGTTTCATTATAAATCGTCCAAATCAAAGTAACCAATTGATTCTGCCGTGCTAATTCCCGGAATTGGTCAAGCTGGCCTAGAAAACGGTCGATTTTAGCATACAATTGCTGTTGGAATTCTGGCGCACCCATTGGCACAAAATTTTGTTGAAAATCAAGTACCGCTTGATAATAGTCACCAGTGCGGCGATTAATTCGTAAGAATGCTAATTCGTTTTCGTTAAGCCCAACGATTGGTGAGCGTAACACACTAACCAAAGGAATATCTTGATAAGGATTATCAATGACACTTAATAACGCCATCATAATTTGAATTTCAGTGGTCTGAAAATAACTTTGTGCCCCATTAACGACAACTGGAATACCTAACCGCTTAAACCAATCAACAATGATCAAATTATTCTTGCGCGTTGGTGTTAGTAAAACAATATCTTGATACCGAATTGGTCGCAGTTGCTCATTTTTACGGTCATAAACTTGACCGTGATCCACCAACTGCTTGATTCGTTGCGCCACCAGTGCTACCTGTCCCTGAGCCTTATCATCCAATGCAAATTGCTCTGGGATACCATCCTCTGCGGTAGCGGTATCGGTATCGGCCTCATACACCAATAATTCAGTTGTCGCCGGCAAGTCAGCCGGATATTTAGCACCGGCCACTAACTTGGCACTGTCATCATAGGCCATTTCACCCACAGTTTGATCCATTAACTGACTGAAAATTAAGTTGGTAAAATCATCAATGTTCGCCACCGAGCGGAAATTTTCCGCCAAAATGATCCGTTGATCGGCACTATCAGCTTGGGCAAACTGATGGTATTTATCCAAGAACAAACTAGGATCGGCCAAGCGAAAGGCATAGATCGACTGTTTAACATCCCCGACCATAAACATATTGCCAGGATCAGATTGCGCCACGGTGGTCAAGATCGTCTCCTGCAAGCGATTAGTATCTTGATACTCATCGACTAAGACTTCGCTAAATTGTCGCTGCAACGCAGTTCGGGTTTGCACCCCACTGGCGTTATCTGCAGTTAAGATTGCCAAGGTAAAATGTTCTAAATCACTAAAGTCCAATAAATGCCGCCGCTGTTTTTCGGCACGAAAGGCTTGACCAAATTGTTCCACTACGGCCACCAACTGAGTCACTAATTGTTCTGTTTGCCCCATCACCTCGATCAATCGATCAGCCGATAAGCCAAAGTAAGCATCACCAATAGCACTCACGCGTTGCTTTGCTTGTTTCCGAAAATCTGTTGCCGTCGTTTTAGCTACTTTAGCCTCATCGTCCAAATTACGCAGTGAGGGCGCTCGTTTTAGTTTAAAAGTCAAAAACTGCTGCCGCAATTCATCCCAGGTTGCGCTAGTCAATTGTGCTTGCAAAGCGGTTACTTGTTGCTGATCCGCTATTAAACAGGCAACCAACTTATCCAATTGTTGCTCTGCTGCAATTGCTTGCGCACTACTAAGATCTTGACTCGCCTGCGTCAATTCTTCCTGCAACAGCGGTAACAACTGTTGCTGATAAAACGTACTAGCCGTTGGCTCCGCTACCGTAATGTGATAAGCGGCAGCCAGTTGCGCCAACCACTTTGTCGGCTCCGGATTGGCGTTAGCAAAATCATATAATCGCATCACTAAATCAGTCAGCCCATCATCGCTACGATCGTTGGAAAAATTAGCGGTCAATTGCGCAAAAGCCGGGCTATCACCATACAAAGTCTCCCGCAGATCTGACCAGACATCTTCCCGCAATAAAATGACTTCCGTGTCATCAGTCAATAAACGAAAAACCGGGTCTAGATCAATCACATAATAGTAACGTTCGATCAATTGCAAACAAAAAGCGTGCAATGTACTGATGTGTGCCACCGCTAACCGACTAAGCTGCTGACTTAAATGCTGCCGTTGCTTAGGCTCTTCACTAGCAGCTAATGCCTTTTGCAAAGCCGTTTGGATGCGGTCTCGCATTTCACTGGCGGCCGCTTCAGTAAAAGTCACGACTAAAAGCTCATCAACATTGGTGCCATGTAAAATTTTTTGAATCACGCGTTCAACCAGCACAGTTGTCTTCCCCGAACCGGCTGAAGCAGAAACTAGGATATTACGTCCAGCATCTGTAACTGCGTGTTGCTGACTTGCAGTAAAGTTTGTTTTTGCGCTCACTATTTATCCTCCTTCTGCTGTTGCTCTGCTTTTAGCATGGCTAACACGGTCGCACGATCTAATGCAGTCAATTGTCGATAGTTATTTTCCGGCAACATCGCATCAAACTGCATGATTGACTTAAACGGTGAATATTGCAATGCCGTTTGATTATTTGGCCATTTAACTGGGTTTAGTTTAAGTTCACCAGCAAAAATCGCTAAAGCTGCTGCCTGGATCAACTCCTCATCATGGGTTAACAGTAACGCTAACTCTGATTCGGTCACCAATCGACTCTGTTTAAGGGAGTAGCCAGAATTAGTTTTAGTCAACGGATAAACCTTAGAACTGCCAGTTCGTTCGGCCAATTCGTGATCTAAATTCTCTAGCAGTGGTTCGTCATTTAATAAGAAACCTTGATATTTATTTTTGGTCAACAAAGCGTCATCGAATCCTTTGGTCAAAACTTCCGTTAACTTAAGCTTAGGATTTTGTAAATGCAGGTATAAAGCACCAGCCGGCTTGGTTTGTAGTTGTGTGTCCGCTGTTAAATCAGTTGCATTGCGCATCATCGCATCTAGATAGGTTAACATCTGCAAGGATAAGCCATAATAGGCATCCCGAAAATCAAAATCACGGACACCAGATTTATAGTCAACAATTCCTAAATAGCGTGTATTACCGAGTACCATTTGATCGATCCGATCGATTTTACCACGGACTTTAACTTGGCGACCGTGAGGCAACTTAAATTGCAACGGCGCTAAACCGTCTGTACTACCGACGTGCCCGAATAAAACTTCGGTGCGCAAAGGCGTCATTTTAGTCTGTTGACCTTGATGCTGCAATGCATGGGCAACTTGCTTGATCGTCGCGGTCAATTGGCGAGCTAAATAAGCCATCCGATTAGAACTGGCCAAAATCTGAAATTGCGGTAACGTCGACATTTTCAGCAGGATACTATCGATCAAGCGATCAACATCGGTGGTAGATAATTCAGCCAATTGTTGTCCTTCAGCCTGCACTCGCTTAAATAACTGATCTAAAGCCATATGATAAAATTCACCGGCACTAGCTGGTGATAGTTCAAAAATATCACGCTCGCGTAATTTCAAGCCATATTTCAAGAAATACGCATACTGATTTTGATAAAATTCTTCTAATTTTGAAATTGAAGTATTGATTGTTTTACCGTACAAGGCTTCAACAATCTCCGGTCGCAATTTTTGGGGTACATTGCGGTAGTTCAAACTTGCCAATAAACGCTCAGTTAGCGCACTGTAGCCACCATCTTGCCGCAACAAACGATAGACGTACAACCAGATCGGTGGTAACTGTGTTTTCTGGGCCATTGCGTCACGGCTAACTTGAATCAAATGTGATAAAGTACTGCGCTTTGAACCAACAAACGGCGCAATTTTATTAGCCGTAATATCCGGCCTAGTTTGCGCAACTTGTGGCACCAGTTGGAAATGATTCATGATTCTTTCAACATAAGGTGATAACTTCAAGGAACTCCCATCATCAGCCAACGGATACGTAAAAATCAACTGTTCACGCGCAGTTAAAAAAGCAGTGTAATTCAAAAAAGGTTCACTAGCCATCTGCGTCAGCGCATCATCCATCAAATAAGCGCCCTCCGCCAAATGCGGGGTCAATTGTTCTTGATCAACATCCGATAACAACTGATTATTGACAATACGGTCGGGCATGACCTGGTCAGTACTACCGATCATAAACACCACTTTACGCATCGCGGTTTGTACCATCCCCGTTTCTGAAATCAAAACTTGATCTAACGTCGAGGGAATTTGTGAGTAGCTGGCACCTTCAAACCCAACCTGAAATAAAGCGAGTAGGTCCGTTGCTTGAAATGAGACTGAACCTAAAATCGTTACATATTCATCCAACATGGTGCAAAAGATTTGCCAAGTTTGCTCCGGTTCTGCAGCTTGAGCCAAATTACCTTGGTCTAGTGCTTGATCCCGCCAGGCCTGTAATTGTGTCACCACACCATGCTCAACTAAAAAGTTATAAAGCACTTGCGCGGCGGCTTGTCCATTTTTGGCCTGATCCAGTTTTTTAAAAAATGGTGGCAAGGTATCGCGAACAAAGTGCCGAATCAAATTCACTTGCGCTGAACTATCATCATCCTTGGTTGACTGCGTACCAAAGTCCTGATCATCAAAACGATAAAATTGCCAATCATCTTTACGCAGCCATTGTTTGCCGCTAAACCCATATTTTAGTACCATATTTTCGGTTAAATCAACTGCCTGGCGATACGCTTGATTAGCCATCGGCTGGCCATTGACCTGTGGCAACAGCAATTCAGTTTTCAATAAACGCATCATGTCCTGATAGCGATAATAATGTTGTTTGACGGCAAACAACGCATTGATCAACTCAACCAGCGGATGATCCGTCATGTGATGTTGTAGATCATCAAATGCTGGGATACCAAACTCACGAAATGTTGGTTCCAAAATAGTTTCGTACGCATCCAGATGGCGGGTCAACACTAAAAAATCCTGATAACGATAGCCCTGTAGCGCAACCATCTGCCGAATTTTGGTCGCTACCTGCCGAATTTCAGTTTGGCGGGTATCCGCTTGAACAATTTGGATACTTTTTGCATTTTGCAAAGCTTCTGGCCGTAATTGACGACTACCACTAGTCGAATGTTGCCAATAAGCCTCTAATCGTTGTAAATCAGGTGTCACCCGTTGTTCGGTCACCTGTAAATCAGCTAAAATCGGCACATGTAAGCTACGGGCTGTTTGATAAAGTTGATGATACAACTGGCCCGGATGAAAGAATAGCGCCTGTTTTTCCGGCAGTTGTTGTCGATAAGGTCGATCCAACATCAACCCCAGTGTCACCTGCGTTGCTTTTTGAATCAAAGTCAACAGCAAACGATTTTCTTGAGCTGATAATTGGGAGAAACCATCAATATAAAAATAAGTATGACTTAGATCCTGCTGTAATAAATAATCACTTAACGCATTTAGTAGATCGGTATTTTCAATATAACGTCCTTGCATTGTCTGCTCAAAGGCAGTATAGATCAACGCCAAATCATGTGTTTTAGCGGCCAAATCGGTATCAGAATCCAATTCATCAGCGATCTGTTGTAGATCAGCCGCCGTGACGCAGCCCACCTTTAAAGCTAGCAATTGTTTGACCAATTGCGCAACAAAACCAGGTTGCGTTAATTCACCACGATAAATCGTTAGCTGATCAGCTAAATCAGCCATGATTTGATAAACGACCATATTTAATCCAGCAGTCCCAATCCGTGGAATCTGGTAATAAGGTGTATTTTTCATAAAATACCAAGCCAAACGTGAAAACGAAAAAACTTGAATTCGGCTAGCCGCAAAGACCTTGTCTTTACTGTGGCGGCGCTGCTTTAAAGCCGTCAATATATCAACTTCAGAACTGAATTTAATGTGATTGGGCACAATATAAAAGAACTGCCCATTAGGATCAGCTTGCATTTGTTGTGCTAATTGATCAACTAAAGCACCACGGCGCTCGGTGCTTGCAGGTCCAAAAATAAATTTTAGGCTCAAAAGAAACGCTCCCATCGCTAATTAGTAATTATATTTTACCACACATCAGCACATTTGAACGTACGTTCGCTTGAAATTAGCAAAATAAAAAGAAGCGGTAACGCTTCTTAGTTCATTTTGAAATATACTTATTAAGTGCTCAATGTTAGCAAGAGTCACTTCTTTTAATGCGCCGTTTTACGCGCAAAGAAATCGCCAATGATCTGAACGAAGAAAACCATTAATAAAATAATAATCATCGCAACGAAGGTAACGTCATTTTGGAAACGATTGTAACCGACACTGATCGCCAAGTTACCTAAACCGCCACCACCAACAGCGCCAGCCATCGCAGTTAAACCGATCACACTGATCAAAGTAACCACAGATACTCGAATGATTTCTGATAAGCCCTCTTTTAAGTAGACCCGGAAAATGATTTCTAGTGGGCTGGAACCAACTGACTCGGCGGCCTCAATGATGCCAGGGTCAACTTCCACCAGTGCGTTCTGAATTTGCCGTGCATAAAATGGTGCTGAACCTAATACTAAGGGCACAATTGCTGCTGTTGTCCCAATTGAAGTCCCTACTAATAGACGGGTGAAAGGAACGATAACTGCTAACAAAATAATGAACGGAATTGAACGAAATAAATTAACTAGTTTATCCAAAACACTATAAACGGTCCGTTGCGCTAAAATATGACCTGGCTCAGTCACCGTTAACGCTACCCCCAAAACCAAACCGAGAATACCCGCAATGATAGCTGTTGCTACTACCATATAAATGGTTTCCCATGTACTCTGTATAAATTGATCACTGATACCTACAACATTAGGAAAATAATGCGCAAAAATAGTTGCCATACTTAGCACTCCTTTTTCTCACTAAAATAGGTTAATTTATTAGCCCAAACTACCAATAAGCTTCTAATAGTTGTGGCAATATCTATTCAATCAAGGCAAAAACTGCCCAGTTGAAACCTGCTTCTCAACAATAATGGTTAATTTTTATACTATAATTTTTTAGGCATGTTCCTGTTTAACCAGAGGAATCACATCGCGACCTACCTTGATCTCCCGAATGTTTACTTGCGCCTGACGCAAATACTCAGTAGCTGCGTTAAGATTCTTTTCAGCACCGCTTAGGGTCACAATCAAATTTCCCACTGGCGTTCCCTGCAAAATCTCCACGTTACCAAATAGAATATTGGCCGTTACCAAATAACGTTTGTATAATTCAGTGATCAACGGTTGATCAGTGCTATCGCCAATATAAGATAATTCAACTAAACGTTCATTGGCCCGTAAATGCTGAATAGCCGGTTGTTGTAACACTTTAGCTAACGCTTGTTCGACTTGTGTAGCCGTATTAATAAAATCTTTGGTCAATTGTTTTTGTGGTTGACTGAAAACTTGTAACAAATCACCGCGTTCAATGATTTGACCATTTTCCATTACCGCAACTTTTTGACAGATTTCTTTGACTGCTTGCATTTCATGGGTGATCAATACGATTGTCAGACCTAGTCGCTGATTCAGACTGCGTAATAATTCTAGAATGGAAAGCGTCGTTTTAGGATCAAGCGCACTGGTTGCTTCATCAGAAATTAAAATTTCTGGGTCATTAGCTAGTGCTCGGGCAATGGCAACCCGCTGCTTTTGCCCACCAGAAAGTTGAGCTGGATAAGCATTCTTCTTATCCGCTAAACCAACTAGGTCTAATAGATCAGCCACCTTAGCTCGGCGTTGCGCTTTTGTTAAGTTAGAGCTTTTTAAAGGATAATCAACATTATCAGCGATTGTCCGTGCATTCATCAGATTGAAATGCTGAAAGATCATCCCAATCTTTTTACGCGCTTGCCGCAATGGTTTGGCTTTTAAGGACAGCAGATCTTGTTGATTAACTTCAACCTGACCCTTAGTTGGTCGCTGTAATAAATTGATCACCCGAACTAGGGTACTTTTACCAGCACCGGAATAACCAACAATACCGTAGATTTCCCCTTTTTCAACTTCTAGCGATACATCGTGAACTGCCTGTACCGTCCGTGCTTTACTTTTAAAAGTGACATCAATATGTTCTAATTTGATCACTGCACTCATAAAATTTCCTCCTCTATCATCTCACTCAAATAGGATGTTACTTAGCAGCAGCTTATGCTGTTCATGGCGCTGGCCATTCTTGTGGCCAAGTTTACCGCAAAAGCACGGCTCACCTTGACTCACTCAAAAATCATTTAGTTAAGTAACTTAGTGGTTTTTGAACTTCAACTTTGGTGCCAGCAAATTTATGATCGATCCATTTTTGAATCGTTGGATCGTGATAAAGTTTGACTAATTTTTTATATTCAGCTTGGTGCTTATTCTTGGTGCTCGTCGCAATTACATTAATGTCTTGTTTAGTTGACTGATTCACTTTTTCATGGAAAAGTGAATCTTTTAAAACATTCAAATGTCCGGCCAAAGCTACTGAATTAGAGATTAAAGCAATATCAACATCGCCTAAAACACGTGGCCCAGTATTATCATCGATCTCTTTAAACTTCAAATGATGCGGGTTTTGGCTGATCGCCGTTTCATTGCTGTTAGCATTGAAGTTAGCCTTTAATTTGATCAAGCCCGCCGTTTGTAATAGTGCCAATCCACGTGATGTATTGGCTGGGTTATTAGCCAATGCCACCGTAGCACCATCTTTTAACTGTTTTAAACTTTTTAATTTCTTCGAATAGATGCCCATCGGTTCCAAATAAGTTGTCCCCAGCATTGCCAGTTGTGCTTTACCTTTATTCTCATGATTATAGGCTTTCAAATAACTAACTGATTGAAAAGCATTAACATCGATCTCACCACGAGCCGTCGCCGTATTTAAACCAACTGGATCACTCACTTCACGAACTTTGATTTTCAAGCCGGCTTTTTTAGCTTGCGGTGATTTAGCAATGTGCCGCCAAATCACCGCATCTGAAGTTAAGGAACCAACCGTGATTGAACTGGCTGCTTCGACTGGCGCTGGTAATAATATAGCTGTCACCCAAGCTAGGCAAAGTAAACCAACTATGTATTTCTTCTTCAACATTTCACCACTCCTTCATATTCCACTAATCATTAGTTCATTATAAAAATTGGCCAATAAAAAAACGCCCATCCCGAACTATTTTCAGTTCTAGGACGGACGCTATTGCATTCGTGTTACCACCTATTTTTGCTACTACTTCACAATAGTAGCCTCATCAGGTACAGAATTCACTCAATACCTTAGCGCTATAATGGGCGCTCCCATCACTACCTTGTGTAACCACTCGATAATGCTTACTTAAAAAGACCATCTTCACCCGGCCAAATCTATCTCCTTACACTATCTGAGACTCGCTAAAAAAGATTGGTTAACGGATTACTCATCTTCTCATATCTTTTGGAATATTAGCTTAAGTTTACTTATAATTTTTAACTTGTCAAGTTTCAATAAGACATTGCCGGGGTTTCACGTAATGATCGAACTGTGATAATACCTGTGAAATCGGGCTCTGCTCCTAATAATTGAGCAATATTTTTTATTGCGGCATGATCAGTCAATGGAATCGCCGCATAAAGACTTGGTGCAACAGTTGTATAAGCAACCACATTTTTGTTTTGCTGTCCTAATAAGTCAATTGCAGCAGTCAAATTAGCAGCCCGAATAAAATAATTCGCACCATTTTGCGCTGACAGACAAAAAACCGAAAGCTGTTCATTCGTCACGCTTGCTTTACGTCGCCGTCTACGTCGTGGTGCCGGCGCCGCAGTCTTTTTTAACTCTGCACTAATTTCGTCAATAATTTCGTGGATCACTTTTATTTCATGACAGATCTGGCAGGTTGCTGCTGTAGTCCCCGCTTGATGCATTTTATCAGCACCACTATTTCGGTGTTGTGTATAAAGATCTGCTAGATAAACCAATAATTTATGTTGTTTATTTTTTAATTCACGCCGTTGCGCCTGCATTAAAATTCCCCCGCTTTACTTCATGATTGGTATACGCCATTAATATAGTCACCAATTAATTTTTCTTACCAATACGCCCTAAATTACCAAACGACGCTCGGAACAAACTCATTAATCAGGCTATTCTGGTAGCCTATCATCCACCATTAAAAATAAAATACAAAGAGTCTAACGATAGATAAAAAATAGCTGCTTAACTTGGCTCAGCTCTATTATGCCACAAAAATGACGTTTACGTTACAAAAATATTACAAAAATAACAAAATAACGGTGACTTTGAAATATAAGCGCAACAAAAAAAGCCTAAGTCGAAACTTAGGCTCTTAACTAATAGCTTAGAGTGCACGCACACCGAATGATGGCATGAAGTAGCTACTGATACTTTCAACTTCAACACTTTGACCTGGTTGTGGTGCTGCAATATATTGGTTGTTACCAATGTATAGCGCAACATGATAAGTTGCACCAGCACTACCCCAGAATACAAGGTCGCCAGCTTGTAACTGACTAACAGCTACTTTTTGGCCAGCACTTTCTTGTGCAACTGTATTATGGCCTACTTGAACACCAGCTTGTGCTAAGGCATATTGCGTCAAGCCAGAACAATCTAACCCAACACCTGGAGTGGCGCCACCCCAAACATACGGCACGCCAATTTGTGACTTAGCCGCATTGATTGCAGTTTGTACTGCACCTGTGCTAGACGTTGTTGCAGTTGTTGCTGCGGCAGTAGCGGTGGTTGTTGCCGCTGTTTGTGTCTGTGCAGCAGCTTGTTGTGCTTGTGCCTGTGAAGCTTGTGCTTGGGCTGTATTGCCATCTTCAGTGACATTTAAGTACTTGCCTGGTACCCATTCGTCATTGCCGATATTGTACCAAGTTTCGCCAGCATGTTGTTTCTGACCTTCAATATTAACTGTTTGATCTTTAACTAGATAACGAATTGGTGATGGTGTATCTGAATTATTCCAAACAGTCGTTGCGCCAGGTTCATATGTAACTGTTCCCGTAGTAGCGGCTTGAACATCTGAAGTTGTTGCAACGCTAAGGAGAGTCGCACCAGCGATACCGATGACCCCTGCAGTGACACCCTTAACTAAATTCCGTTTACTGATTGTTGTCATATGTGTAACCCCTCAATAGTTTTTTATCACTTTCACCAGTCTCTATCATAGAACATTGAAATTACAGCGCAATTACTCGCGTATGACAACTTTATTACAATCTGCACAAACTAATAAAATTCCTTATAACACAGGCATTAATAGCTGCTATAATCAAATAAACTCTTTTGTTTTAAATCCAGCGACCTACTTTCAAAAAAAGCCAAATTTCATCCAAAAATAACAAAAAAGTCAGCGACTATTTTAACGCTGACTTTTTCTAAAGTTTAGGTTGCCCTCAGTCGTCATTTCAAATGCTTTTTTAGATAACTTAATAGCTGCGCCTCATTTGCGAAAACTCTTGGTCTTTTTTGCCCGTGTAATCGCAAATCGATCTGAGTTACTTTCATTCGTCCGGTCCAAGTATAGCTATATTGAACGATATAACGATTATTCAAATGATTCTTACCGAACTTCAAAACGTAATAGTTTTCCGGCGCGACTAAGGGTGAAAGATATTTTTTCTTATAATGGAACCCATTTGCTTTAAGAAAATTCTTTGTTTTTCTAAGCATTTCATCGCCACCTTATGTGTATTATCATACAAGAAAGCTACGGTAAAAGCCAGTGAAATCATCAACTAAACAATTTATCTAAATGCTGTGCATCACGTTGCCGTTGATTATCTGGATTGCCGTGATGACCCATTAATTTAGATAAAAATGCCCAAAATGGGGGTTGAATTCCCAACTCAGCGCAATCTGCCGCACTGATTTGATAACGTAATTGTGCCGCTTCACCCGCTTGTACCTTCTGTACCCAATGCGGCTCAGCTAAACTTTCACGACCTAAAGCCGCCAATGGAATTCCAGCGGCCATAACCTTTTCAACTTCAGCTGGCGTCCGCAAATTACCGACTGAGATCAATGGTAAATTGGTTCCAGCAGCAGCCTTAATTTTTTCGATCAATGGCTGCGGATCATTTTTATCATTT
The DNA here is from genome assembly GCF_002706425.1 of Loigolactobacillus coryniformis subsp. coryniformis KCTC 3167 = DSM 20001. Classification (NCBI taxonomy): domain Bacteria; kingdom Bacillati; phylum Bacillota; class Bacilli; order Lactobacillales; family Lactobacillaceae; genus Loigolactobacillus; species Loigolactobacillus coryniformis. The sequence goes on along the minus strand of NZ_CP017713.1, from coordinate 829,198 downwards.
AATGACGTTCGCCACGCGTCCCCCATTGAAACATGTAAGTAGTCCAATTTTTGTTCACGTAAAACCCGAATAAAGGCAAGTGTATCAGCAATACGGATGCCTGGCTGCTCAACTTCTTCTGGCGAAATGCGATAACCTAACAAAAATGGTTTAGTTGCATATTTCGCAATCACTTGTTGTGAACATTGGATAACTGCGAGCGGAAAGAGCATCCGCTTTGCTAAACTACCACCCCAACGATCAGTCCGTTGGTTAGAGTGCGGTGAGAAAAACTGTTGTAACAAATAAGTATTCGCACCATGTAATTCAACGCCATCAAACCCGGCAATGATTGCCCGACGAACAGCGTTACCAAAATCACTGATTGTTTGCTCGATTTCCGTCTCGGTCAATGCATGGGGCGTTTCTGAATGTGGCCGCGGTGCAGGAATCTCACTCGCACTCACTGGCTGTTCCCCCCGTAGAATACGACTATTACTCATCCGTCCAGCCGAAAAAATCTGCAAAATTGCTTTGGTTCCGTTTTGCTGTATCGTGTGTGCGACCCGGCTCAAACTGGGAATAAACTCATCAGCAGCCACACTAAGCTGCCCTTCAAAACCTTTGCCGAGCGCATTTACATTTGCCACTGGTGTTACAAACATTCCGGCACCACCGGTATGGATGCTAAAATAATTTAATTCATCACTGGTAACATTACCGTCATGAAAGCTCATCGTTTCCGTCATTGGTGGAATCACAATACGATTTTTTAATGTTACTCCTGAACGAAAAGTATAGGGCTGTAAAAACTGATAATTCGCCAAAATCGTAGCCTCTTTTCAAAGCACTTTTATATTGTAATTAATAATTTTACAGTATGACTGTAACACTTAATTAATCACCTGTAAAGCGTTTACTAAACTTCTAACTCCAAATAAAAAAGCCCAGTTTTACCTGAGCTTTCGGTTTAAAGCATATCCCAGATAACCGTTTGATCCGGTGTTACGGTATTAGCAGGTGTAACCGCATAACCGAGTGCTTTACCGGTATTGATTACGCTGCCGTCGATCTGCAATAATTCTTTTTTGGTAAATGCTGCATTGATTGCTTGTTGTGCCAATTCTACTGAATCGTATTGTTGATGATAACTGGCCCGCACACCGCCATTAAAATAAAAGCTGATCTGATAGTATTTGTTCACAATATTTCCCCTCTACTCCACAATAGTGGTTAATTTTTGTCCCAAAAATTTCTAATGCTACGGACGATGACCATTCTTGTGGCAAAAATCGTGCCGCAAGAAACATGGCTCTACTCCACAATAGTGGTTAATTTTTGTCCCCAAAAATTTCTGATGCTGCGGACGATGACCATTCTTGTGGCAAAAATCGTGCCGCAAGAAACATGGCTCTACTCCACAATAGTGGTTAATTTTTGTCCCCAAAAATTTCTGATGCTGCGGACGATGACCATTCTTGTGGCAAAAATCATACCGCAAGAAACATGGCTCTACTCCACAATAGTGGTCGATTTTTGTCCCAAAAATTTCTGATGCTACGGACGATGGCCATTCTTGTGGCAAAATTCGTGCCGCAAGAAACATGGCTCTACTCCACAATAGTGGTTAATTTTTGTCCCAATATTAAGCTATTAAACATTATGATTGTCACCGGCCCAGCGATCGACTCCGTTAACGATGTGGATCAAATCATCCTGACCATTATAAAACGAGCCGATTGCCCCGTAAGCACAGAGCAATACTAGCCAACTACGAATTTCAATGATGAGTAGATGCCGCGGCACGATGATCGTCAAAACAAAGGCAATAACAACTGCAACCACTAAGTTAAGCCAACCAGGTATCCCTAAAAACCCCTTAAGCAATCCGCCAAAATGATCAGGTGTTTGATCGTGCAAACTTTTGGTCACACTTTTGACTAAGTATTGCCAAAGATAATTGAACACCACCGCTACGATCAAAGCTGTCAGTAACATTTCAAAGCTGTTCATTCGAATCTGTAATAAATTATTTCGGTAACCCAGCCGCACCGCTTTTTGTAGCATTACGATCCAAAAGAAATCTAACAATGCTAATGGTAATAAATACATAAAAAAATAGACAACAAACTTATTAGCTTTAGTCTTCACTCACTTCAGCCTCACTTTTGCCGACTAGGCAGCGCACGATACTTGATCTGCTTAGTTCGTTCTTGTTCAAGTTTACGTTTTTCATGTAAATTCGCATATTTAAACGCTCCATGAATAAATAACGCTAACGGGATCACATGAATAACCGCCAGTGGCAACAATAACTGCGGATGATCCATTAAATAATGATGACCATGCATCGCATGACAAGCTGGGTGCTGTGACTTTGCTGACTTTTCTTTAAACATATGACTCGCTCCTCTACTCCACATATAGTGGATAATTTTTGTACCAAAAATTTTTGATGTTTCGGCCGATGCGACTTGGACTTGCCGCACTTCGGCACTAGTCCAATCAACATCGTGAAGCACGTCCTACTTAGCAAATTAGCTCAATGTCCGATACTTGCTGAAAGTGTTGTTAAAAACGAGCGATAGTGGCCATTCTTGTGGCAATTTTAAGGAGCGTAGTTGCACAGTCCGCAACTGCGTTTCCGCAACTCAACCCGTTTCGGTGCGACTTGGACTTACCGTTTTTCGGTTTAGTCCAATCGACATCGGCAAGCACGTTTTGTTTAGCAAATAAGTTCAATATCCTATACTTGCCAAACAACGTTGCCTGAAACGAGCGACAGTCACCGCAAGAAACATGGCTTCTATATCATGATTGACCAAATTCAACCGACCGGTTTAACACTTACATTGTATCATGTTCAGCCCTTAACTAACAGTTACGCCGACGCTTCGCGCAATTGTTTTTGTTTCTGCCGATAGCATTGCTGGATCAGTTGCCTTTGATCAGTTAAAGTCCAGTGCAAAAGTTGTTGCATTTCGTGATCGCTGAATAATTGGCGTGGCACCTGAAGTAACTGGCAACGCTGGGCAAAGGCTGCCATAATGTCCGTCACTTCAAGTGAATAGTCCTGCATGATCCGCTGTAATATATAAGTATAAAACGGCTCTACCTTATAGGCCGTTGTCGCTAGATCCAGTGACGCCACTGTCTTTTCTTCGGCCTGCGATAAACCAGCTAGCTTCAAGCGGATACAGTCTAGTACTGCGTTTAACGCCGTGCCGACCAGCTGATTTTGCCAAGCAAACTGAAACCGTAAATGTTCAATATAATAATATTGTGGCCAATCCGAATCGGCCTGTACCTGCGCAGCATCCAATAACCAAGTTAAAGTTGCCACCAAATCTAAATTTTTCGGTAAATTCGCCCGTTTAGCGGCAGCAAAATCAACGATCCCGGCCACATAATGATCATGGATCCAGCGCACATAATGATTTTGCGCGACTAGTTCGGCGCCGGTTGGTGTTAACTGATAGAAGGTCTGCGGAAAATACGCTGTCAATTCTGCTGCTGTTAGCGCCGTTTGTAAACGCGCGATCAATACTGCTTTACGACCACTTACTTTTAAATCATGCGCCTGCAACAACCTTTTTAGTTCTGCGACCGTTTTTTGCTGCAAACTAAGTTCAGACGACACAGTTAGTCGTAATAGACCTGCACGTTCAAAATTCACCAGCCAACTTTGCGGATCGACCTGATAGCGATGGCGCCAAAACGTCTGGGTCAATTTAAAGGTTTGCGGCTGACCTGCCGCCAAAGATAGCGCTAAGATTTCTGCTTCAGTCAACATTCAGCCTCCTTTATCCTGTTAAGACGCGATACGCCAAATTAGTGTATGACTTGAACTACTTTGTTGAACTATTATTCTCACAAATAATAACACACTCGCGCCAAAATAAAAACGTACGTTCGCTATTTTGGTAATATAAAAAGCAGCTCATCAAAATTAATGATGAACTGCCACTTCTGTTCCTATATAGTTTAGGTATACGCCCGCACCACAGCGGTACGTTTGCTCTTGTTTTGCGTACGCTGCCGCGCCTGCTTGGCCTCCAGATTAAGACTCATCACGCCAAACACAACAAGCGGTAATGTCATGATCGCCTCCAAGCCGAAAATCATCATCGCTAGGCCTTTGACCGATAGCTCCTTTTTTTCCAACGACGCTACCTGCTGCTTGAACTCACTCGTTCTTTTCTTTGCTGCTTGAACCACCGCTGTAGAATGGCCAGATTTACCTTGCCGTCCAACAAATCCGGCCTTTCCTTTATTACCGGCACTGCCCGCTTCACCATCATCGCTTTCCCCCACAATTGCGATAGAGCTGTCGCCGACTGGTGTATTTGGACAAAATGAATCGATCGCCACGAATTGTAAACCGAGAAAAACTAAGTAAATAAATAGAACATTATGTCGATTTAGCATTGTTGCTCTCCCCCTAACAACCATTTGTAAGGGTTATCATAACAATTTAACCTAATATTCTAGCAAAAAAATAATGAGAGCTTACTCATTTAATCGTGGCTAACCAGATACCAGCAACTGCCGCCAATAAGCCACAAACATAGCTGCTAGCACCGTACCACAACATGGCTTGATAGCGCTGGCGTTGCCATAATAAGACCAACTCAGAATTAAACGTCGAAAAGGTCGTATAACCACCTAAAATCCCCGTACCAAGGAATAAGTATAATGGGGTTGCTAAATGATGACCAAAAAGGTAAGCCAAGATAAAACTGCCGGTGAGATTTAAAAATAAAGTCACTGCCGGAAAATCGATTTTTAAATACCGTTTGCCTAATTCACCTAAATGATAGCGTGCGCAGGCGCCTAAAGCAGCGCCGCTACCAACCAAAACGAAATTGATCATGGTCGTACGCCTGCCTTTCCACGTGCCAATTGACCAACTAATAATCCTGCACTGGCACAAGCTAAGCCACCAAATACGCTAAGCGTGACATACAATAAGGCCGACCAGTATTGTTGCGTTTGCACAAAATTGATCGTTTCTAAACTGAAGGTCGAAAAAGTCGTGAATGCACCAACGAAACCTGTCCCCGCACCGAGAACAAAGCGTTCTGATAATGGTAAAATATACGCTAAATATTGTGTTAACCAAACTAATACGAAACAACCAATTAAATTAACGACCAGCGTTCCCCAAGGAAACGTTGTTGACCAACTACTTAATAAATAACGACAGCCGCCACCTAAAAACGCAAATAACGCCACAACTACATAATTCACGGGCTCACCTTCTATATTTTTCTGTCCAAGTGCAACGTGTCATCCAGAATTAGTTTTGAATTAACACGCTTAGCTCATTTTTAATTATCTTACCTAAAAAATATTTATGCAAGCTTTTTTGCGAAAAACTTAAATGATTTAAAAACTACAGACAGCTAAGCCTTTTTCTGCTACACTCATAACAGATTTGACCTGAAAATTGGAGGAAAACTAAGTTATGAGTATACTGATCGATTTTATTTTGCATATCGATAGTCATTTGGTAACGATCGTTAATACTTTTGGCAACTCAACCTATTTTATTTTATTCGCGATCATTTTTATTGAAACGGGTGCGGTGATCTTACCATTTCTACCTGGCGATTCATTGCTTTTTGCGGCTAGTGCTTTGGCGGCTAACCCTGAGTATCATCTTAATATTTGGTTTTTCGTTGCGGTCTTTTTGGTTGCTTGTATCGGTGGTGACTCCAGTAATTTCTGGATCGGCCACAATGCTGAACGAATTTTATCGCGTTATCGCTGGTTCCGTCGTTTTATCAATGAAGAAAGCTTAGCCAAGGGACAAACCTTCTTCGACAAACACGGTGCGATGTCGATCATCTTAGCGCGTTTCATGCCGATCATTCGAACTTTCGTCCCGTTTGTTGCGGCCGGCTCAGGTTTTTCCTACCGCCAATTCATTCGCTATAATCTGATCGCCTGTGTCGCGTGGGTCGCATTATGCTGCGGCGCGGGTTATTTCTTCGGCAATATCCCAGTAGTCAAGGCCCATTTTTCTGCGATCATTCTCGGTATTATCGTAGTTTCCTTGATTCCAGCGATCATCGGTGTGCTAAAAAGCCGCTTTGGCGCTAAAGCAGCTGATTAACGTGTGTTTAAAAGCGCCCAACGTAGTCTGTGACTCGTTAGAAACAAGTTCTACTTAAATAAATGGGCATTAAATCAGATACTTGCTAAGTCGTGTTTTCAGTGCCAATGCTTTTTTGGCCACGTTTAAGCTAAATTAGTGTTAAAAACCAGCTTAGCAATATTTTCCAAACACGACTTAGACTAAAAAAACGGCCCGCGGGTCGTTTTTATTTGCCATTAAACTTGTATTGGCGCCATTACTGTAGTCAGCCGCTCCAAAATTGCTTGCTTGACCGTGATTTGATTTTCCAATGTCGGTAAAAATAACGCGGTCGGTACCTGTTGCTGTACTGCACGCTTGATTTTACCCGCAATACGACCATCGGTTAAAAAGAGCCGTTGTACGATCACCGGCTCAGTTTGATCAACTAATAATTCAGTAAATCGATGCGCACCAATATAATTAGCCGCGATCACCGGTACTGGTAATTGTTGTTGCAACTGTGCAGCTAAATTTTGCAATTGCTGGTAAGGCTCCACAAAATGTGGTGTCCCGTGTGCAATCAATAATATCGGCCGCTGTGGCAAAGCCTGACAAGCCCGAGTCAATTGTTGTTGCAAAAAGTTAAAAACCGCCGTGGTGGTGGCCAAAGGTTCTAGCACCGTGATCGTCACACCTAGCCTTTGGTGCGCTTTTAGCCGCTGTGGTATATCTTGGCGCACATGTGTCGCCGCGAATAATAGGACTGGCACAACGATCACATCTTCGACTTGTTGTTGCAACTGTACCAAACCAGCCGCCAAAGTTTGCTGATCACCTTCTAAAAAACTGATCACTTGCGGTTGTGACAACTCGTGCATCAGTTCCTGTAATAAACGTAAATTTACTTGCGGAATTTTGTTACGCCGACCATGTAACACATATAAAATACCTTGCGCCATAATGTTGCCCCCCTGCGATCATGCTAATTTAGCACGATCAGTTCCTATTCTGCTGCGACCTGCTGTGTCAATTGTTGGGCAAACTGTTCAATCGCTGCAACCGCCTCATCATCAGGTGCCAGCTCAATTTTTAATGTAGGTACGGCTAAATGTGCCCCGCTAGTCGTACATTGCCCAGCTAATAAATCGACGGCCTGACAGAAGTCGTCATAGCTGGTGTCACCAGTACCCAACACAGCGACTGGTATATCAGTTAGGTCAAACTCAGCAATATCATCATAAAAGTCTAAAATACTATCGGGCACCTCACCATCGCCATCAGTAAAGGTTGCCAAAACATAGGCATCGGCCGCCGTGAAAAAATCTTCCACCTCAACCCCATCCTCGCTATCAAAAACTGCTACATCAATATCCTGTGCGGTTAAAGCATCACTTAAAACTTCAACCGTTTCCTGTGTGTTACCGGTTAAACTGGTGTATATTATTTTAATTTTCATATGCAAATCGCTCCTACTTCACAATTAAGGTGATTTATTAGCCAAGGACGCTAATAAATTTTAAGGTTTCGGACGGTGTCCATTCAACTAAAGCAAAAGGCGCTAAGTTGAAACATGGCAATGCTTAAGCCGCTTGAGCCAAATATTGATCCAAAATAGCTTGGAAATGCGCAATGCCTAAGCGTTGAAAATAGGCATAGTAAGTTTCAGCAGCCAATTGCTGTGTTTGATAATCAGCCAACAATGCGGCCAAGGCACCATAAAGTTGGTCGGTAAATAGTTTACCTTTCAAAACTTCATTGAAATGGCCGCCGGCTAACAAACTACCGCCAACCGCAATTTTAAAGGCTTCTGCTCGTTGACCGTCTTTTGTTTTAGCAGTCAGGCCTTCAATACCAATATCGGCAACACTACGGTGCGCGCAGCCATTACCGCAACCCGTTAAGGTGATATGTACCGGCTGCTCAAAGCTAAACTGTGCATCTAATCGTTTCAACAGCGGCGCGAAAATCTCCTTAGTGTGGGTGTAAGCCAGATTACAATATTCAGCACCGGTACAAGTTGTCCCAAAATCAACCAAACTATGGGGCTGGTAAGAAAACTTTTTGAAAATTGGTGCCGCCTTAACTGCTGGCAGATCGGCAGCTGCAATATAAGGGATCAACAAGTTTTGACCATGATCAAAGCGAATCTCGTCCCGGCCATATTTTTCCGCCAGATCGACAAAGGCGCTAAAATCAGCGGTTTGTAACCGACCGGCAGGAATACTGACGCCCACATAATAGTAACCTGCTTGGCGTTGTTCATGAATCCCTAAGGCAGTGCCATTGGACCAACCGACTACTGCACTATCGCCAGCAGTGGCTAAATCAGGCACTTTTTCACGTAGCTTAGTTTCGAACTCGGCAACGCCCCAATCTTGGATCAAAAACTTCAACCGTGCTTTGGAGCGACTGCGCCGGTAGCCGTTGTCACGGTAAAGTTGCACCGCCGCTTCGGCTACTGCCGCCACTTGCGAACGCGTGACAAAAATATCCAGACCAAGGCCTAAGTAAGGACGCATTCCTAGGCCACCGCCGACTTTAACATTAAAGCCTTTAACCGTGCGGCCGTTGATTTTTTTGGTTGCTGGTACGAAAGCCAAATCGTTGATCTCCGCGTTGCCGGCGTTATAGATATTGCTATTGATCGAGATTTTAAATTTACGCGGTAGGTTAGAGTAGTCGCGGTTTCCTTGGAATAGTCGGTGGACGCGGCGAACGGTTGGCCGCGTATCGAATAATTCATCCGGATCAATTCCTGATAATGGATTATCGATCACGTTACGGGTAATATCACCTTCGGCACCTTGGGTAGTCAAACCGACTGCGTTGATACCGGCAAAGACTTCTGGTAACTTGGCAAAGGGGATCCAGTGATACTGCACCGCTTGCCGCGTGGTCAAATCTAGTTGATCATGACCATACTCAGCCGCGATCGCCGCCAAATGTCGCGCTTGTTTAACATTAATGATGCCGCCAGGAATTTTCACCCGCATCATGAAGTTGCCCTGTTCCTGCGGCTTTTGTACCGTCAACCCAGCAAATTTAAAGTACATATAATAGCTTTTATCGATCGCGGCGAAGGGGTGCTTGACCAATTCAGGTAAGTCTCGAAAAATATCTAAGCCGTCTTCGTTTAATTTACTTTGCTCATTTTTATTGAGTTTAGCGTCCGCCCATGTCACTTGATAACTCATAAGTAAAAGTCCTCCTTACTGTATTCTAAAAATAAGATCATTCAGCGACCGTAGAATTATTTTCACGGTCTTCTCTATTCTGCTTTAACCAAGGTATCACTTAAAAAAGCGCGGATCCCAGCGTAATCTAATTCACCCCGGAAACGGGTCAGCTCACTGCCGGCGCTAAAGACGATCACTACGGGAGTGCCGAGAATACCCAAGGTGACGACTAACTCAGGGTTTGCGTCGACATCGACGTAATAGGATGTAAAGTCAGCGGCGAATTCAGTGGTCAGTGCACGCTTTAGTAGCGGATGGACAACTTTACAGTGGGCGCAGCGTTCAGCGCCAAACATGACGATCTGTAGTTGGTCAGTGGTAGCGGCTTGGATCTGTTGGGCAAAACTAGTTTGATCAAGTTCACTAAAAGTTTTGCGGTCCAGAGTAAATAAATGGCGTTGCTTTTTTAGCGCTTGCACTTCGTTGGTCTCATCGAGTGTAGCCACACATAGGGCAACATCTGGGTAGTAGGGCAAGGTGCCAGCCACACTGACCACTTTTTTAGCGCCTTTTTGACCAGCGCCAGGGAGCCGGAAGGTGGTATTGTCTACCGGGGCAATCGGCACTTCGGTGGGCGTTGGTTCTTGCGGCACGTAACTATAGGGATAGCGGAAGGCACGGTAGATCATGTTGCCTTTAGGGCCAGTTTCATTATGGGTGAAATAAGGCGAGATCCATTCCCACACCACTTCATAATCGGGGGTGAGCTCAAAAACGTGGCCGTCGGAACCTTCGTCGATCAAGGTATTGCCGTTGGGCAGGCGTTGCACATTAGAAACGTACGGGCTGTAAAATTTACTGCTATCAACCGGCATATTGAAGCCGAGGTCCTGCGGCGTGACTGACCACACGACTTTCATAGTGACTGGGTTGAGCTCTAGAATACGACTATAATCACGTAAGGCATTTTTGGCGCCATCGAGACTACCGGGATTAGGCGTGCCGTAGCCTGCCCAGCCGCCGTTATCGAAAACTAATAAGTTACCGGCGCCAGGCAAGCCTTGCGGGATCATGTGCAGACTGTGCTGACCGATGATCTGGCCGATGGCCGCGGCCTGGGCATCGTGCACGTAATCAGGGCCTAATTGCCAAACGATATGGCCACTATCATGATCGACAATGAAAAGCACATTGGCCTCGCGACTATCTAGAATCAAATTAGTCGGTTTAAACCGTTGGTCACCAGCGTCATACCAATGATTAGGGCCTAAATAACTGACACAATTGGTGTGCATAAAATCACCAACCCCACCATCAGGCGCACGCATATTGGGATTACGTGCCAAAACGTTTTTAGCGGCTTCATCAAAGCCAAACTCGCTAAAATGGTCGGCAATACTCCATTGCCAAAGCACCTTACCGGCCCAATCAACCTCATAGACTACATCGTCCAATAACTTTTTATCAGAGATCAACGGGTTATGGATGGTGCGGTGACCGAGGATCAAGGTCTTACCGGAATTGATCTTAGGTCGTTCGTCAGGTGAATAATAAACGCTTTGGCCTTCCCGTTGAAAATCATGATGTTGGCGCGCCATCCACCGATGATCATGGCCGGGATCGTCAATTTTTTCAAAATGATCGAATTCCCATTCCAGCTGGCCGTCGTAATCGATTTGGGCTAAGTTGACGCCATCTTGCATGCCGTTTTCAGGGTAGCGCATGCCGGAGTTACCGATGATGTGGCCGCCGGGGAGCATTTTAGGAGGGAAACCTTGAAAATTCCATCGGCGCACTTCATTGCCGTTCATATCGAATAATAAAATACCGTCATTGATCGTTGGAACTAAGGTGTAGCCGTTCCAAGCTTTAGTTGGATCGTAGCGCACTGTTCCAGTTGGAAATACTAAGGGTTCGCCCATAGGTCAACACTCCATTTCTTATGCTTAAAGTCGCTTAGATTTTACGTTAACTTGATTTAAAAATACGTTTTAGTCGTTGCTTTCCAGGACGGTGATTTTTTTGCGTGTCGCGGTAAGCTTACGGTTGGGTTTGGCACTCGCTTCGAAGCTGCGGCCCCAACCAAGCAGGACCCAGCATAACCACAGCGCCGTGATGATCCAACAATAGAAGGTACCGCTAAAAATCGCGTTGGCGCTGGGTACGGCCACCGACGGAAAAGCGGTGTGTAAGCTACGAATTTGTCCGAGAATACCCATGATGAAAATACTGTTGATCGGCAGAATGCCGGTAAGTGACATCGAGATCGCCACTAACATATAGGCGCGCCGTTCGGGTGAGATCTTAGCCACGTGACCGATTCGATCGGCAAAGTCACCATAAAGCAAAATGCCCGGCAATAAAGCGCCACATTGTACGATATTGACTAGCCCCATGCCGAGTGCGGTGACGAGTTCGGCGCCTAAGGGGGTCTGCACAAATTTATGCTTGGTCAGCCGATCACATAAGATCATGATGATGCCGCTTTGTTGCATCACCGCGATCGAGCCGCTGAGAAAGATCGTGGAGAGCGAGATCGGTAACATGCTATTGATGCCGTCTTCGAAAATGCCGGTGATGGTGGCCGTTTTAACGTTCAAACTGATGATGTCCTGCAAGCCGAACAGGCCAGTGGCTAAACCGATGATCAGGCCGATGATAATACCAGTTGTCAATGAGGCCAGCACATCACGGGTTTTGATACACATGATCGCAACGACTAAAACGGGGATCAACATCCATAGGCCCGCCGGATCAGCAAATTTACTTAACGCCGCCGCTGATTGAGTCGTGCCGCCTTTACCGGCAAACAAAATCAGGAAAACGATCGTCACGGCCGCTACGCTGCAAACCCAGCCGACCTGTTGGCGTAGCATTTTAACCAGGTCAGCGCTTTTGCCAGTTTTAGAATCAGTTTCCATTTGTAAAACTGCGGTGGTCAACTGGGAATTAGGCGAAATGCCATCGCCGAAGAAAACACCGCCGACGATCGTACCAGCCATGATCGCCGGATTGACGCCCAGCATGACGCCAGGAACGTAGAAAACCGTGGTGGCGGCGAACAAGGCGGCAAAGGGCACGCCGGAACCTAGGGAAAAGATCGCGGTGCCCAGAAAAGCTAAAATGGCAAAACTGGCACCATGTAGTCCTAAAGTCGTGCCCAGCCAGACAAAGCCTTGGCCGGTTTTACCGACCACCAACAGGCGAGTAAAGATCCCGATGATCAGGAAAACAAAAATCAGCTTGGCGATCCCTTTATTGGCTAGACCATTGATCGCAGTTTGCCAATACTGTTGCCGATTTTTGGCTAGAAAGTAGGTCACCATCAAACCGGCAAGCGTGGGGATCGCAAAGGAACTTACTGAATAAAATTTCAGGCCTAAAGTAATGTAGCCGATGGCAACAATGAAAATAGCGATCGGCAGCAACCCGACGATCGGGCCGCCATAGAATTCTAATCGTTTGGTTTTGTCCATATTCATCAACTCTTTCATGTAATATAATCTGTATTATCACTGACTCTTCACAGTGCTGAATTTAGATTTCTTTTTTAGATAAAAGTCAAAATCGTATATATTAGTCCTGAACATTATTCCCACTTATTCCGCTCATCCCCTTCAGTTGAACTAAAAAAAGCGCCCCTCCTGAAATATTCGGAAAGGACGCCAACGCGTGGTACCACCTTAATTTATTCTAACTTTACAGTTAAAACCTTATGCTGCACGCTTTGCGTGCATCCCAATTTAACGGTTGGTGCCGTTACTTGTTTACCAAAAGGCTCACAAGTAAATCCGCGTCAAGACCATCTTCCAACTAACTATCGATTCCCTTACACTGAGCGGAACTCGCTTTGCGATAGACTTAGCTGTACTCATCTTGCGATCGTACGGGTGTTTGATTACCCGTTATGCTAGTCATTTTTTCTGGTAGTGTCAAAGCCTGCCCAATAGTTAATTTTTATTTAGCATTGGTACAGGCTCGTTAAAATTTGATCAAAGTCGCTGCTGAACCGCTGTAGCCAGTGGCTTTAGCGCTGGATAGTTATTTTCTATCACACTATTTAAATAGACTGCCATGCTGACTGGCAAAGTAAGCCCGCAGCGCAGTCACAAAATATTGGCCGATCTCCGATAGTTCGTGGCCTTTTCGGCGCAAAATGATCATTCTATTTTTCGGCGAATGCTGCAACGGCCGCATGATCAAGCCTTGTGCCTCTGGTGCTTCCAAAATACCGGAACCAGAACCGTAGGCATCGGTGCGGGCGACGATGCGGCTCATGGTGGCCCGATCACTTGTTGCGATCACTGCCCCAGTCGTCGGCGCTTCCAGCGGGTCCTCGGCCAAATCAGGGTAAGAGGCTTCTTGCGTAAAGCGCACTTGCGGGTACGGCACTAAATCAGCCAAACTGATCGTTGCTTTTTTGGCTAACGGATGGGCGGTGCGCATAAAAATATGCGTCTGAAAAATACCTAATTCTTCGTACACCAATTCATCCTGCTTAAATAAACGCAGCAAACTAGATTGGTTGTAGTCACTTAAGAAAATGATGCCTAATTCACTGTGATACCGTTCCACATCCTTGATCACTTCCAAGGCCGTACTTTCAAAAATACGAATATAGCGATAATCATTGTACTGCTTCAACACTTGACACACCGCCAGCGCGATAAAATCATAGTGTTGTCCCGCAACTGAAAAATAATGTTGCTCGGTTTCTGTTGTCGTAAAATGCTGCTGTAAATGATCGACCTGCTGCACGATTTTTTGTGCACTAGCAACGAAGTCCTGCCCTGCAGCCGTTAAAATCGTTCCTTGGCGCGTTCGTTCAAAAAGTGGCGCGTCTAACTCTTGTTCTAATTGCTTGATACCATGGGACAAACTTGGTTGTGAAATGTATAGCGCCTTGGCAGCTTCACGAAAACTGCCATTGGCGGCTACTGCCAAAACGTAGCGCATTTGTTGTAAATTCATGGCGATCATCCTTTCAATGTTTTTTTGGCCACAAAAAAACGCCCCGGCGCAAATAAATTATTTGCAAAGGGACGTTTCGTCGTGTTGCCACCCTATTTCATGCATATCTCACAATACACATCTCAGTCAGTACCAGTTGATACCTAGCAAAATAACGGTTGCTACCGGCGACTAAGCGTTAACTTAGCCGCGACTCCCAGCTCATCTTCGTCAGTACCGCCAAGCCCTTTTTCCACTTGCCAAGGGTCACTGCCTTTTCAGCACCAATTACTCTTCTGTTCAATGTCGGTTTATTTAATTCTGATCAAGCGTTAGCATACGGGAATTTAATTGAATTTGTCAAGCCGCTAAATTAGAAAATATTTTGGTCATTTTTTTAACTTCCAGCACTTTACAGCTTTTTAAAAAAATTTGGATATAAAAAGGCACGAATGCCTATTCTTTGCTAAAATGAGTTCGTCTAAAAACCACTCAGAAAGAAGGATTCGTGTTGAACTCATTTTATCAAAAATCATCACTTTTAACCACCCTCCACGCCTATTTTTTTGATTTAAAAGCGGCTGGCTTGTCTAAGCCAATGGGCCTTAACTATTTTTGGTTGTGTCTAGCGTTGTTAGTGATCGGTGACCGCCACTCGATCCGCCACTTATTTGAACAATTTCTGGGCCGGGTGACGAAGCATTCTTTGAACACGTTTTATCGGGCTTTGGCAGTGATCGGTGACCACTTGCCACAGTTAGAAGTGCGCAACTTGACGTATTTACTGACCTTGATTCCCACTACTTGTCAGGACTTGCCCTTATTATTGGTTCTGGATGACACGGTCCAACCCAAGTTCGGCCACAAATTTACCGGCGTCAAATATCTATTCGATCACGCCGCACATACGGGTAAGCGGCTCGTCAATGCCCATGATTTCGTTACTTTAGGTCTGATGATCCCAACACAGCGGGACCAAGATGACCAGCCAGTTTATACGTTCTTGCCGTTAGCCACGCACCTTTATCAGGCGGAACAGGCGACCAAATACCAGCAAGCGGCGCAAATGATCAAGACGACTTTGAAATCGATCGCCAGCGACCAACAAGTGTTCCTACTGTGTGACAGTTGGTATCCCAAAGCTGAGATCAACCAACTGGTCATGACGCAACCTAATCTAGCTATGATCGCCAATGTGCGTAAAGATACCGCCATGTTTGGCTTACCCAAACGCACCGGTAAGCGCGGTCGGCCGCGGAAATATGGTGACCAGATCCATTTGGGAAATATTGCATTAAATCTTTGTTCGGCCGGAGATCAGATCGGTATAGTGCGGTGTCTGACACGCTTGATGCCCCAGCCAGTTTACATGATCCGCGTACAACGCAAGACGACTTGTCGTCTGTTCATGGCGACGAGCGCGCCCGAAGAATTAGCGGCGATCACAACCGAAACCCTAGCCGTTGATCCGACCCAGCTCACCTATCGGACGCCGGAGACCAGCGCCCCTGCGCCAGCGCTACGAGCGTTGGCCTACTATCAAAAACGTTGGGCGATCGAGACCTATTTTTATGAAATGAAAACATTCTGGCACTTCGGTGATTACGCCGTGCGTTCAGTAGCCAAGATTGAAGCCGATCATCATTTATTGAATACGGCGTATACCTTGATGATCGTATTGCCATTGACCCAACCTAGTTTAGCTTTTTTGGTAACCAAAAGTTTGCGTGAACGCAAACTCTGGTTAAGTCGGCAAATTCAAGCGGCGCTGTTTTTGGCTAGTTTAGCGCGGCAAGTGCAAAGGCGGTTAAAAACAACACCGGCCAAAGTGGTGATTCAGTGGTTGGCTTCTTGTTGGTCGGGGGTCAGTGAAAAGCTGTAAAGTGCTGTAACTTCCATAAAGGGCCCTTAAATTAGCGTCTTTAGTTACCTTAGCCAATTTTCTTTAGAAACAGTTATATACCTGAATTATGCATATGCATCAAATTGATTGGCCAAATTATCAGTTTTACGTAATTTCTCTATATTCACGACTTGGGCTAGTCATGACTAGCCAAGTTTGACTTAATTTAGTTAGTTTGATTAGTTTTCATACTTGATCGCGTCAAAAAAGTAGCCACTAATCCCTTGGTCAAACACAATAATTTTAAAAGTAACTGCGCTATTTTCTTAGTTGGTCACTAAGGGGCTTAACGTGTGAATGTTAGCTAATAAGGCTTCGATCTGCTGGCTAAAGACGTTGCTTTGCGCCAGATGAATGATTATTTTTCCGGCGTGACGGGCTAGTTTTCCAGCAACGTGAAAGATTTGAAAGCGTAGTGTACTAATGGTCGTGTTGCGCTGCTCTTTTGGTAAGGCCATTAACTTCATCAAGGCAATCAAGTTATAGGCAATGCCGCTGATAGTTGCCCGCGCGGCATTGGCAGTAAAGGTGTGGCTATTCGTCTTATCCATAAAAAAGCCGGCTTTACTTTCTTTGATCAGGTTTTCCATGGCCCCACGCTTTTGATAGGCTAAGTACAATAATTTGACCCCGGCTTCAGTCATATTAGTGACCACATATTGCCGTTCAAAGAATAGTTCACCTACTTGATGCGTCGATTTTACTAGGACGCGCCGATCAATCGACCAGCTCTTGGCCGCGTAGTTGAATTCACCATAGATGACCGAATTCTGATCAAAATGCTTGGGCACTACTGGTGTGAATTCATCAGCTAGTTGGTCTAAAGCGGCGTTTCGCTTCAGGCGGATCACATATTTTACATCATAAAATTCGCAGAGCGTATAAAGCTCAGGCGTCGCAAAACCACTATCACCGCGTAAAATCAACTGAACATCAAACGGCAATTCGCAAAAAACCGCAAAGATCGGGGCTAAGAATTCTTTGACACCAGTGCTGGTGTACTGATTGCCTGGACGTTGCTTGATTCCTAAAAGCAAATTCAGCTGCGCGATATAGGCCACTAGCGGATGGAAACCAGTAACCCCATAATGCGCATTGAAACTAGCAGCTTCTTGATGACCAAAGGTATCATAATGCGTCGAATCAACATCAAGCATGACCGTGTCAATATGGTTAGTCCTGATATAATCGAGCGCCAAGGTTAAAATCAAACGGTTCAAGTGCAGAACATCATCACAAGTTAGCGCACTTAAAAAACGAGAAATAGTCGGTTGGGGTGCTAAATCAGTCGTCCCATGGACCTGTTTCATGACTGGGTCGTGTTGTAGCGCGTCGGCCGCGACATCATTGCCGTAACCGGCAATATTCAGTTCCAGCATTTGATTGAGTAAGCTAGTTTTAGAATAATGAGGGCCAATACGTTTTTCGCTTAATTGTGCCGCCGCTTGATCAATAATTTGGTCAAGACCAGCTGCGTGCTTAAATTCGGCGTAAAACAACAGGCCTGCGTTATTTGAAAGTTGAACATCATCAGTCTTAATTTTGATTTTAGGGTTGAATCGCAGTTGGGTTTCGTGTAAGTTAGTCATGAGGCATCTCCTGTGTTCGTTATTGTTTGGTCGCTATAACAATAACACGGAAGGTGCTTTTTTGGTACACCATTTTGGTGAAACCCTCAATCAAAGGTAAAACGATGGTGTAGCAGCATTCTCGTTAAGGTTTAGGAAAAGATATGCATAATTCAGGATATATCAACGCTATAGGTCATTTTAGCATAAGATCGATAAAATAATTAATTTTAAAAATGAGCTTGACATTAAAAAAAGATGATGCTAGTTTAAGACACAAGTTAATATTCATGGCGACGAAAAGAAGAGTAGTCTTGTTTGTGTTTACAGCGAGTTTCAGTTGGTGGAAAGAAACAGCACAAGCTTGATGAAGATGAACTTGGAGCCAGTGCAGCCGCACCGTTAGCAAGCGATACTTTGCCGAGTATATAACTGTACTTTTTAAGGTATTGATCGTGAGGTCGATACGAATTTGGGTGGTAACGCGATGACCGTCGTCCCTTGTGCTGATTTAGCACGGGGGCGGCGGTTTTTATTTGCGCAAGAAGAAGGAGGCGAGTGCACCAGGATCGTTGCACCAAAGTTACATAAACAATATGTGACAAAAAACGCAAAGTTAGCTTATGTCTGCTTTAGCGTAAACGTAGTTGAAAAAGCAGATTATTACATAATCTACCCGCTTTTTCAATCACTCTAAACAAAAAACTGGAGGCTTTATCATGAGTAAAAAATTAAATTTTGAAACATTACAAGTTACTGCTGGTCAAACGGTCGATGAAACTGGTGCCCGCGCTGTACCAATTTACCAAACCACTTCTTACGTGTTCAAAGACGCCGCCCAAGCCGCTGGCCGCTTTGCTTTGACCGACGCCGGTAATATTTACACCCGCTTAACTAATCCGACCACCGATGTGTTGGAAAAACGAGTAGCGGCTTTGGAAAATGGGACTGCCGGTGTTGCTTTAGCGACAGGCTCCGCGGCGATTACCGCGGCGATCCTTAATGTGGCTGATGCTGGTGACGAAATTGTGTCAGCAAGCACCTTGTACGGTGGCACTTACGATCTGTTCAGCGTCACTTTGAAAAAGCTGGGTATCACGACGCATTTCGTTGACCCCGATGATCCGGCTAACTTTGAAACTGCGATCAATGAGCACACCAAAGCTTTGTATGTAGAAACCATCGGTAACCCGGGCATCAACTTGATCGACCTAGAGGCTGTGGCCGCAATTGCCCATAAGCACGGCTTGATCCTAATCGCCGATAATACTTTCGGCACACCATACTTGATCCAACCACTTGATCACGGTGTTGACGTGGTCGTTCATTCGGCGACTAAATTTATCGGCGGCCACGGCACGACCATGGGCGGTGTGATCGTAGAAAACGGTCAATTTGATTATGCGGCTAGCGGCCGTTACCCTGGTTTCACCACACCTGATCCACAATATAATGGCTTAGTTTGGACCGACGTTGCCCCAGCGGTATTTACCACGAAAGTGCGCGCTCAATCCTTGCGTGATCTCGGTGGTACGATCAGTCCCTTCAATTCGTTCTTGTTGATCCAAGGCCTGGAAAGCTTATCGCTACGGGTTGAGCGTCATGTCAGCAACGCCCGCAAGATCGTCAACTACTTAAACGAGCATCCCAAGGTCGCTTGGGTCAACTATCCCGAATTAGCCGACAGCCCGTACCATGACTTGGCCGAAAAATATTTTCCTAAAGGTGCGGGTTCGATCTTCACCATTGGGCTTAAAGGCGGCGAGGCCGCTGGTAAAGCCTTGATCGAACACCTTGAGCTGTTCTCCTTATTGGCTAACGTTGGTGACGCCCATTCTTTGATCATTCATCCCGCTTCAACGACCCATGCCCAATTAAATGCGGAAGAGCTGAAACAAACGGGGATCACGCCAGATTTGATTCGTTTATCGATTGGGATCGAAAACGTTGATGACTTGATCGCTGATTTGGATCAAGCACTGGCACAGATTTAAGATTGGCGACACCGACTAAAATTAACTTTAATGAACAATAGGAGGACGCTCAATGCAGCAAGATACGCATCTTTATGACTTAACCGTGATCGGTGGCGGCCCGATCGGTATGTTTGCCGCATTCTACGCCGGATTACGTGAGCTGGATACCCAGCTGATCGAAAGTTTACCCCAGTTAGGCGACCAAGTTGCTGCGCTTTATCCGGAAAAGATCATTCGCGATGTGGCTGGTTTTCCGCACATTAAAGGTCGCGAATTGGTCCATAGTTTGCAGGAACAGATGCTACAATTCACCGATTTCAAGCCACAAGTTTTCTGCGACGAAGAAGTGCTTGGCTTAGAAAAAAACAACGACGAGTTTATTTTGACTACGACTAAACGCATCACCCATACTCGACAGATCATTGTTGCCATCGGCGGTGGTGCCTTTTCCCCACGACCGCTGGCAGTTAATTATGACCCTAAGTTAGACGGTAAAGAAGTCTTTTACTTCGTTAAAAATGTCGCTGATTTTACCGGCAAAACGGTGGCGATCGCTGGTGGCGGTGATTCGGCGATTGATTGGGCGTTGACCCTAGAAGCCGTTGCACAAAAAGTTTATTTGATTCATCGCCGGCCGCGTTTTCGCGGTTTAGAGGCAAATGTGAAGCGACTGGAAGCCTCCAGTGTTGAATTAGTCACACCTTACAACATCACGCAATTGACCAAGCAGGCAACAGGTTTGGCGCTACAACTGAAACAAGCTAAAGGTTCTGCTGAACAAACATTGAATGTTGACGCCCTACTGGTCAACTACGGCTTTACCGCTGATAATCACGTTCTGCGCGATTGGGGCTTACCGCTAGAACATCGGGCCTTACCCGTTGACCAGAATATGGCGACTACGATCGCGGGTATTTATGGCATTGGCGATAGTGTTACCTACTCCGGCAAAACCAAACTGATCGCCGCGGGCTTTGGTGAAGCACCGACTGCAGTCAACCACATTGCAGAATCACTTTATCCAGAACGTAAACAGCCTTTACACAGCACCTCAATTGCGTAACTAAAAAACCTCGGGAATCTTTTCCTGAGGTTTTCTTATTCAATAGCCCGCAATGACCGCGTCACGCCCAGCTTGCTTAGCTTGATACAAATACTGGTCCGCCCGTTTGATCGTATCTTCGGCCTGCACATCGTTGCCTTGCAGCTTAGTCATGCCCACCGAGGCGGTAACGTTGATCTTATTTCCTTCATACATGACGTGTAGCTCATGTAATTGCTGGCGATAAGCTTCAACCACCTGTTTTGCTGCGGCTTGGTCGATCTCGGCCATGATCACATTAAATTCCTCGCCACCAGCACGGTAAACTTCCCATTCCGAATTTACTTGGTGAATATAGGTTTGTAGGTTATGGGCAAAGCTGGTCAACACCGCATTGCCGGCTAAATGCCCATACGTATCGTTGATCTGTTTAAAATGATCGATATCGATCGCCACCAAAACGATCTCATTGATCTGGGTACTCAACATTAGTTCATGATACAGCTGAAAATCCTGATTGAACTTCGCCCAATTAGGCACGCCGGTCAACCGATCATGCATCGTTTCGTAGATCAACTTGGCGCTGGCCGCACCGCGATTCTTTAGCAAGATACTGTATTGAAAAACGATTGTCTCAACGCAAACGTAACAAAACAACTGCACCAACAGTGATTGCCAGCTAAACGCATAAAAGGCCTTGAATAGCAGCCAAGTAAACGTGCCAAATGGCAGGACAAATGCCAAGTAGCGGCTAAGACTGCCAACTAACCACGCACTTTGCAGGTTGACCACAAATAAAATGATCAACAAACCGATCAAGGCCAACCATAGCCCCCAAGTTAACGTACCGTAGGAGCCAAATGTTGCCAGTGTCACTAACAAGAAAAGTAGGTTGGCACCTTTGTTACGCAGCGTCAAACAAGTATACAACGCAACCACCGTTTGTAAATTGACCATCGTCCACAGATTGGTCGTTAAAAAATGATGTAGGATCCGCAAACTAATTTCAACTGAACTCGCATAGACGACTAAAGCCAATTCACCAAATCTTAGCATCACTTGTTTTGAACGGTACCAGCGAATCGTGCCCTCTTCAATTCGCCGATAAATTGAAATATAGCCGATCGCAAAGAAAAACGACCAGAAAAACGTATTAAACAAATGCAGAACCATTACCAGCGCCCCTTTAAATTACCCGAAAAAAATGATATCACTATTATTTATTCTTAGTATAAATTATTTTTCTAGGTTGTAAGTCCACTCAAGCTTAAACGCATTAAAAAAAGCCAACTACTCGGTTGCGAATAGTTGGCCATGACACGACTAGCTGGCAATTGCCGGTGCATCGTCTAAGTCAAGTTGCATGTGATAATAATGATGATCCCCGATCATCATCGTTCCGACAGTTTCAAAGTCATGGCCCTGATACAAACGCTTTGCACCAGGATTAGCAAAGTCAACGTTCAAGCCGATCGTAGACAGGCCGCTATTTTTAACAAGGCGCGGCAAGGCTTTAAGCAGTTGACTACCGATCCCTTTGCCCTGATAATTAGGGTCAACGGCGATCGAATCAAGATACCATTCATTATTGAATGCTTCGGAATCAGGAATCAGGGGTTGAGTTTGAAAACTTTTGACGCGCTGGGAGATCTTCGTCAGTATGGCGTCGACATGATCCTCATTTTTGTCAGGATAGCCGAAAGCCACACCCACGATCCGTTGGTTGATTTCGGCCACCACGGTAGTTGCCATCCCCGACAAATAAGTCGGTAACTGGTAAGCTGCCCTGATGACCTTCAGTAAGTCACCTTCAGGAACGTCTTCAAGTTCGTCTAATTGCATTTCATCGTAGATCAGGTTGATCAAGGGGGCTATCTGGCCCGCATCATCAGGTGTTGCTTCTCGTATTATCACAGTAACACTACTTTCTTAAATTTTTATAGTTACCTAAATGAATCATATTATTAAAAATAATCTAATTTATTTAAGCAAATTAGCATTAATATAAAAAAACAATTTAGCTTTTTTCTTAACGCTAGTTTAAGCATACCTAAACTTTTTTTACTTGTCAAAATAAGTGCAATTAAGAAATACTAAAATTTATTTACTTGGGGAGGTTATTTTATGCAAACAAATCAATTAGCTAAGCGCTTGGTATTGCCGGCGCTACTGATCGCATTAAATGTTGTGATCGCGCGTATTTTTATTATTCCGGTGCCGATGACACATGGGAATATCAATCTTTGTGACGCTGGGATCTTTATTGCGGCACTACTTTATGGTCGCCGAACTGGCTTACTTGTGGGCGGTTTAAGTGGCTTTTTACTGGATCTGATTTCCGGTTACTCACAATACATGGTCTTTTCATTAGTGGTTCATGGCCTAGAAGGCTTTATTGTTGGGTGGATCGGCTACCAAGCAGTGCGCAAGGTCCAATTATTCGCGCTTTTAGTTGGCGGTTTGATCGTGATTGCTGGCTACTTTGTCACTGATACATTATTGTACTCACTAACACCAGGATTAGTTGGCATTCCAACCAACGCTGTACAAGTCATTGCCGGCGCTGTAGTCGCCTTACCACTGGTGATCAAATTGCGCCAACCACTGAAATTATGATGCGGCAGAATAAAAATAGTTTACCGGTGGCCCCGTTGCTAGTGGCACAAGATCTCTCCGCCATTGGCAGCCTATCGTTACAAGTGGCGCTGCCCATATTAAGTGCGTTTGATCTACCACTAGCGGCCTTACCGACTAACCTTTTTTCGACTCAAACTGAAGGCTTTAACCCACCGGCCGCCGCAAAAATCGCGCCATGGCTTTTAGCAACCTTTCATCACTGGCAGCAACAAAAGCTAACTTTTTCTGGACTTTTATTAGGCTATTTGGGCACTAACGACTTAGTCGCGATCATACAACAGTTGGTCGCACGCCAGTCGCTACCGACGATTATTTTTGATCCTGTAATGGCCGACCAAAACGCACTTTATCCTGATCTACCAGCCGATTACCCCTACCACCTAGCCAAACTATTGCCCTACGCCACAGTGATCACACCGAATCTAACCGAAGCTCAGCTACTAACTGGTATCACCGTTGGCACAACGCCAACCCAAAATGAACAGTATCAATTGCTAAAGGCGCTGGAACAAAAATTATCGGCGCACGGTCATGCGGTGATCACCAGTGTTGTTCAGCAGCAACAAATTGGTTGTATTTGGTTGACTCATGGCCGGTTGCAATTCTCCGGTTACCCACGCTTACCCGGTCACTTTTATGGCAGTGGCGATGTGTTAACTGCCCTACTAACGGGCTTTTTACAGCATGGTGAAGGGTTGCCTACCGCAATCAAATATGCGGTCAACGGCACTTTTTTGGCGTTGCAACAAACGGCGCATAGCCAACGCGAGCGCCGTTATGGCATTATTTTAAGCGACTTATTGTTTGCCACTGGTCAGTATTTACGTGGCGGCCAATTTTTAACAAAATAAATTTTTCACTTGACAATCATTCGGTCAGCCCGTATTCTGAAAGAGTAATCAATCCGGACGAATGAGCGCAACTTAAAATTTTGTCTGGGAAATATTGCAAGGTTAATTTTACGCTAATTAGCGTAAACCTGGTTGAAAAAGCAGATTTTTCAACCCATTCTTGAATTAAGGAGGCACAATCAATGTTCAACTTAACGTTTGTCAATGCTAGCGTATGTTGTTGTGTACCGCGTCTTTCGCGATACACTGATTGTGCTACCCAAAAATAATTCGGTTAGCAGCTTATCTTAATCAGTTGAATTGTGAAAGGCGCAGATTTGTTTAAAACAAATCCGCGCCTTTTTTCTATCCTAAACTTGCGCCCAAGAAAAGAGGAAGTACTATGATCTATCAAAACGTCAACCAATTGATCGGCGACACACCCTTGTTAGAATTGGATTTACCGGTTCCAAACGACAGCCATATTTATGCCAAATTAGAAATGTTTAACCCTGGTGGTAGCATTAAAGATCGCCTCGGTGTGGCCATGATTGAAGCCGGCATTAAACAAGGTAAGATCACTACTGGTACAACGATCATCGAACCAACTGCCGGCAATACTGGCATTGGTGTGGCACTGGCAGCCCAACAACATCACTTACCAGTCATTCTGGTAGTACCGGAAAAATTCAGCTTTGAAAAACAAACGTTGATGAAAGCACTTGGCGCTAAGTTGATCAATACGCCAACTGCTGCTGGTATCAAAGGCGCTATCGCTAAAGCGGAAGAATTGGCGGCGGCAACACCGAGCAGTTTCGTCCCGATGCAGTTTAAGAATCCAGCGAATCCGCAGGCTTATTACGATACTTTAGGCCCTGAATTGACTGCTGACCTAGGCACCAAGATCGATGCCTTTGTCGCTGGTGCTGGTAGTGGTGGTACCTTTGCAGGTATTGCAAAATATTTACAGGATCGCCTGCCGCAAGTTAAGGCTTATACCGTTGAACCTGAAGGCTCGATCCTTAATGGTGGCCCCGAGCATAGTCACCGCACCGAAGGGATTGGCGTTGAATTTGTACCACCTTTTTTCCAAGACGTCAAAATCGATCAAATCTACACGATCAGCGATGATGATGCCTTTACCAACGTTAAATTATTGGCACAGGAACATGGCTTACTCGTTGGTAGCTCTAGTGGCGCTGCATTGGCCGCCAGTCTACAAGTAGCTGCTACACTACCAGCTGGCAGCAACATCATCACTATTTTTCCAGACAGCAGCGAACGTTATCTTAGCGAAAATATTTATCAATAGAAAATGGAGGAATTTAACATGAAATTTGATACAACCTTGATCCACGGCGGCGTTAGCGAAGACAAAGATACAGGTGCCGTTAGTGTGCCGATCTACCAAAGTTCCACTTTCCATCAACATGTTCTTGGTGGCGAACCTAAATGGGAATACGCCCGCACCGGTAACCCAACCCGCAATGCCGTAGAACAATTAATCGCCGATCTTGAAGGCGGCGTAGCTGGTTTTGCCTTTGCTTCCGGTTCAGCAGCTATTCATGCTGTTTTATCCCTATTTTCACAAGGTGATCATTTAGTTGTCGGCAACGATGTTTACGGCGGTACTTTCCGCTTGCTAAATCAAGTAATGGTTCGCCAAGGCTTGACCTTTACTGCTGTCGACACACGTGACCTGGATGCCGTTGCTGCGGCCATCCAAGATAACACCAAAGCCTTATATTTAGAAACCCCCACTAACCCGCTGCTACACGTTTCTGATTTGAAAGCACTTAGCAGTCTAGCTAAAAAGCATGATCTGCTGACGATCGTTGATAACACGTTCGCCACACCGTACAACCAACGGCCACTGGAACTGGGCGCTGATATTGTGGTGCATAGCGCCTCCAAATACCTCGGTGGTCATAGCGATCTTGTGGCTGGCTTAGCGGTCACGAACAATACCGATTTGGCCGAACGCATTGGCTTCTTGCAAAACGCGATCGGCGCGATTCTTGGCCCCCAAGATAGTTGGTTATTACAACGCGGCATTAAAACATTAGGCGTCCGGATGCGGGCCCATGAAGCTAACACCCAAGCCGTTTTCCACTATTTGGAAAAACAAACAAAAGTTGCTAAAATCTATTATCCTGGCCAACCGGGCACTGAAGATTATGCAACGGCCAAAGCGCAAATGGATGGCTTTGGCGGGATGATCTCCTTTGAATTACAAGCTGGTTTAGACGCCAAAACTTTCGTTGAAAGTTTGAAGTTAGTGGCTTTGGCCGAAAGCTTAGGCTCACTAGAAAGTTTGATCGAAGTGCCGGCAGTGATGACTCATGGCTCAATTCCCCGTGAAATTCGTTTAGCCAATGGTATTCAAGATGAACTGATCCGGTTATCAGTTGGCCTAGAAGATATTACCGATCTGATCGCTGATTTAGACCAAGCCTTTGCTGCACTATAAGCAATAAATCGATTCTAATAAAGGAGGAACCCATCATGTTTGCCACCGCGAAGGCCATTCAACGACGTGATCCAGCGGCGCACAGTTTACTGGAAGTTTTACTGACATACTCTGGATTGCATGCGCTGACGTGGCATCGTTTTTCACACTGGCTTTACCAACATCATTTTTATTTAGCCGCTAGTCTCAGTGCGCATTGGGCCAAAAAAATTACCGGGATCGAAATTCATCCCGGCGCCCAGATCGGCCGGCAGCTTTTTATTGATCATGGTGCCGGCGTTGTGATCGGCGAAACTGCTATCGTGGGTGATAACGTGACGATCTTACACGGTGTCACCCTGGGTTCGCGCCACGCCACCAATGGCCGCCGTCATCCCCAAGTGGGTAACAACGTACTGATTGGTGCCCACGCGCAAATTCTCGGTCCGATCACGATCCATGACAATGCTAAAATTGGTGCTGGCGCGGTGGTCCTTGATGACGTTGCGGCTGGTCACACGGCGGTTGGTATCCCAGCGCAAGCGCAGCCACAGCACCCTGCAAAAATCGTTCAACTTGCACACAATTAGCCCGTGAATTAAGGGCACGTGTTAACAGGAGTTGTGACATAAGGCAATTTTTTCCGCTTAGCTACGATCGTCAAATAATCCACTACGTGAATTATTCGCCGCTCTAGGCTAATGCTCAAAAGCTGGGCGCCTTATGTCACACTCTTTAGTTCCATTTAAGTTAGTGATTATATGATAGGTGATAATCGATTGCCGGTACTCTTTGGCTGATCAAAATAAGGCGGCGCGATAAACCATCACGGCCGCGCAAAAGGAAGTTATCTTATGCTCACCGTTAACTTAAAAACCGATTCGCAATTCGCTGACACTAAATTTAATACTTATCAACAAACAAATCTGGATAGTTTGCACCACGTTCAAGCCGCTGATCCAACTAATAGTGCGGATCTCGGCTGGTTGACCGTCACTGAGTGGGCTGATTCAATGGAGCAGGAACACCTGAAAGAACTGGCAGCTAAAGTACAAGCCTACGCCGATGTTCTTGTGATCATTGGTGTTGGTGGCGCCAATCAGGCCGCACGTGCCGTTATTGAAGCCTTTGGTCAAAAGCACGATCAGGTGCAGATCATTTATGCCGGCACTAACCTTTCACCTGATTATTTATCGGCGCTTACTCGCGGATCTAGCGGATAAAGAGGTCTATGTCGATGTGATCGCCAAAAATTTCACCACGCTGGAACCGGGAATCGGCTACCGAATCTTCAAACCATTCCTACAACAAAAATACGGTGCTGCTTATGCCAAACATCTAATCGTCACCGGCACGCACGGCAGTAATTTGGAAAAATTAGCACAAGCTGAAGGCTACGCTTTTCTCACTTTTCCCACCGATACCGGTAGCCGGTTCTCCGCCTTTAGCAACGTTGGCCTGTTTCCAATGGCCGTCGCTGGGATCGACATCACCACATTGGTTCACGGGGCCATGCAAATGCGGACCGCGCTGCAAACCGATATCACCATCAATAATCCCGCTTTTCAATACGCCACACTGCGTAATTTTCTATTACACCATGGCAAGAATATCGAAGTATTGGCCCATTTTGAACCGCAATTAGATTACTTTGGTCGTTGGTGGACACAACTTTTTGCCGAAAGTGAAGGTAAACAATGTAGCGGCCTGTTCCCCGTTGCGCTGACCTATTCTGAAGATCTTCATTCCGTTGGCCAGTATATTCAACAAGGTCAACGGCAATTATTGGAAACCATGGTGATCATTGATCAACCGCAAACTGATTTAACGATCCAGCTTAGTGGTGTCAACGATGATCTTGATTATTTAAACGGCTTAGGCCTTTGGCAGATCAACAAAATCGCTGAAGATGCGACGATCACCGCGCATCAGGAAAGCGGCGTACCCATTATCAAGTTGCATTTGGCCGAGTTAGACGTTACTAGTATCGGTAGTTTATTCTATTTTTTCGAATACGCCGTCTTTATCTCGGCAACGCTGGCGCAGATCAATCCGTTCGATCAGCCTGGCGTTGAGGCTTACAAACAATTAATGTTCGCCGGTCTCGGTAAATAATTGATAAAAGGCTAGGACAAAAGTCCCGGCCTTTTATTATTGCAGTGCCCGATATAAACGGCGCGTTTCTTGTGGTTGTTTCGCGGCAAAATAATAATCACGCTGTTTTGTGCGGATCAGCAAAACCGCTCCAGTATCTTGAGCCACATATAATTTTGCCGCCCGTTTCTCCACGCGAAAGTTACCTAAAGCAAAATGAGTCGTGCCGATCCCATTCATCCGTACCGCACCGACCGGTAATTGTTGCAATAAACGTACCTACTTGATCTGTTGCCGCTTGATCTGACTGGTAGCCGTACCTGGCGCTTTTAATGTGACTTGCTCAGTGGTTGCACTGGCGCGAATACCACCACCACCAAAATCCAACGCCAATAAATTACCAACAACGCCAAAAAGTAAACCTAGCACCAAAACTAGCGTCACACCGCCTATGATTTTGCCGGCTGGCCGACCTAAATTTAACGAAATATTAGTGCCGACCCGATCTGGTACAAATAGACGGCGGTCGCTGGGATTATTATACATCGCGTAACGCCAGAAACGATCTTCATCAGTCGTTGTCTTCAGCGCAAATTCACCTAGCAGCCGATCTTCAAAATTACGTTCACGAATCAAATCATAGACCAAGTACACGCAAAAAATAATGACCAGAACTAAATAGACGTAAATAATGCTGAAAGTGATCGTCGTTAAAGTGACCACCAGCGGCAACACCCCTAGCATATAACTGCCAATAACCATTTGGCGCGACCAGGTTTGCCGATAAGCATCATTAAGTGCTCGGTCATGTTCCGGTTGCGTCGTCAATGCACGCACTGGTAAAGCAGCAACGACCCAATATAATAGTAGAAACAGCCCCCAGCAAAGGAGCAAAGCTAACATCAAAGGCCAACTAGTTGCCCAGCCCAGCGTAAAATAGTTACTGACTAAACCAATCAATAACAGTGACCCACTACCGCCAAACCAGTTGAGCGACAGCAAGCGCCGATTTTTAGTCAAAACTAACTGCGTATCGACCACCTTTTCCGTGGTAGCCGGCAACGCCCAGCCTTGCTGCCGTTTAAGTCGATTCATTTTATGAATAAAATGAACTTCGGTTCCATAAAAAGCACCGATCAAACCGAATAATAATAAAACAAAATAAAGTAACGCTAATGAATCAAAGTGAACAAAGATCAACGGCAGACCAACTAAACTAAAAAATAATGCTAACCACCATAATTGCTTAGTGTACTGTTGCGTTAGTTGGCGCACTGCAGGGTGCTTTAACTGTGCCCCAGGCAATGTCGTTTCCAAGATCACATTTTTATGCGGTTTAGCTGGCAGCATAGCTGTGGCCGCCATCACCACCGCCACAAAAATATTTAAACCAACAAAGATCCAATTCAGCATAGTCATTCCCCCTTCGTAAACCCACGATACTGTTCAGTTACTAACTGCTGCACATCTTGGACTGATAAGCCGCGAATCTTGGCCGCCGCCGTCAGTAAGTGTAACTGTGTTTGTAGTGCCTGCATAAATATCGTATCGGCTTGAAAATCAGCCGCCACTCGTGTCCCTTGGCTACGATCACTGATCAAGTAGCCCTCAGACTTCAACAAGTTGTATCCCTTTGCCACCGTTAGCATATTTACGTTTAATTCATCGGCCAACTGGCGCACCGCCGGTAAGGCTTCACCTGGCCGCAACGCCCCAGCCGCTAAGCCTAAAATAATTTGATCATGGATCTGCTGATAAAGCGGCACTTCACTGGCCACATCAATTCGTAACCGCATTTGCTCACCCGTTTCTTTATTTCAGTTGTATTATATCATATATAACAAACAGTACAATAAAAAGCGTGACTATTTTTAGCCACGCTTTCCTTTTAAAGCACTACGCCAAAACACGACCGCGCGTTTCCTCACCTAATAACGCCACCGCTAAAATACCGATAATGAT
The DNA here is from genome assembly GCF_002706425.1 of Loigolactobacillus coryniformis subsp. coryniformis KCTC 3167 = DSM 20001. Lineage (NCBI taxonomy): Bacteria > Bacillati > Bacillota > Bacilli > Lactobacillales > Lactobacillaceae > Loigolactobacillus > Loigolactobacillus coryniformis. The sequence continues at coordinate 798,550 of NZ_CP017713.1, read as the reverse complement.
CGCCCCAGTAAAAATAGCGAAGATTGCATTAACGCTGACCTGCGCGGTTAATAAGTAACCCACTAACAGCGGCCCCACAATACCGCCGATCCGACCAAAGGCTGCGGCCATCCCGGTTCCAGTTCCACGAATGGCAGTGGGATACTGCTCTGGTGAATAAGCGTACAACGCACCCCAAGCACCTAAATCAAAAAACGACAGCAAAGCGCCGGAAACTAACAAATTTCCTAAACTGGCGGCATGACCAAAATAATAGGCGCTTAACGCCGTCCCTAACAAATACACGATCAGTACCCATTTACGGCCCCACTTTTCGATCAACCATGCCGCGGTGAAATAACCCGGTAATTGCGCCAACGTCATCGCCAGTACATAACCGAAACTATTTAACAGACTGTACCCTTTCAGCACTAAAACACTAGGTAACCAGAGAAACATCCCATAATATGAAAAGACCACCGCAAACCATAATAACCACAACATTAATGTAGCCTTAGCGTATGGCGCTGACCAAACCGCACGAATATTTTGCAATAAAGTTGGCCGCTCACTTTTAGCAACCGTCACTGGCTCATGAATTTGCCAGCGAATGTATAGCGCATAAACCGCCGTCAAGGCAGTGCCTAAAGCGGCAACACGCCAGCCGAAACGCGGAATTATAAAATAAGCGATCAACGCCGCACAGATCCAACCACCGGCCCAAAAACTCTCCAATAAAACCACGATGCGCCCGCGCTTTTCTGGCGCAACGCTTTCGGAAACCAACGTTGACGCCACCGGCAGTTCACCGCCAAGGCCAGCACCAACAAAAAAACGAATAATTGCAAAAATGGTGAAACTAGTCGCCAAAACAGAAATCCCACTACCGATAGAAAATAATAACAACGTTAATACTAAAACATCGCGCCGACCAATGCGATCAGCTAAAATACCAAAAAATAAGGCACCAACTGCCATCCCGATCGAACTGATACTGCCCAGCCAACCCATTTGTACAGTATTCAGTTGCCATTCACTTTTTAACGCCGCAATAATAAACGATAACAAACCCACATCTAACGCATCAAACAACCACGCAAACCCAGCCACCGTCAACAGTTTACCTTCACTAACTTTTTGCATTTTTCCGCCTACTTGTATACTATTTTAGGTGTCTTGTCACCTAATGGAAATAGAATAGCATACTCAGGTGTCTTGTCAACCTAGTCAACTTAAAATTTCGACAACAAATCAGTTGGTCACTACCGGCAAAAATGGTACACTAACTGGGCTTAATTGAGTGAGAATAATTCAAATCGTTTAATATAAATCTTTTTACGGAGGGTACCAATGGCAAAAAAATCAAAAATCGCCAAGGCAGCAAAAATTGCGGCTACCGTTGAACGTTACGCGGCACAACGCGCTGAATTAAAGGCAGCGCATGATTACACTGCGCTGAGCCGTCTCCCGCGCAACGCTTCACCGACCCGCATGCATAACCGCGATGTCCTCGACGGTCGCCCCCACGGTTATATGCGTAAATTCGGTTTATCACGAATTAATTTTCGTGAATACGCACATCGTGGCCAGATTCCGGGTATTAAAAAAGCCAGCTGGTAAGCTGACTTAAATAGACAACTAAGCTCACGGCAAATTCAGTCGTGAGTTTTTTAATCCGCTGAATACAAAATTCCCGCATCCGCCAGTTTTGCTTTGATCACATTAAACTGCGCTGCATCGGCACAACTGATCGTATGTAGATGGACGCCGGCAGTCAATTCTGATAGCAAATGTGCCTGCTTAGTTCGGTAATTGTGCATAAACCGCGTGATCTCCTGATTATTAGTTAAATTCAACTGTCCAGTTAGTTCACCGTAAAGCTCATGCGCAACCGTCACATCTAGTACCTGCCCACCATTGGCAACAACCAAACGCAATTCGGTCTCTGCTTCTGACGGTGTGTGCTTACAAACGATTTTTCCGGTAAATACTGCCTGCTCATTCCGGTACAGATAACCGTTGAAAGCAGCAGTGATGGCCTCGCCACTAGCACGTAATAGCGCAATATCACCAACGATCGTCTGGCGACTGACCTTAAATTGACCGGCAAAAAAATTGGCGCTAAGCGGTTTTTGTGCCGCCAGCAACTGTTCCTTGATCTGTGTTCGCCGTTCAACCCCACTAAGCATGCTGTTCACGCCCCAATCTACGTTGTAAATAATCAAGTAAGCGCGACTTAGGTTGAAAGCCACTGACCCGCGCCACCGGCTCACCATTTTGAAACAATAATAGCGTTGGCAAACCTTGAACTTGCAACTTTTTGGTCAATTGCGGGTAATCGTCCACATTTAAACGACCGACGCTTAACTGGGGCAAGGCCTGCTCACAGGCCAATAAGATCGGGGTCATTTTTTGACAAGGAACGCACCAGGCTGCCCAAAAGTCGACCAGTACATCGCCTGATTTGACGAACGCTATAAAATTACTTTCATTCAATTCGATTGCGATAATCGTCACCTTCTTAAATTCCGCACACTTTTTTCACCAGTGAACGCAAGAACTACGTTATAATGAGTTTAAACATTCTAATTTAAGGAGTCAACTCAATGACTATTTTTTGGTGGATATTAGATTTAATGGTGCTGGCCAGTGCGGCCGTATCGATCTATTGGCAATCACAAATCACTTTGCGTGCAAAATATAATTACTGGTCTTTAGGCTACGGCGTTGTCTTCGGAATCTTGCTCACAACCAGCATGGTCAATGACTGGTCATATATTGTCTTTACTGCGGCCTTTATCCTGATCAATATCATCTCTGGTATTGGTGGGCTGACCCCTGAGCGTGTGATCACTAACGGTATTTTCTACGCCACTGCGGTCCGCTTTACGGATCTAGAAACGATCACTTTGATCCAGCAACCCATGCCGGGTAATCGTAGCCGCGTGATCGCCGTCTTCAGAACTAAACGCAATCGCCGCATCAGTTTAGTGTTCACCCAAACAATGGAAACCTTGCTGACCCAATTACGCAAAGTCATGCCTAACGACGTGGCAGTTGAAGTTAGATAATAATTTCATGCTTGTTCCAGCTAATAACTTATCTAAAACGATGAGTTGTTAGCTTTTTTTATTTTATCCCAAATTGCAAGAACAAATTAGCCACACGATAAATCCTATTAAATCAGTATTTTCATTAATATTCATATTTTATGGACTTAACTTAACCGGCGGAAGCAGCGGAGAAAAGCGCTTTGGGTGTTTGATAGCCAGTTTGCCGGCGCGGTAAATTGTTTAGCTTTGACTCAACTGCTTGGATATCATGAGGACCCAAAATATCCATGGATAGACCCTTGGGTACATCGCGGCGGATCATTCGATTATGCGCTTCGTTAGTCCCACGCTCAGAGGAACGATATGGATGGGCATAATAAAGGTCAGCGACACCGGTAAGTACAGCGCCAACTTCCGAGAACTCAGCGCCATTATCGGCAGTAACTGACTTCATGATTGATCCGTATTCTTGACAGATCTTGGCCAGCTCATAGTTGACTGAATCGGCATCACGACCATCGATCAAACGTAGAATTTGGCAGCGGGATTGACGCTCGATCAGCGTTAAGATCACACTCTCTTGACCGTTGCGCTTGCCCACCACGGTGTCCAATTCGAAATGGCCGAACTCTTGGCGCTGGTCGATACTTTTAGGCCGTTCATCAATACTCCGTCCGGCCAGACGCTTGTGCTTGATCGAGTGATGATGTTTAGCACGGTGGCGCGTTTTTTCGAGTAGATCAAGATTACGGACTTCAAGTAACTGGGCATCAATATAGTGGTATAGCGTCTTGGTCGAGACCATCTCCTCAGGTTGATATAAGCCTTCAAGTTTGGCCCGTCCTACTGCTGCATCAGGCGACCAACCATCTTGACGCAAATGAGTCGTAAAATAGTCGATAAAATCAGCGACACCGACGAGTTTCAAAGGTCGATGACAGTGGGCTCGATTAGCTTCGTACTTAGCTTGTGCTGTTTCTGGTGAGTATACAGCGTAATATTGGCGTTGACCATTCACTTTTTTTACTTGGTCGATCTCGCCGCGGCACAATTCATTATTGATTGTTTGATGACAAACATTAAGCGCTCTGGCAATTGCACGATTGGAATAGCCTTGGCTGTGCAGCGTAGCAATTCTGCCTCGTTCAAACGAAGTTAGGTGCTGACCTTTTTTTCTGACTGTGGTATTCTGTTCTTGCATCAAGACAATAACCTCTTTCATTGTTTGTGTAGGAACATCAATGATAACAGAGATTTGTCTTGGTGTTTTTTATTTTGGCAGATTGCAAGAAATAACTTGAACAAATTTAGTAACGCAGATTACGCAAAAAGATCTCAATCGGTGTTCGCCAATTTAAACATTTGAGTGGTCGGGAATTCAAATACCAGTTAATTTGAATCAATTCATCATCGGTAATCTCATCAATCGGTTGACCTTTGGGAATGAAGCGGCGTAGTACTCGGTTGCGATTTTCATTACTGCCTCGTTCATGTGGCGAATAAGCGTGCGCAAAGTACAGCGGAACACCGGTCTGTTCTTCAATCAAATTGTAGTTGGCGAATTCTTTCCCATGGTCAACAGTAAGGGTCTTGAGATTATCTCCTAACTGGTTAGCCAATTCTAAAATAGCCTTGGTCATTGAAGTACTATCTCGTCCATTAAGCCGTTTAACGATGGTAAGCCGACTCTTACGCTCGACAAACGTAGCTACTGCTTGACCTTTACGTTTTCCAGATAAAACTGTATCAGCTTCGAAGTGACCTGAAGTATTACGATCAGAAATTTCAGCTGGACGATCTTCGATGGAACGTCCATGACTAAAACTACCACGGGTTTCTTTAGATCGTTTGCGACGAATACCATGGTCAGGTAAATCAGTCACATTAATATCCAGTAGTCCCTGATCAATCCAGTTATAGATGGTTTTGTAGGCAATTCTAACTACATGAGCCACTTGTTCAATTGACCATTTTTGGATCTTGATTTTTTCTTCAATCAATCGCTTTAGGTTAGTCGTTAAGATGGTTTTACGACCACGATGACTAAGTTTAACTTCATGGTCAGTTTGAGCCTTAACTGCGTGATACTCACCAGCTAAGCGATGAACCTCATTAAAGATAGTGGTTTTACTAAAGCCTAAATAATCGGCAATACATTGAAGTGAGTGCTTTTCATGATGAAGTGTTTCGATGACAACGCGGTCTTCAAATGATAAAATAGTGGTGCCCATAAAGGTCCTTCTTTCTAGTGGAATGTTGTGGTGACACCATTAAAGACCTTTATGGGTTTTTCTGTCCACTAATATGTTCAACTTAAATTTTACAATCTACCTTTGTAGATAATAATATAAAATTTGCGCTCAGTATTAAAGACCCAAATGTAGTTTTTTACAAATATAACTATCAAGTGATTAAAGCTAAGCGCGCAAAAGTATATATAGCCACGGTTAAGTTCGACCAGAAACATTGCGCTAACTGTGGCTTTTGCGAGCTAAGTCATAATGGACACTACGTATCACGCGTGACCTATCTGGCAGCGAATGCGAGTGAACCAGTTTATTTAGAACTCCATAAAGAACGCGTCATTTGTCGTAATTGTAAAGCGTCGTTTATGGCTACTTCTGATGTGGTAGACAAGTACTGTTGTATCTCCCGAGCCACGCGTCAGAAAGTGTTTATGAGTCTACAAGACGACCGCACTCAAGCTAGCATTGCGATCGATGCCGGCATATCAGCTAGCACTGTCTGTCGTTACTTAGACAACTATGATGACTTATTTCGCAGAAATCTTAACTATCTACCGGTTCATCTCGCCATGGATGAATTTAGAGGAATTGGTGGTCGGCTCCATTTCATCTGTATTAATGGCGCTGGTGAGCATGAAATTCAACAAATTCTGCCAGACCGATTCAAGCAAAGTATTACTGATTATTTTAAACAATTTCCAGCAAGTGTTCGAGCACGTGTCAAAACAGTTACCGTAGATCTAAATAGTTACTATCAAGACATTGCCAAGGCAATGTTTCCGCAGGCAAAAATTGTGATCGACCGCTTTCACATCGTTGCAATGATGACTCGAGCTTTTAATCAAACTCGGGTGCAAGCCATGAAAAAGTACAATAAAAGATCCTATGAATATCGCACGTTAAAGTTCGCCTGGCGGCTTTATTTGAAGTATGCCGGAAATCTAGATGAGGAACATGTCTTTTATGACCGACACCTGCGAAAACAACTCACACAACTAGAACGTGTAGAACAAGGACTGACAATTAACGAAGAACTTAAAGCATCGTACGAGTCGATGCAAAGCATCATGGAAAACCTTAAGAATCAAGACAAAGACAAGCTTGTGGAAGATCTATATACAAATCAAAATATAAGTCCCTACATGAAAGCAGTGTTTCAAACGTTCAAAAAGAACTTAGTGGTTGTACTCAACGCCAGTGAATCGGACTATACGAATGGCCCAGTCGAAGGCATGAATCGAATGATTAAACAAATTCAACGCACAGCATTTGGATTCCGTAATTACCATCATATGATTTCACGTATTAAGTTACGGCAAATGAGAACAAAACCAATGAAAAAAACAGAGTTGAAAGTCGCATGACTTTCAACTCTGTAAAAGCTATTCATCAACAGGATTTGACAAAGAGCCTAGATTTTTTGAATTCTTTATCAGAATAATTTGTGTGTCTGGAACTCCTTGATATAACTGGCTCAACGAGCCAAATTGCACCAAGATTGCACCAGAAACAGCCACAAACGTTGATACAAAGCGGTTCTGATTAACGTTTTGAGAACTGTGAAGCTTTGCGGGCTTTTTTCAAACCTGGCTTTAAATACTCGTAGGTTAATAAGTTTACATAGCGTTCAAAAAACCCGTTAAATTAACGTTTATGAATTTCAGAATTCTAGGTCTTTCTTATTGTTTCAACCGTTTTACCCCAAATTGGGGTACACTTCGGAGGAACGTAAGGCTTCAAACCTAGAAATCAATTCACGAATTATTAACATTAATTGCGATTGTTCGTTCAACTACTATTTAATGGTAGAAACACAACCAACAACTGCTTATCAACTCGGGTTTCAATTCCACATACACGTTCATAACCTCCTGTTCAGTAGATCAATATTAAAATTGGTCTACTTTTTATTTGCACTGAAATTCTTCAACAAATATTTAAGGAGGTGCTGTCATTGCAAACAGCAACCCGTAAAGTTTCTGTCTGGTTAGCCTTGCTGACCTTGTTCACTTCAATTTTTATGACCCCGATCACAAGTGCTTTTGCCGCTGACATGACCAACATTAAAGCAGGTGATTGGATATCCTCTTGGCAACTAAATCTGTTGAATGGTCTCCATTGGACAGACAATGGTATTTACAAAAAGGTGGTTGATGGTCAGGTTGCCTTTTGTGTCGAACATGGAATCGATATTGAAAATTCTGGTTCAGGTTGGACACCCACTAACTATTCAGCAGCAGAAAAAGATAAATTAGCCTCAATAGCCTACTTTGCTTACCAACAAAACCCAACTGACGCTAATTATGGGCTTGCACAAATCATGATTTGGGAAGAACTAAATAGTGAGCTATTGACCACCAATTACCCAGATTATCAGGCAAAAAAAGCGGCTGTGTTGAAAAAAGTGACTACATTCAACACTAAGCCGTCATTCAATGGTCAAAACATTACTTTAAACGTTGGTGATTCAATCACTTTAACCGACAATAACGGTACTTTAGCTTCATACATTGAACAAACCGCTAATACTGCCAACTTAAATATCACAAAATCTGGTGACAAATTAACTTTAGCCGCTACAGCTAACTCCAAAGAATCTGGTAAAATTTCCTTTGCTAAAGCTAAAGCAGCTAACATTGGGACCTCATTACTCTATGGCAAAGGCAATCAACAAAAACTCGCCTATTTCAAACTGCCAAATGGTAACAACTTCGATCTCAATATCAAAGTCAATCTCAATGGTAATTTGAAAGCTAAGAAAGTTGACGCGGATACCAATAAAGCTTTGCCAGGTGCGAAACTCAAATTTGAGTACAATGGTCAAACCAAAGAGGTCACCACCGGCACTGATGGTTACGCCGCTTTAAACGACATCAAGGCGGGTACGCAAGTCAAAGTTTCAGAAGTAACCGCACCTAATGGCTACGTTAATAAAGGTGAAATCAAAACGGCAACAATCACACCTAACCAAACAATCGAAGTCGTTCTTGGCAATAAAGAACAACTTGGCAATGTAAATCTAACGAAGATTGGCCGTCAGTTCGGCACCAATATGTTTAACAGGTACTATTCATTAAATGGTGCCATGTACGGTGTTTATTCAACTGATGGTAAAAAAGTTGGGACGATCACTACCGATAGCACCGGCAAAGGTACACTACAAAATCTGAAGCTCGGCAACTACTACGCCGTTGAAGAAAAGGCACCAGCCGGTTATATCCTTAATAACGAGAAAATACCTTTTGAATTGAAATATGCTGGTCAAAACGTTGCTGTCACTGCTACCTCGGTTAAAGCGACCGATGATGAACAATTCGGCACTGCCACTTTGATCAAGGAAGATGCTAAAACTGGTAAAGCCCCACAAGGCTCTGCTTCACTTGATGGTGCCGTTTATGAATTACATCGAACTTCCAATGATGAGCTGGTTGATACCGTTACAATTAAAAACAATCAAGCGAGTGTCGCCAATTTAAAATTGGATGACTACTACTGGATCGAAAAGACGGCACCAACTGGCTATATTAAAGATACTGAAAAACACGCGTTCAAACTAGCCTATGCTGGTCAAAATGCGAAAACGGCCACCGCATCAACAACGGTTAAGGAACAAGTTATTACGGGTGGTTTCGATTTAATCAAAATTGGTAACTATGATTGGCACACCGCACTTTCTAGTCATTTAACCGGTAAAGAAAATAAGTCTAACCCACTGGCTAACGTTGAATTTACAGTCACTAGCAACACAACAAACAAGGTCGTCACAACAGGGACAACCGATAAAGAAGGTTATCTCAAGTTTACTGATCTTCCCTATGACACTTATACCGTGACGGAAACAAAAACACCAGAGGGCTACAAAACCGCCGATCCATTCAAAGTCACGATTCATCAACAAAACGAGACCCATCATTATTCAGTCGTCAATAATGTATTGGAAGAACGTTTGAAAGTGGTCAAGGCTGACGCTGAATCCGGGAAAACAATTTCGCGCGCCAACGCCGGTTTTAAAATCAAATCACTGCAAACTGGTAAATATGTTTCCATGCCTAACCTCAATCACGATGGAACAACTGATACTTTTATGACTAATGAAGAGGGCTACTTGACCACAACTGAGGCGCTCCCCTATGGTCAATATGAATTAGTCGAAACACAAGCACCATTAGGCTATGTTCTTGCCAAAGACCCAGCTAAATTTTCGATCACTGGCAAAGATAGTGATGGTATTGTGACCGTCAAGTTCACGGATAAGTCGCAAAAAGGCATTGTCACTTTGAATAAGACTGGCGCCACGCCGGTTGAAGTGACTAAACAGTCAACCAAGTACGGCGAACAATACGGTTTTAACTATGACTACACCCCACTGGCCGGTGCCAAGTTTGAATTTACTGCCAGCGAAAACATCACCACCGCTGATGGTACCGTCCATGCCAAAAAGGGTGAAATTGTCGCCACTGCTACGACTGACGCTAATGGACAAATCAAAACGCCACAACTTTATCTCGGCAAATATTCAGTTAAAGAAGTTGCTGCACCAAATGGTTTTGTTCTTAATGACAAGCCAATTGATTTTGAATTGAAATATGCTGGTCAAAATGTTGAAGTGACCTCCACTTCACTCAAAGCGACTAACGATTTTCAGAAGTTGAACGTGACTGTTAACAAACAAGCAGAACAAATCAAGAATTGGGATAAGAACAAACCCACGATTGAAAATAAAGCTGCTAATGGTCAAGTCTTCGGACTGTTCAGTAAAGCCGGCTACAACAAAGGTGACATCAATGTTCCGGCAAAAGCATTAGTCGCAACTGCGACCGTCAAAGATGGTAAAGCAACTTTTGCCGACATTCAATTGCCTGAAGGTAGCTATTATGTGCAAGAACTAGATGCCGGTGAAGCTTATCAGCTTGATGACCAAACTTATGATTTTGAATTTAAGGCAACTGACAACACCACGACTAAGAATTTAACGATCAACGGTGATAAAGACACCCCAATTCTAAATAAATTACACTTCAACGAATTTACCTTTAAGAAAATCAATGAAACCGCCAAGCTAGTTGAAGATAAAGGTTATCAATTCACTTTTGATGGCAACGCCAAAGGTGCAGTGTTTGAATTACTGGATAAGGATAAGAAGGTCATTCAAACCACTACAATTGATGACAAGTCGATTGGTGCCTTTAAGAACGTACCAGTCGGCACCTTCTATTTACGGGAAAAGACGCCTTCCGCGACTAACCTAGTTTTAACTAAGGATTTAACTAAAATCGTTTCAACAAAAACTGGTATCACTGCCTACAATGCTAAAGGTCAATTAATTAGTCAGGATAAAAAACAGGCAGACGAAAAAGCAGCAACTGAAACTAAGGAAACCACCGAAACACCAGAAATTAGTTTCACGTTGCAAAATAGTTTGATCAAGGGGACTGGTGAACTAACCAAGACCAATGTCAGCGATGGTAAAGTCTTGCCAAACACTGGTATCAAGATCCTTAATCAAGACGGTAAAACCGTTGTGTCCGGTCGGACCAATGATAAAGGAGTTTTCAGTTTTGCCAACCTACCTGCTGGCAAATATCAGTTTGTGGAGTATGACGCACCAAAAGGCTATAAAATCAACGAAACGCCAGTTGATTTTGAAATTACTAAAGATGGTGAAATCGTCAAAGCGCAAATGAAAGATGAAGCCGTTGATACGCCACTACTTCGCCTACCACAAACCGGTGAAGAACGTAATCAATTGTTAAGCGTTATTGGCGTGATTCTACTATTAATTACTGGCTTAATTGTGTGGTGGATGCATCATTCAAGAAAAGCTAGTGATGACTTGTATAATGACGAGGATGACAGTGAATGATCTTTATTTCATCTATTAATATGTATCTTTCAAAAGAACCCAGTGTTTTAATGACCGGTACGATTGTAATCAATCACGCTATGATCATTAACAATGTTAAATTGATTCGCGGTAACCAGCGTCTGTTTCTAAAATTTCCTGAAACTACTCAAGGCCGTGTCGTATATCCCCTATCCGCTGAACTTTATCAATATTTACTTCAACAAACAATCGAATACTACAACCACTATAAGTCAGAACTCAAAAACAATTCTGACTTTTAAAATATGCAAAATTTGAAAGCGAGGAATTCTCCATGGAATTAGATTACATTATCCCCAAAGTACGCGAAACATTTGGTCGGCTTGAATTTGGCAAAATGATCGAAGAAATTCGTGAACCATCTCGTAACAATAACGGCCGCGTTGCATCACGAAGATTTAGCGTTTTTTCAGATATCCAAAAGGCTGATAACATTGAAATCATTCTACCAGCTGCTGCCGGAGTGAAGGCCAGTATCAAACAAGATTCACCGATTGATTTAGTCAACCCGCGCGTGATTGCAGTCGGCTATCGTGTGGAGAATCAGTCATTCGTCAAATATGAATGTTATGCCGATGATATTGTCAAAAAGGATTTAACTAAATAATGAAGGGTAGGAATTAATATGCGCTTAGCAGAAGGTATTGCACTCGATTCAATCAAAACATTTGGAGCCTTAAAATTCTCGGCAATGCGTCGTGAACGTTTTATCAACGATGATGAAGGTAACCAGACCACTGAGATTTCTGAACGTACTTTTGATTTAAAGAGCTTTGAGAAAGGAAAAATGATTCAAGTTTCGATTCCAGTGGCGGCTGGTGAAAAGAGGTTTGATTATAATCAGCTGGTCGAAATGATCAACCCAGTTATCGATACTGTTTCTTCTTATGAGTTTGGTGTTGGTATGTCAGTTTCATGGTATCTCAAAGCCGACGATCTTATTCCAGTAAACCACAACAAAATTCAGGAAAAACCAACTAATGAAAAGAAATAACTCAATGAAACGGAAAATTCGTTCTCCTACCAACTATCGGCAGGTATTAATAAATCCAACCGAAACATAGTAAAGTCATATTGAGAGTTGCGAATCACTTCTCTAACCTATATACTATAAATATGATAAATTACAGTATATAAGGTGGTGTTTAATAACAATGGATACTTTAGCCCAACTAGAACACGACTACCCAACGTTCATTTACAAAACCGCACAAGAATACGGTTTATCCAAGGATGAGATTCGTGAATTATCAACTGATGGCACCATTGAAAAGCTTGAACGTGGTATCTATATTTTTCCAGGCTACCTACTCGATGAATTTAGCTTGATCAGTCAAAAGTTCTCGCGTAGCGTCTTCTCGTTAGTTAGCGCCCTAATCATTCATGATTTGACTGATGAAATGCCGCTTCATTACGATCTGACCTTTCCCCAAGGATATCATCCAAGCGCCGCATCATTGAAAAAGTACTCTATTAAGGCGCGCTATCTATCGAAAAAGCGCTATTTACTTGGTATCGAAACCGGCCAAACCGAAAATGGTGGCACGGTTCAAGTTTATTCTAAGGAACGAACCTTATTAGATGTTTGGGAATCAAAACAAATCCAACCCTACATCAAAAATGATGCGCTTAAAAAATATTTAGCCAACTCACCTGCTGCAAATAAGCTCAAAGATCTAACTGAAATCAAGGACAAATTATACCCAAACAGTACTCTACTAAAAGTAATGGAGGTCTACATGCAATGAGTGAAGTTGATAAAATTCTACCAATGATCAGAAAACGTGCCCGTGAGCTTGGCTACAATATTCAACATTTTCAGAAACTTTTTTTTCTAGAACACTTTTTAAAGCAGATCTCTGAATCTAATTATCGCCGTTACTTTGTTCTCAAAGGTGGTTTTGAAATCCAAAGCCTTGTCGGAATTGAAAACAGAATGACCCAGGATCTTGACGCAATCTATATTGGGCCGGCTTTACAACCAGATAAATTAGCAACCGTTTTGCATGAAGTCTTCGAGCAATCCACCGATTATGTCAATTTTACAATCAAGTCGATTGAACAAAAACAACTTGATGATGATTATCCCGGAATTCGTGTCAACCTGCTGGCACAAATGGGAAAAAGTAAAGTTAGTGTCAAGCTGGATATTTCAAAAGGTAATTCCCATGAGACGATTCCAATCATGATTGATCATCAGAGCATTTTAAACGCGGATGAAAAGTTTTCAATTTATGGCATCCCCATTGAAAAAATCTTGGCAGATAAATTATCAGCATTTCTTAATCACGGCATGTTAAACACTCGTGCTAAGGATTTATTTGATGTTTATTCATTGTCCATTCTCTATCGAACTGACATTGATCTTGTGCTTTTAAAAAAAGAATTTTTCAAAAGTACGGCGTTTGATCATATCCCAGACAAAACGATTGAAAATCGTTTAACTGAAATCAGTGCCCTATCCGATTCTGAAAGCTTACACACTTCGTGGCAACAGTACCAGCAACAATATGACTACGCACAATCAATTAGCTACACAGCCGCACTAGAAGCACTTTTCAATCTCATGAAAGAAATTAAAAATTAATACGCTAAAATCGACATTTCAAATTTATCGTAATATCAAAGTCAAGACAAAAAGTCTTGGCTTTTTATTATGGACAGAGGTTATTTATGAAAGCACTGACAGTCTTTAACGAAATCGGCTTTATGGATGACTTTGTCGCTGTCATTAAGGACGGCACACCTAGCAACGCCGAAGATAAATTAGAAACAGCGCGAACTATTGCTATCGAGTGTCCTGATTCCAACTTTGGCTTGACTGCTTTACCTGAAATGACCAAAGATGGTATCGCAAAAGAATTTACTTTTAGCACCGCACAATCAGATGAGGGTGCCATCATGACCTATCTGGGTATGACTGATGGTGCCTGATTCAATCAACAAAAGGTAGGTGAAAAAATTGCGTGAACTTTTTCAATATCGCGGAACTAAAATTCGTCCGCGTGATCAAAACTTAATTTTACAGACTGTTTTAGGCTCGGCCCTACTACTTTGGTTTCCACTGACCATTCTATTTTACTGTCCGGTGCTCAGTCATATTAATATTAAGACTATTTCATGGCCGCTAATTCGACAACTGCCTTGGTCGTATCAAGGACTGATCATTAGCTTAGCCGTAACATTATTTTGCTTAATTCTTGTTGTGCTTTTAGTCATGTACAAGTTTCCCGATTATTATCGTAAATTAGTCCATCGCCAAAAGATTGCCAGAATGTTTATGACTAACAACTGGTACGAAAAGAATACGCAACAGTCAGGTGGTTTCTTCAAAGATTTAGATACAGGTAAAACTAAAGAACGAATTGCTCACTTTCCCCGCATCTATTATCGTTTAAAGGATGGCCTAATTCATGTTCAAGTTGAAATCATGATGTCATCATACCAAGAACAATTACTCCACCTTGAACCAAAATTAGAATCTGGCCTTTATTGCGAAATGGTCGATAAAATTCTGCATGATTCTTACGTTGAATACACGCTACTCTATGACACAATCGCTCATCGGCTTTCGATTGACCAGGTTGTCTGTAAAGACGGCGCCGTCAAATTGATGGAAAATGTCTACTGGGAATATGATGCTTTACCGCATATGCTAATCGCTGGCGGTACCGGTGGTGGTAAAACTTATTTCATTCTAACTTTGATTGAAGCCTTGAGTAAAACCAATGCCAAACTAACTATTCTCGATCCTAAAAATGCTGATTTGGCTGACTTAGAGGAAGTACTTCCTGATGTTTATTACGATCCCGATAATATGTTAGCTGCACTAAGCCGCTTCTATGATGAAATGCGGCAACGCAACACGGAAATGAAAAAAATGGACGGCTACCAAACCGGTCAAAACTATGCCGCACTTGGTTTACCTGCCCATTTTCTAATTTTTGACGAATACGTTGCCTTTATGGATATGATTGGCCGTGATGCCATGACTGCCATTAACAAGCTTAAACAAATCGCCCTACTTGGCCGTCAATCAGGTTTCTTTCTAATTTTAGCTTGCCAGCGCCCAGATGCTAAATACCTTGGTGATGGCATTCGTGACCAGTTTATGTTCCGTGTTGCGCTTGGTCGTATGTCAGAGATCGGCTACACCATGATGTACGGTCAAACCAATAAGGACTTCTTTCTAAAGCCAATTAAAGGCCGTGGCTATGTTGATACCGGTTTAAGTGTCATTAGCGAATTTTACACACCATTAGTTCCAAAGCATTACGATTTTATCGAAACAATTGGTCATGCCTACCAAGAATCACATCAATCTAGTTGAAGTATTTCTTCTACATTAAAAATGAAAGAAGGTGCCACCATGCAAAATATTCAATTGATCAATGATATCGATTTTATCGAAGATTTTTCTAAAGTCACCACCAACTTAACAACTCGTGATGCCGAGGACTATCTTGAATACATGTGTGGTAAAGCACGTGAAAGCCCTGATAGTAACTTATTTCTTCAGTGTCCTTCACAAGCTACGAAGAACGGTATTAGCAAAATTTTTGATTTTTCAGTCGGCACACAAAAAAATGGCTTGACTATGACGTATACAGGATACCACGACGATAAGTAAAAATGCACAAAATTTATAAAGGCCTATCGACAATATTGAAGAGTTATTAGTTTAGTCGTCCACTTTAAACATTAACTTAAAAACTCCAAGCTTATTGTACGAAATCTTACCAGTTTTTCTATCTTGAAAGAAATTCATAATTTCTTTTTTAAAGGCATGTCTATCCTTTTGATGTTTCTTAACCTGCATTTTTCTAGCATATTGATAAAGTTCAAGTAAAATGGGAAACCAACGTGAATTTTCAATTCCAATAGGCTTATCACTTAAACTGACCTTGGCCTGAATACAATACTGCGACTTAACAACATTCCAAATACGCTTGTTTTGAGCAAAATCTTTTTTTACAAAAGGACACAATAATAGTACATCATTGCTCAAAGTATTTGCGCTTTGAATCATTAACAATAATTCGCCGAGAACCTTTTTTCGAGGCTTACTCGAAAGATAACTACCTAATAAATTATAGTGCCAGATCTGTAATTCTGTTTCTGGGTAATTTTCATTTACAAATTGGGTCACATTCATTAATGTATTCAAAACAATATTTTGACGTTCAGACCTACCAATCATCAAGAGTATCGCATCCACAAGTCGGTAACAGTGTACTGAAACAACTGGATAAGCAATAGCCGTTTTTAAAATTACTAGGCACAAACTCTGTAACACGGATACATGTGTTTTCTTAACTTTTTTTGAAACGACCTTATTCTTAAAACTTGTCAAAATCGTACGAATTTGAGAAATATTATTTTCGTCAATAAGCGTACCAATCTTCTTTCGCAAGTCAACGACGTTATTCATTGTCAGAACAGCGGCTTCACCAAAAATTGACCCTTTTTTTTCATTGAAAATTGGATCATCAAAATTACCACCCTTTATCGCTGGAAATCCGCGTCCAATCTTGGTCTTCTCTACTTTCCTATTTAAACCAAAAGAACGAAAAATACGATCAATTTGAACAAGTGCTAAGCTGAGTGCAGCCTGATTATCTCCATAAAAAGTAAAATCATCCACAAATCTCTTAAAAGTTATTTCTTTCAATTCTGGTCGACTGTTAAGTATAGTTTGAATTGCGGAATCTAGTGCTAAACCAAGTAATTCAGCACTAAATTGCGAAGAAAATGGTCCTTGTAGAATACCTTTAGTTTGATTATCACTGATTCGCATATTGAAAACATCTAAAAATGTAAGAAGCGGCCTACACATTCCAACTGTTACATTACCTGTAAACGGTGGTAAATCAGCTAATTTATCAAGCTGATGAGTATAGATATTCTGATAATAGCTTTCAACATCTAGCTTCATATAGAAAGGATGTTCTCCCTCATCAGTAATATTTCTAATCTGATTATATTTATAGACATCATTCGATTTTGTCTGAACTTCATTTCTAAATCCGTGAAGTATATTCAAGTTTACAGTTTTCTTTAAATCATAATCCATTCTTGAAAAAACTGTTAAGTCCTGACCTAATATTGGCGAATCAGAATGGTTAGTAACAGTTTTGTACCCGTCCCCATCAGCATAAAAAGGCATTAGCCAGTCATCATGGGCCAGAAGAATATTGTGTGCAAATGCAAAATACCAAAGAGGATTGGCAATTCCCATAGGTCGTAAGGTCAAATCATTTTTAAAAGCATAATATTTTATTGACTCTGCTCCATTACTGTATATATATTTTGGCTTTTCAAGTACTCTATAATTCAAGTTAATAATATACTGATGTTGATCATCAAATTTGTATATTTCATCCATTTTTCCATCATCAATAGCCCTTAAAACAACATCGCTATGAATAAAAAAATCATTAACAAACGAAGGTAAATTGGTAGAAGAAAATTGGTTAAATATGGCATTAATATTATCTGATTTAATAGACATTACCCCAAAACTCCTTTATGACCAGTCTTAAGGTAATACTACAGCAAAATTAGCGATACTAATACTATTAATTAGAAACTTGGCAACAAGTACCAGCCCGCCGCGTGGCAACGCGAAAAGCGCGAGCGGGCTGCGGCCGGCTTTAGCCGGTCGCTCAACCCCCAGTATCTAACAGGGGGGTAGAAATAGACAATTCAACATCGCAAAAACATGTATCAACCGTGATATATCAACAATTAAATACGATCTTGCAAAAGCAACTTTGACCTAAAAAAGTTGCTTTTTATTTTGCCTAAAAAGGAAGTGGATCAATGACATGGGCTGATAACGTTAAGGCTAAGCGCAAAGCGCTGGAACTTACTCAAGCTCAGTTAGCCGAAAAAATTGGTATTACGCGCCAACATTTGCAACGCGTGGAATCAGGCAAACAAAACGCCAGTGTTTCCCTACAGGAAGAAATTGATTTGACCCTTGATAACTGGATCAACGAAACGGAATTGGATCTTAATATCGACTATGTCCGGATTCGTTTCCCCACACATGACGTAGATTGGGTACTACAGAATTTTCTTTATTTGAATAAAGATTACATGCTCTTTGATGACTGGGGTTTCTACGGTTATGAAGCACACTACACCTTCTCCAACATTCAGGTCATGATTGCCCCGACAAACGACAAGTTAGGTGTTCTACTCGAATTGAAAGGACAAGGCTGCCGTGAATTTGAAGGTATTTTACTAGCTCATAACCAGACATGGTTTGATTTCTTCCGCAAATGTTACGAAGCTAAGGCCATCTTTAAAAGAATTGACTTAGCCGTCAACGATCGTGTTGGCATGTTAAATATTCCAGAATTAATTGTTAAATGTCAACACAATGAATGTGTCTCTGTTATGCGCCGCTTTCAAGGTCTGAACTCCGGTGCCATGACTGATGATGGCATCAACGGTGAAGGCGCCACACTATATATTGGTTCTATGAAAAGTGATATCTACTTTTGTGTTTATGAAAAGGCCGCCGAACAAATTTTTCGCTATGGTGAAGAATTCGCAGATACTAGCATCAAGAATCGTTTTGAAATTCGCTTGAAAAATGATCGGGCTACCGTTGCGATTGAAGATTTACTCAGTTATCGCAATGTTGAACGTACTGCCTTTGGCATTATCACCCGCTACGTTCGCTTCGTAGATCCCGGTAAAGGTGAAGAACGTTCCAATTGGCCGACTAATCAAACTTGGGCGGCCTTTTGTGGTAAGGGACGGCCGCCCTTGCGGCTTACGCTAAAACCTGAACCATTCGACCTACGCAAAACCCGCGGTTGGATCAAAAAGCAAGTCGCTCCAATGTTAAAAGTACTGCTAAAAATTGATGGCTATGAAGGCAACAATCAAACGATGACCATGATCAAAAGTGTTGAACTCCAACAGAAACATCTAAAACTGCTTGAACAACACACCGTCACTAAAGATAACGTAATCGGTGATTATTTTACAAAGGAGGAAACTGATTGAATACCAACTTACCCCTTGTTAGTCTATCTACTGACCAAAAAGAATATGTGTTAAATATTTATCGCTATCGTAACCATATTGTTGGCGTGATCGAACGCACTAATTTATTACAACTCTTTGAACTCACCGAATTTGTTAAACCTGTTAATTATATTGCTTGGCGTTTTCGTTTGTATTGGCCGTCACCCTTATTGGATGTTCACGGTATACCGTCAAACGATAAATGTTTACTCAAAAAAATAACCGCCATTAGCGTCCAATATCATATTCCGATTTACGGTCAATATCAAACAAACAATCGAGATCAGCATGAATAGTCCCCTAGCAACCTTGATCACTGAACATAAGGATTGGATCTTCAATGCTTATGACTATCATGGTCAAATTATC
The DNA here is from genome assembly GCF_002706425.1 of Loigolactobacillus coryniformis subsp. coryniformis KCTC 3167 = DSM 20001. NCBI lineage: Bacteria > Bacillati > Bacillota > Bacilli > Lactobacillales > Lactobacillaceae > Loigolactobacillus > Loigolactobacillus coryniformis. Next base: position 778,976 of record NZ_CP017713.1, on the reverse strand, counting down.
GGCCTGGTGGAAGATACAAACTATCTACAACTTTTCGAAATGACCCAGTACTTCTCCACACCGGTCGATTACTTTGATTGGCGTTTTTCAATTCATCGGCCAACGCCAATGCTTAACGTTTACGGTAAACCCTGTTACAACGATGAATATCTGAATTTCTTATTTAGTGTCAGTGCCAAAACTGGCTTAGCCTTACTAAATCAACGTTTTTAGATTAACAACTACTACTGAATGGTCGCGTTATACCCTGACAAAAATAATGCAATTTAAAAGGAGCAAGTACTGAAATAAACCTGTGGCGGTGAAACCAATATTTTACTTGACACTATTTATAATGAAGACTGTTTACTTGGAATGAAGAAACTACCGGATCAATCCGTTGACTTGATTCTTTGTGATCTTCCTTACGGCACAACTCCTAACACATGGGATTCGATCATTCCGTTTGAACAACTTTGGCAACAATATTTACGTTTGATCAAACCTCGCAGTGCAATTGTTCTAACCAGTAATCAACGTTTTAGTTTTCAGCTCTACAACTCCCAGCCTGAACTATTCCGTTACAAGTGGGTCTGGGTCAAAAGTAATGTCACTAATTTTATTAACGCCCACCATCGGCCAATGTCACGGTATGAAGAAGTACTTGTATTTTCAAAAGCGCCGGTGGCTAATTCTGATAATGCCATGTTCTATTACCCACAGGACCTGATGCCCATGAACAAAACCATCACTAATGCGCAAACTAAAGGCTTTGGTAACCAAGTACACCCATGGGCAGCGCCAGAACAATATGTTCAAGAGTACCAGAACTATCCGAATGATATTCTACGGTTTAAAGCTGATAAAAATATTTGGCACCCAACCCAGAAGCCAGTCGCATTGTTTGAATACCTGATCAAAACTTATACGTTACCCGGACAAGTTGTTTTAGATAATTGCATGGGTTCCGCCACAACGGCTATTGCTTGTATTAATACTGACCGGCACTACATTGGTTACGAACTTGATCCAAATTATTATCAAAAGGCCTTAGCTCGGATCAAGCAACATCACTCGTCGCAAACCTCACTTTGGTAAATTTAGAAAGGAATTGATAATAAATGAACTTTGGACAAAATCTCTTCAACTGGTTTACAAGCAACGCCCAGTCTTTAGTGCTAATGGCAATTGCAGTGATCGGTGTTTTCTTAGGCTTTAAACGTGAATTTTCTAAACTGATCGGCTTTCTGATCATTGCATTGATCGCCGTGGGGCTGGTATTTAATACCGCCGGCGTCAAAGATGTGCTATTGAACTTATTCAATCGTGTTGTTGGTGCCTAATTACTGCAAGAAAAGAGGGAGCTAAATGGAAACGGTACGCGTTTTTATCGTCAACTTAGGTTATTACAATCAAGGCAAACCCACTGGCAAATGGTTCACACCGCCGTTATACCCTGACGCTATTGCCGAACAACTGGAATTGAAAAATGACAGTGAAGAGTACGCGATCCATGATTACGAAGCACCATTTGAAATTGATCGCTTTGATTCAATAGACGAGATCAATCGTAAGTATGCCGCTTTAGAACGGCTTGAAGAATATGATTTTGGCGCTGACGTTAGTGCCTTGATTGGCGAATGGTTCCGTGATATTGAAGAACTAGCTGAAAACGCTGAGGATATCATTATCTATAAAGGTGTTTCAGATATGGCCGAGCTGGCACAAGATGCTGTGGAATCTGGTGCCGTTTTCGGTGACCTGCCAGATCAAGTCATTGCCTACCTCGACTTTGAAGCACTGGGTCGCGATATGGAAATTGAAGGTAATTACTTGGTTACTAACAGCGCTATTTATGAATACGCAAATTAAGTTTCTGCTCGGGGGCTGGTCTAGCAAATGGATCAGTCCTCTTTACCCCAAAGAAAGGAGGTCACTTATGAAAAAGATTCGTAGTTACACCAGCATTTGGTCCGTGGAAAAAGTGCTTTACGCGATCAACGATGTTAATCTACCGTTCCCCGTCACATTCACGCAAATGACTTGGTTCATCGTCGCCTTATTTTTGGTCATGTTGCTTGGTGATGTACCACCACTTAGTTTCATTGATGGCGCATTCCTGAAATATCTCGGTATTCCGGCGGCCATTACTTGGTTCATGAGTCAAAAGACTTTTGATAACAAACGGCCACTAGGTTTTCTGCGCTCGGTGATCACTTATTTTACCGCCCAGAAAGTCACGTTTGCCGGACGGTCAGTCAAACCTGTTAAAGCCCATGTCCTTGACCACATCACTCACGTAAGGAGGTTCGACCAGTGAAGTTTCCCATAAAATATATCGAAGACAATTTAGTATTTAATCGTGATGGCGAATGCTTCGCCTATTACGAACTTGTCCCCTACAACTATTCCTTTCTCTCGCCTGATCAAAAAGCGGAAGTCCACGAAAATTTCCGTCAGTTGATCTCACAAAACCGTGATGGTAAACTGCATCTCTTGCAGCTTGCCACCGAATCCAGTATCAAAGACACGATGCGCCGTTCCAAAGCCACGGTCAAAGGTAATTTAAAAAGTATTGCCGATACGCATATTGACGGTCAAACCGCCGCATTGATCGACAATATTGGCGATAATCAAGTTGATTATCGTTTTTTTATTGGTTTCAAACTGTTGTTAAATGATCGCGAGCTATCCGCCAAAGGCGTTTGGCATGATATTATGCTCGGCATTCAGGACTTTCTCCACGAATTCAACGAAAAATATACCGGTGACTTCATGGTGATGAACAACAGTGAAGTTGATCGATTTCGTAAAGTCGCCCGTTTTCTGGCCGATAAAGTCAGTCGTCGCTTTAAAATTCGACCACTGATCAAAGATGATTTTGGCTACTTGTTAGAACATCTCTACGGTATGTCAGGGCAAGATTATGAAGACTACCAATACCACCTGCCACGACAAAAAGATGATCAAGATACAGTGATCAAAAAATATGACTTGATCAAACCAACCCGCTCATTGATCGAACAAAAGCAACGTTACTTGATCATTACCCACGGCTTTACTGAATCCTATGTCACCTATATGGCCTTGTCCGATATTGTTGGTGAATTAGATTTTCCTGGTAGTGAGGTTTTCTATTTCCAGCAACAACAATTCGACTTTCCCATTGATACCTCACTAAATGTTGAAATTGTGACTAACAAAAAGGCGTTAACTAAGGTCCGTAACAAAAAGAAAGAGCTGAAAGATTTAGATAATCACGCCTATGAATCTAATAATGAAACCACTCGCGGTGTCGCCGATGCCCTTGATTCCGTTGACGACCTAGAAGCTGAACTTGATCAAACTAAAGACGCGATGTACAAAATTTCCTATGTTATTCGCGTCAGTGGCAAAAGCTACGATGAAATGAAAAAGCGTGCCGATCAAGTGCTTGATTTCTATGATTCGTTGAACATCAAATTAGTTCGCCCTTTCGGCGATATGCTGGGCTTACACAGTGAGTTTATGCCCGCATCAAAGCGCTACATGAACGACTACATTCAATATGTGACTAGTGATTTCATTGCCTCATTAGGCTTCGGTGCTACCCAAGCTTTAGGTGAACGTGAAGGCATTTATGTGGGCTACAACGTGGATACCGGTCGTAATGTTTTCATCAAACCTGACTTAGCCGCACAAGGTTTGAAAGGAACCGTAACGAATGCCCTTTCCGCCGCGTTTTTAGGTTCACTAGGTGGTGGTAAATCATTTTCTAATAACTTACTTGTCTATTACGCCGTCCTCTATGGCGCGCAAGCTTTAATTCTTGATCCAAAATCGGAACGAACTGATTGGGCGAAAAATTTAGATTTCATGCAAGACGATATCAATATCGTTAACTTAACTAGTGAAGAAGCTAATCGTGGTTTACTTGATCCTTACATCATTCTTAGCAACCCAAAAGATTCTGAAAGTTTGGCAGTCGATACTTTAACCTTTTTGACCGGGATCTCTAGTCGTGATGCCGAACGATTTCCTACTTTACGTAAAGCAATTCGCAACGTCACCCTTGATCCACAACCAGGATTATTGAAAGTGATCACTGAACTGCGCCGCGAAGGGACGCCGATTGCCAACAATATCGCTGATCATATTGAATCGTTCACCGACTATGATTTTGCTGCCTTACTCTTTTCAAATGGCTCCACTCGCCGTTCGATCGCCTTGGACCGCAAAATCAATATCATTCAAATTGCCGATTTGGTCTTACCGGATGCCGACAAAACCCAAGAAGAATACATCACCGCGGAAACGTTATCCGTAGCCATGTTGATGATCATCTCGACTTTTGCCATCGACTTTATCCATGCCGATCGTTCGCAATTTAAAATTGTGGATCTCGATGAAGCCTGGGCGTTTCTGAACGTGGCGCAAGGTAAAGCCTTATCCATGAAATTGATCCGTGAAGGTCGCTCAATGAACGCCGGCGTTTATCTGGTCACCCAAAATGCCAATGATCTCTTAGACGAAAAGATGAAAAATAATATCGGTATGAAATTTGCCTTTCGCTCGACCGATATCAATGAAATCAAAAACACGCTCACTTTCTTTGGCCTAGACGCCGAAGATGAAAGCAATCAACACCGCTTACGTTCACTAGATAATGGTGAATGCTTATTCCAAGATATTTGGGGTCATGTCGGCGTTCTGCACTTTGATTACATCTTTGAACACTTATACAAGGCTTTCGATACTCGCCCACCAGCGCAGATAACTGGAGGTGAGTAAATGTCGCCCCGTAAAAAACGACTTTTATTACTGATTGGCCTTGTACTAGTCGTGGTGTTAGTGAGTGCTACTTCGCTCCAAAGTGTCCACGCAGCCGGCTTAGTCGATGAAACCGTCAATAATAAACACGAATTTTCTAAATACCCGGTCAACAATTATCAATTAGATTATTTCGTTGATTCATCATGGGATTGGTTGCCGTGGAACTGGGGTGATGGTATTGGTAAGTCGGTGATGTACGCCGTTTATGCCATCACTAACTTTCTGTGGTTGATCTCAGTTTATCTTTCCTACGCCACTGGCTACCTGATTCAACAAGCTTATTCATTAGACTTCATCAAAGATACGACTGATGCCATTGGCAAAAATATGCAGCTACTCGCTGGCGTTTCTAAAAATGGGTTTAGTTACGATGGCTTTTATCCCGGTATGCTTTTGTTACTGGTGTTAGTGCTCGGTGTATATGTCGCCTATACCGGCCTGGTCAAACGTGAATCTTCCAAAGCTATCTCAGCGGTGGTCAATTTTGTGGTGATTTTCATTCTATCAGCGAGCTTCATTGCCTACTCACCCGATTATATTGGTAAGATCAATCAATTTTCCGCCGATATGAGTACTTCGGCTTTAAATACAGGTTCTAAAATGATCATGCAAAATAAGCAATCCACCTCAAAAAACGGTGTTGATGCGATTCGTGAAACCTTATTCAACATTCAGGTCAAACAGCCGTGGACGTTATTACAGTTTGGCGATTCCAATATTAAAGAAGTTGGTGAAGACCGCGTCAATAAGCTGGTCAAAACTGATCCATTCAAAAACAAAGGTAAAGACCGCACCGAGATCGTCAAAGCTGAAATTGAGGATAAAGAAAACGACAATCTATCGGCGGTCAAAACGATTCAACGTTTAGGCGTGACCACCTTTGTCAGTATCTTCGATATCGCGATCACCATATTTGTATTCTTTCTAATGGCAATGATGTTATTTAGTCAGATCCTCTTCATTATCTACGCCATTTTCTTGCCGATCAGTTGTCTCTTAGCTATGATCCCAGGCTTTAACGGCCTAATGAAAACGGCGGTTTTACGTCTATTCAATACGATCATGATGCGGGCTGGCATCACCATCGTCTTAACGTTGACCTTCTGCCTTTCCACCATGATCTATGGACTATCGACCACCACCCCATTCTTCCTAGTTGCCTTTCTCCAAATTGTCATCTTTGCCGGTATCTGGATGAAACTGGGCGATTTAATGGGGATGATGCAACTTAAAAGTTCTGACTCTCAAGCTGGTGCCAGTCGTCTGCGCCGCAGTGGTAGTCGTTTGATCCGGCAAGTCATGGGTAACGCCGCAATGGGTGGTATGCTCGCCCGCGGTTTAAAACCACGATCGCAACCACAGCCTGAAACTGGTACTGACGCAAACAGTAAAGGTAAGCCCAAACGACCCCAACCAAATAAACGCGATGCCACCACTAGCAAGATGACCCGTGCCGGTAAAAAAGTCGGTGCCGCATTAGACACCAAAAAGAAAATGGCCGCAACTGCCAAACGGACTAAGGAACAGTTAAAGGACTTACCAACCAATACTAAGTACGGCCTACATCAAGGCAAAGCAACGGCTAAAAAGGGAATCGATGATTTCAAAAATGGCTTGAAAAATCAACGCCAAGACAATCAATCAGAACGCGAACTGGCCGCAAAGAAACGTTGTGAAGAAATGCAACGACGTAAACTAGTGGTTGATCCACCTAAGAATCCACGGCAACCATCTAATTCTGATCCGATCAAGAAAAAGCCGACAGCTTCATCTGTCACGCAACTCAAGCCACGTGATCCAAGTACGACTAAATTAGCCCATCCGAAAGATCCAATCAAAACACCGACACCGCACACAAAACAATCATTCACCACAGCACCCAAAGCAGGCACAAAACGGCAACTTAAGCAGACGAATGGCAAGCCACTGAATCTCGTTGTTAAACAAAACGCCATGCGCCGTAAATTGCCAACTAAGCAGCGACCAAAGCACAAATGACTAAAAAATGGTTAGTCTTAGCCGTCTTACCGATCATACTCATTAGCTTGTTGTTCTTTTCAGTGGCAATGACGGCTGATGACGATGATAGCGGTGATACGACCGCTTTAGTCGTTGATTCAATGAATCTTTCCGCTGAAGTGCTCAAGTACAAAAGCACCGTTGAAAAATATTGTAAGGAGTTTGGTATTCCTGACCAAGTAACGGTGATCCTTGCGATTATGCAGGTTGAATCTGGCGGCAAAGGCAGCGATGTGATGCAATCTAGCGAATCGCTGGGTCAAGCACCTGGTAGCTTGTCACCAGATGCTTCGATCAAACAAGGCGTGAAATACTTTGCCAGTTTGATCAAGTCGATGAAAGCAACTAAAACCGATTTAAATACGGCCATTCAAAGCTACAACTTTGGTGGTGCCTTTATTAATTACGTGGCTACTCATGGCAAGAAATATTCGCTCCAAATAGCCAGTGATTTTGCTAAAGAAAAAGCTGGTGGTAAAAAAGTCACTTACACCAATCCAGTCTCTGATGAAGGCTGGCGCTACGCCTATGGCAATATGTTCTACGTAAGTTTAGTCAGCCAGTATCTTAGCCCGACTGTAGCTAATTTTAGCGATAAAACGGTTAAAGCGATTATGACCGAGGCCCTTAAATATCAAGGCACACCCTACGTTTTTGGTGGCTCAACACCAACTACAGGATTTGACTGTTCTGGGCTAACTAGTTGGGTCTATGCCAAAGCTGGCATTCAACTTCCGCGTACCGCTCAAGCACAATATGACGCAACGCAACACATCAGTATTAAAAGTGCAAAAGCTGGTGACCTAGTATTTTTCAAAGGCACTTACGCCACTTCCGACTACATTACCCATGTTGGCATCTATGTCGGTAATATGCGCATGTACAATGCTGGTGATCCTCTTGGCTATGCGAATCTCAATACCGCCTACTGGCAAGCACATCTTGTCGGGGCTGGCCGGATCAAGAAATAAGGTGATTTTCCTGACTAACTTAAATGAAGATGGTTTTAGCTACGATCACTGGATGGACCTGTTGACCAATGCCAGCGACCACACTTTAGTAGAAAGTCGGATTGATTTGAACTATGGCGATAATCGCCTGTTGCGCAACCAACAACTTGACCACGCTTCAGCTGAATGGGAACGCATTAAGTTTTTTGAACAGCATGAACCTAACGTTGATGATCTGATCAAAACAATTGATTACTTTGTCGCCGAATTACCGCAATTTGAATATGGTAAACGCCGTGAGTTTCGCTTGGCTTTAGAACATGAATAAAATGTCAAAGATTGGCTAGGCAACACTAAGTTTCGTGAAGCCGATCGTCAATACATCCTTGATCGTGAACTACACCTCGCCGAACAATTCTTCACTACTGATGATAAATATGATATTTACAGCGACCTAGACTATCGCGGTTACACCCAAATCCGACTGCACCAACTATTTGACCGTTTTCGCAATGACTATCCCGAATTTTATCAGTGCTATGAACTTGACCACAACAATCAAAAAAATAATCACCTTGCCATTTTACAGCAAAATAATATTGCTAATCTCGCTACCAAACTCAGATGGTAAGGCTGATCCACAAGGAGGAACAACATGGCTCGTCAAGATTATGAAGACTATGACTATGATTACGATGACTACGAAGATTCCCGCAATCATCATTATGCAAAACGACCGCGACCACGGTATCATGAAGATTATGACAGTCAACCACCGCAGCAAATACAGAAACGGGACGCCCGTAACTATCGCCGATCACCGAATGATTATCGCGAAGAACGTTATCCGCCTCACGAGTATGAGCAACGTGAACCACGGCCACCCTACAATCGAGAAGATGAACACGATCCACGGTATGAATACAACGAACGTCCAATCAATCACCAAGTCGCTTCACATAAGAAAACTCGTCCCAAACGGCCACGTAAAAAAATTAAGCGGCAACGATCACCAAAACGCCAACCAAAACCGGTGAAAGAAAAAAAGCCTCGTAAATTAAAACAACCGCGTGTCGGTATTCGGCGAAAAACCACTTGGTTATGCTGGCTGATCTTACTCGCTAGTGTGAGTTTTGGCGTGTATAAGAACTTCACGGCCATCAATAAACACACGGTGCATGAACGCGAGATAGTTAAAGTTAAGTTGACTGATACCAATGCGATAGAAGCTTTTGTTACTGACTTCGCCAAAGTTTATTACACATGGGAACCTAACCAAGAAAAATTAGAAACACGGCAAAAGGATCTTGGTAAGTTCATGTTAAATGGTTTAGTGACCCTGAATGCTGATGCGCTACGTTCAGATATTCCGACAACTTCCACCGTGTCTGATATTCGGATTTGGAAAGTTGAAGCTAAGAAAAATCAGGTCAATAAAGTATTATTTACGGTTAATCAGCAGATCAAAAATAGTCAAAAAGAAGATATCCCAAAACCAATCGAGTCCACCTACTCCTTGAACGTTATGAAGAATAAAGATGGTGATATGGTGATTTTCACTAATCCAACAATCGCGGCCGCTCCGACTAAGGCCAAAATAGCCGAAAAGCAACTTCAAACGGATAGCACAATTAACGCTGAAACCACTGGTAGCATCACTAAGTTTCTAACAACTTTCTTTACTCTTTATCCAAGCGGCACCGCCAATGAACTAAAATATTACGTTGCTGGTGGTACGAAACCGTTAAATAAAGACTATCGGTTTGCGGAATTAGTTAATCCCACATTCCATCGTCAAGGTGACAATATTCAAGTTGACGCAACTGTTAAGTTTCTCGATAGTGAGACGGATATGATCCAGTATTCGCAGTACACACTTGTTTTAGAAAAGTCAGGTTCAAACTGGACAATCAAGTCCGGTTTGTAGAAAATAAAAACGCGGCACTCAATTTGAATGTCTGCGATAATCCCTTTATGGTTGTCAGATGAAATACAATAATTCATCTGATGATTATGGAGGGATTTTTGTATGTCCAGATCTAAGTTCACGGCACTGGAGAAGTTCAATCTACTTAAAGTTTACCAACAGTCAGACCTGCCAAGAGCTACGTATGCAAGACAGCACGGAATCAGTCAGGATACACTTAGAAGATGGTTGATGCGTTACCAGAGAGATGGAATTGAAGGTCTTGAAGAAGCCAAGAAGAACATTCACTACAGCAAGGAGTTGAAGCATACCGTTGTCTTTGCCTACCTGAATGGAGAAGGCACTTTAGAGGAAGTGGCCGATAAATATGGTCTGCGTAACTCAACGCAAGCAAAAGTCTGGGTCGATAAGTATAATGGAGACAAACCTTTGACGGCATCACCGTCCAGAAAGCAGGTCCCCACTATGCGTAAGAAGACGACTTTCGAAGAACGAATTGAAGTAGTTGAGTACGTGGTCAAACACAAGCATTCATACACTGAGGCCGCAGAGCACTTTCAAGTTTCGTATCAACAAGCACGTTCCTGGGTGCTTAAGGCCAAGAATAGTGGTTATGAGGCACTCGTTGATAATCGTGGTCAGCACAAAGATGAATCTGAACTGACTGATCTCGATAAGGCGAACCTTCGCATTCGCCAACTAGAAGCCGAGCTTAAAGACAAAGAATTGGTGGAACAATTCGCAAAAAAATTGCTGGAACTTCAGCGCAAGGGGTGAACAAACAACATCGGCTGGCCTATGTCGCAATCAAAGAGGTCAGTCAAGGTAAGCGTGGTGCACTCACTAAGCTATTAGCCGTTGTCGGCGTAAGCCGGCAGGCATACTATAAAGGGTTAAAGCGAGAAGAAACCGCTTGGGAAGCCCGTGATCGTCAACTCAAGGAACGGACGCAATACTGGTTTGATTTTCATCATCAAGGTATCGGTGCTGGGAATCTCTTAGTGAATCTTCAACATGATGAGCTGATTGCCTTCGAAGTTACTTATAAAATGGTTCGACGTGTGATGCGAGAACTCGGATTGAGGTGTCAGATTCGAGTCAAGAAACACAGTCGCCAAAAAGCTATTGATCAATACGTTCAAGACAATGTCTTAAACCAGAACTTTGAAACAGACGCGCCTAACAAAGTTTGGTTGTCCGACTCGACTGAATTAAAACTTGGTCCAAATGGCGAATATAGGATTCGGCTGAGTGGTGTTCTCGATCTCTATGGGCGTCTTCTCTTGTCACACCATCTCAGCATTACCGAAACCTCGGCTGCGGAAATAGAAGTATTTCAACGTGCATTTGAAAGAGTCGGAGATGTTCATCCACTGATCCACACAGATCGCGGGTCAGCTTATACATCTGGCGCCTTCAACAACTTTCTTGGACGTTACGATGTGACTCGTAGCATGTCTCGTCCAGGCACACCATACGATAACGCGCCGATGGAGCGTTGGTGGAATGAGTTTAAGCTTCGCTGGATGGATCGCCATCCGATGCCTAAAACCTTTGAAGAACTCGTGAAGCTGGTTGAAGAAGGCATTGAATACTTCAATCACCACAACCGTTCAGCACAAAGAAACGGCCTCACTCCAGATGAGTACTGGAGTGAAGCCGCTTAGAGACAGATTCAATTTTATATTATTTCATCTGTCAACTTGACAGGGCCTAGTGCAGTCGTGTATACATACTTATTTGAATTGTAAAATAGTCTTAATTATCCTAATGTAATTAAAACTAAAATCAAAGGTTTGTTAATAGATGCTATGTTGATTTTAAATAATGCTTGACGTTTACATAGACATAGGTCTATATTATAAACATAGATGCGCGTCTATATTTATAATGTACGGTCTTGGTCACTGCCAGGAGTTGGACTTGGCTAATAAATTAGCTTAAATCGTGGAATCGAGGTTTACAAATGGACTATCAAAAGTATGTTCAAATGCTTAAAGCAATGGCTGATCCCAATCGTTTGAAAATTATTGATCTGCTTTCTTGTGGCTCTTTGTGCGCCTGTGATATTTTAGAGCATTTTGACTTTTCACAGCCGACCTTATCCCACCATATGAAAGTATTGCAAAATGCAGGTATCGTGGCCGCACGTAAAGAAGGTAAATGGCAGCATTATACGCTACAGGCCGAATTCATGGCGACCTTTAAACAAGATACGGCACAATTATTGTCCAGTGATGATCAGTGTGTCTGTCATGATGTGACTTGTACAGCGTGTGCTTCCGGAAAGGTTGTTGTAACTAATGAAAAAAATTGAATTATTTGAACCAGCAATGTGCTGCTCGACTGGCCTTTGTGGTCCGTCCGTTGATCCTGCTCTTTTAATGATCACGTCAGCTTTTGATGCGCTGCAAGGCGTTAAAACGATTGAAGCCGATCGTTACAATCTCAGTAATAATCCTGACGTGTTTAGCGAACGGGCTGATATTTTAGCAGCAATCAAGGATGATCCCGATGCCGTATTGCCGATCACCGTTGTTGATGGGCAGATCGTTAAAACTGGTGCTTATCCAACTATTGACGAGTTATCTGACTATACGGGGCTGGTTTTTGTGCCGGCTGAGCAGTCAGGTGGTTGCTGTGGCGGTGCCAGTGGCTGTTGTTGATTTTACTTAATTTAAGAGATGGCACGGCCATTTCTTTTTAAATAATATATAGACAATCATCTATATAACTGAGGAGGATATCGATGCAAGACTATCAACCACAAAAAGCACATTTAACGCATTACTTGTTTTTTACCGGTAAAGGCGGCGTGGGTAAAACGACAACGGCCAGCGCCACGGCAATCAATTTAGCCGATGCTGGTAAGCAAGTTATGTTGGTTTCCACCGACCCAGCCAGTAATTTACAAGATGTTTTCAATACAGAATTAACTAATAAACCACAGGCGATCAACGGGGTGCCCGGCCTATTTGCCGCTAATTTCGATCCGGTGACGGCTGCTGGTGAGTACCGGGAAAGTGTTGTTGGCCCTTACCGCGGGGTATTGCCTGATGCCGCAGTTAAAAACATGGAAGAACAACTATCCGGCTCTTGTACCGTCGAGATCGCTTCGTTTAATGAGTTTGCCAATTTCCTAACTGATCCGACGATCGACCAGCGTTTTGATTATATTATTTTTGACACGGCACCGACTGGCCATGCCTTACGGATGTTGCAACTACCCGCGGCGTGGAATAATTATTTAGCTGAAAATGATCGCGGTGCTTCTTGTCTCGGTCAATTAGCAGGCATGGGTGATAAAAAAGCCGTTTACGCCAAGGCCGTAGCAACACTGAGTAATAGCGAGTTGACTACCTTAATGTTAGTCACACGACCACAAAAGACAGCGTTACTTGAGGCGGCCCGGGCGGCTCAGGAACTAGCTGCAATCGGGATGCAAAATCAACAATTGATCATTAATGGGACGCTTAAGGCACCAATGGATCAGGCTTCGCAAGCTATTTATACGCAACAACAAGCTGATTTGCAGCAGATGCCGGCGATTTTAAAGGAATTTACCCAATATGAGGTCCCATTGCGGGCCTATAATGTGACTGGCCTAGATAAATTGCGCTTAGTTTTACAAGCAGAACAACCGGTATTGGCAGCTTATCCGCCGCTGAACAATGATTATCCCACCTTAGATCGGATCGTTGCTGATCTGATCAAAACGAATAAAAAAATCATTTTTACAATGGGTAAAGGCGGTGTCGGTAAAACAACGGTTGCAGTCCAAATTACGCAAAAGCTGGTCGCCCAACATAAAACGGTGCACTTAGCGACCACTGATCCCGCCGATCATCTTGATTTTTTCAAAACAGATGATCCAGCAGTTACGATCAGTCATATTGACGAACAACAAGTGTTGCAGGATTATCAAGCTGAAGTGTTAGCTGCGGCACGGCAGACGATGCAGTCGGCTGACGTCGATTACGTCGCCGAAGATCTGCGGTCACCCTGCACGCAAGAAATTGCCGTTTTCCGCGCTTTTGCCAATATTGTGGCGCAAAATGACAGCGATGTGGTGGTGATCGATACCGCACCAACTGGGCACACTTTGTTGCTGCTGGATTCAACGCAAAGCTATGCTAAGGAAGTGCAACGCACAGCTGGTGATGTGCCACAGGCCATTATTGAGCTATTACCAAGGTTGCAAGATCCCGCTCAGACCGAGATCGTGATGGTGACTTTACCAGAAACCACGCCGGTCTACGAATCAATGCGGCTTAATGAAGACTTGAAGCGCGCAAAGATCGCGCATACCTGGTGGCTGGTCAATCAAAGTATGTTAGCCACACAAACCACGCATCCGTGTTTACAGGCGCGTGCCCAAAATGAAGTTGAATGGATCGAAAAAGTCAAAGCCATTTCGGCCGATCATTTTGCGGTGGAACAATGGCAACCTAATTTTGAACAAACGTTATTAACTATTTAAATAAAAATCAGTTGATCAGGGTAGTGGTACCCTGATTTTGGTCGTTGGAGGAAATTATGCAAGTTTTTTTAGCCGTTTTTATATTTTTACTCACGTTATTATTTGTTATCTGGCAGCCTAAAGGGTTATCGATCGGCTGGACCGCAATTGGTGGCGCATTACTGGCACTATTATTTCGGGTCGTCACGCTTCAAGATGTGGGCACTGTTACGGGAATCGTTTGGAACGCCACTTTATCGTTTGTCGCGATTATTTTGATCTCATTGATTTTAGATGAGATCGGCTTTTTCGAGTGGGCCGCGTTGCATATGGCGCGGTTGGCTAAAGGCAATGGCGTACGGATGTTCATTTTGATCGCCGTTTTAGGTGCGATCGTGGCGGCACTATTTGCCAATGATGGCGCCGCGTTGATTTTGACCCCGATCGTTTTAGCCATGGTCCGTGCATTACATTTTGATGAAAAAAAAGTTTTCCCGTTTATTATTGCCAGTGGCTTTATTGCCGATGCCACCTCGTTACCTTTAGTCGTCAGTAATCTAGTTAATATTGTCTCTGCCGACTTTTTCGGAATTACGTTTTCCGAGTATGCACTGAGAATGTGGCTCCCGGATCTGTTCTCCTTAGTTGCTAGTATCAGCATTTTATACTTATATTTCCGCAAAGCGCTACCTAAGCGCTATGATGTCAGTCAAGTCGCTGAACCAAAATCGGCGATCAAGGATCAACGGTTATTTAAATTCTCTTGGGTCGTTTTGGCGGCGCTATTGATCGGCTACTTTAGTAGCAGTTTTCTAAATATTCCGGTCTCATTTATTGCCTTGACGATCGCCTTGATTTTCTTGTTGGTCGGTCAACAAAGCCCGCAAGTGGACACGCGGGCAGTCATTAAAGGCGCACCATGGAACATCGTCTTCTTTTCGCTGGGGATGTACGTGGTGGTTTATGGATTGCAAAATGTCGGTTTAACGGCGCTACTTGCCGGTGTGATCGCTAAAATGGCCACTGGCGGCCGCTTCGTGGCAACTATGGGCATGGGTTACTTAGCAGCGTTCTTATCATCAGCGATGAATAATATGCCAACAGTCATGATCAATGCCTTGTCGATCAAAGGCGCCAATGTATCGGGACTAATGCACCAAACCTTAGTTTATGCAAACATTATTGGTTCCGATCTAGGACCAAAGATCACACCAATCGGTTCACTAGCCACCTTAGTATGGTTACATGTTTTGGCGCAAAAAGGCGTCAAAATTGCTTGGGGAACTTATTTTAAAATTGGTATCACGATCACAATTCCAGTTTTATTCATTACTTTATGCGGCTTATGGTTATCATTAAGTATTTTCGGTTAAGAAAGGCTGGTTTATTATGATACAAACTAAATATGAACAGCAAAATTTGTTGGAAAGTAGTTTAAGCATAATTGACACTTTAGTGAGTCAAGCTGCAAAGACGGAAATAGGATCAATTGCTGCTGCTTATTTGATTCAAGCCAATCAAGAAATCAATTTACTTGAATTGCAATATAGTGGCGAATCAACGATCCAACAGCAGCTATATCGTGTGAAAATTGCATTTATAAAAATCGCAAATTGCAATAGTAAGTTAGCCAGTACCGATAAAGCACACAGACGAAATGGCTCATGGGAGTTCCAGGTGGATCAGGATTAGGCGGCTCGGCCTTTGCGCGCACGTGCTAATTCCTTTCGAAATACTTCAGCTGGTGTACAGAACTTAAGTAAGCGGCGCGGGAGATGGTTGAGCCGAGATTCAGCTTGACGGACCAGACTGGGTGTAGCTAGATCGAGTGATTGCCCCTTAGGAAAGTAACGTCTGAGTATACGATTGTGGACCTCATTAGTGGCGCGTTCGGCCGAGCTATAAGGGTGGGCATAATAAGTCTCGGCAATACCCTCAAGCGCAGCCGTTAGCGTGGTGAACTCTGTTCCGTTATCCGCCGTAACTGTCCGCATAACGTCACCGAATTCAGCCGTAATATTTTGCATGGCATAAGCCACAGATTCAGCGTCTTTACCCTCGATCAAGCGGACAATCTCATAGCGCGTTTTACGTTCGGTAAACGTTAATAGGACACTCTCGCTACCAGCACGTTTGCCAATGACAGTATCGATCTCAAAATGACCAAACTCGTGGCGCGTTTCTACTCGCTTTGGCCGTTCTTCAATACTACGACCGAGTAGGCGCTGATGTTGGTGCGAGTAGTGCTGGGTCGTCCGGCGTTTTGTTTTTTCCAGCAGATCAAGGTTACGGATCTCCAATAGTTGCGCATCGATATAGTTGTACAAAGTCTTCGTACAGACCATTTTGGCCGGCTTAAATAACCGGTGCTTACGGGCATAACCAACAGCAGCGTCCGGCGACCAACCCTCATGGCAGAACTTATCATCAAAGTAGGCTAAGAAGGCCGTCACTTGGCTAAATTTTAATGGACGTCCACAGTTTTGCCGCTTTATTTCATAGCGATTCTGAGCGGCTTCAGGGCTGTAAATTTCAAAGTAGTGTTTCTGATTATTAACGCGTTTAACTTGCGTGACTCGACCACGCTTGAGCTCATTATTGACGGTCTGGTGGCAGACGCCTAATCGAATCGCTATTTGCCGTGCTGAGCATCCTTCAATGTGCCAAGCGGCGATTTGACCGCGTTCGATTTCCGATAAATGGTGACCTTTTGGGCGTGGTGTGATAGACTGTTCTTGCATCAAGACGAAAACTTCTTTCATTGTTTGTTGTAGGAACTTCAATGATACCTGAATTTTTCGTCTTGGTGTCTTTTTTTTACCATTTTGGCTGGGTGGCTAACTTAATTATAAAACGCGCGCATTTATAAAAATAAACCAATTAGTTTTAAACAATTTAGCAGTCAGTTATTTTCGTGATTATACACAGGTAGAGGAAGAGCTTGAACGTTTTCATCGTTTAATCGGCGAGGTAAAGCATGGTTAAAATTAAAATATTTGAAGAAGCAATGTGTTGTGCAACCGGTGTGTGGGCCTAGCGTAAATAAAATATTCGTTCAAACAACTGCGATTCAACGACATGTTAATGCGGATGGTAAGAACCTGATTATCCGTAGAAATCTCACTCAAAATCCAGATGCTTTTGCTCGTAATCATCAGATACAGGCGTTGCTAGAAAAATATGGGATTGCGATTTTACCCATAACCATAGTTGATGGGATAATTACTAAACAAGGTGGATATCCAACCTTCCAGGAATTTTCAAATTATTTACATCAAGATTTAAGTCGTGCACGCGTCCATTAACAAGTGTGGAGGAAATAAATAAGTGGCAAATAAAGCGGAAAAATTATTGATTATTGGTGGTAGTGATGCAGGGGTTTCAGCTGCCCTAAAAGCCAAAGAACTAAAACCAGAACTCGAAGTTCAAGTTTTGTTGGCAGATGAATATCCCAATTTGTCAATTTGTGGTTTACCTTATGCAATCAGTGGTGAGGTAGCTAATTGGCGGTCATTGGCTCATCGCGGTTTGAAAGAATTGACCGCGACCGGTGTCAAGTTTCAAATGAACATGATTGCAGAAAAAATTGACTCACAGCAACATGAAGTTGTGGTACATTCGCTTTCAGGTGAGTTAAAAGTATATCACTATAATCACTTGGTTGTGGCAACCGGGGCAAAACCCAAGCTATCGCATATTAAGGGTGTTGATCTATCACGAACACAACAGTCGCGCAAAGTCCATGTTCTGCACACAATGGCGGATTACTTTGCAATCGAAAAAAATCTAGCTACAAATGATACTCAAGAAGTGGCAATTGTTGGTTCGGGCTATATTGGGATTGAAATGGCAGAAGCCCTAAAAAAACGCCAATTAGATGTAACTATTTTTCAGCGCAGTACAGAAATACTTTCCACTGTAGATGCTGATTTAGGCCAAATTGTTCATCGAAAATTATCTATGAATTCAGTTAATGTTGTTACTGGCTTAACCGTTTCAGAAATAAACGAAAACAATCGAAATGTGGAAGTTATTGGCTTAAATGAACGTCATAAGTCAGAAGCTTATAAGTTCGATTTAGTGTTAATTGTAGTTGGGGTGCAACCTAATGCCGAATTACTTATTAAGGCTGGAGCAACAACGGGAATTGCAGGTGCAATCAAGGTTGATCAATATATGCATACCTCATTACCTGATATATGGGCGGCTGGTGATTTAGTAGAAACAAAACACCATTTGCTAGGCGAAACGTATTTACCATTAGGTACAACTGCTCATAAACAGGGACGAACTGCAGGCTTTAATATTGCAGGTATTCAACGTGCCTTTAAAGGTAGTATCGGAACACAGGTTTTAAAAGTATTCGATTTAGTGGTTGCACGAGCTGGGTTATTAGCAAGTGAGGCAATACATGCAGGGTTCGATCCTCTAACGGTAACCACCGTTGTTGATGATCATAAGGCCTATTTCCCCGGCTCTCAAAAAATTAGAATCAGAATTACTGGTGATAAGAAAACTGGGCGGCTCTTAGGTGTACAGCTAATTGGTCATTATGGTAGTGAAGTGGCTAAACGTAGTGATATTTTTGCAACAGCAATTTTTAATGATATGACTGTGGCTGAAATCAGCGATCTGGACTTATCCTATTCACCACCAGTCGGATCACCTTGGGATGCGGTCCAAATTGCAGCACAAAATTGGGAACAACAAAACACAAAATATTTATTACCCTTAAATCGAAAACCTGTCTAATTGGAATGCAATATTTCAGTACGCTTTGCTTTTAATTGATTTTGAGTGATTTAAAAATTTGGACTGGAAAATGTTATTTGATTCTCAAAACAGTCGCAACAAAATAATCAAAGGGCTTGTTTAATTATAGGGTAATTAACGATGTTATTTCGTTAATTACCCTATTTTGAAAGAGCAACTACATTTTTCGGTATATCAATCAAACAAAATCTAAAAAATTTATCAATACGGTTTCATGTTTAATACTTGTTAAGTATTTGCTTGGTAAAAGGAGGAATCGTCATGTCTGATCAAGATGTCAAACAAGCTTTTTCACACTACGCCAAGCTATCACTCGTAAACAAAACTCGCTCACTCTATTCGCAAGAACAACACCAGGTTCCCCAAATGTCGTTGAATGAAGAAACAGTCGAGTATCCAATTGAGGAAAGACCACCGATTGTTAAGTTGCTTACAGCAGAACAGGCTGTCCATCTTGAAGAGTATTTTGTTAATGAACGCCTAATTATGTCAGTAGCCAGATTAACTGATTTACAAAAGAAGCTGCTTTATTATAAGTACGTTGAGCAACTGTCAGATAAGGCAATCGGCCAAATCTTTCATGTTAGTAGCCAAGCGATTTCCAAACAACATCGCAAGGTGTTAAGCAAAATCGGCGCAAAATTCTACGACTAGCTTAACTATAAGTATTCGATCTCCCCCCACACTCTCTAGAATTAGACGACCCAAATCTAACTCTAGGAGAGCGAACAGCGATGAATTATACCGAAACGATTTACGCCGCACAGCATGGTGATCCCCTTGCCATGGCACGGATATTGGAAGAATTTCAGCCACTAATTATTAGCATCACTTGTTGGGGTCAATTTAAATTTGACGAGGATCGTTATCAAATATTGAGTGAACATTTCATTCGCACCGTCTATAAATTTGATTTAGAGCGGTATTTATAGAACGACGAAGAAGCAAGTTAATCTTTTTTTGATTAATTTGCTTTTTTGGTTTCATCTTTTATTTTTATTTGTATGTATATAGTGAGCAGATAACATGAGCTGCGTGCCCTTTGACAATTGAATATTGCTACCCTAACTTTCTTACTTTTCTTGAACTGTTGATTGGTGGACGCCATGACCCAAGCGCGAGCGCCACCCACTTCTCAATTATGATCTTTAACTAGTGATCGTACAATTTAAGTAGATAATGATACTTCCGCGAGGCTCCCACGTAAGCAGGAGAGGTGAAATTCCTATGTCCGTTAGTGACGGAACAGGGTAACAAGTTCTAATATTAACTAGAATCAGTATTTTTCTTACGAGAGGAAGTGATGTTTTTCTTAACGCTGCAGCCAAAGCCCCTTTTACTTGATTGGAGATGATATTATCGCTACTTCAGAGTTTACAATCGTTATTAGCGACCAACAACAAAATAAGCTGCGTTCAGAAATCTACCAACTAATTATGAGTGAAGTCAAAAAAGTACGTGAAGATGCAGCAATCGGTGCTCGTTATCTAAAGAAAAAGGATTTATGTGATTATTTACAAATTGCTAACAATACATTAGATAATTGGATTGCTCAAGGCTTGCCGGTAATTATTGTTGGCGGTTGTGTTCGCTTTGATCGTCCAGCAGTTGATGACTGGTTAAAGAATAGAGCTGACGAATTAAATCATTCGAGGTAAAATGATTTCGAAGCCTTACGTTCGCTCTGATTAATTTCAATTAATTTTTTGGAGGAATGTAGTTATGACTATTAGCAAAACAAAATCAGGAAGTTATCTTGTAGAGGTGCAATACCCGAAAACGCTCAGACCTTTTTTCGACAATAAACGCCGCTATAGGAAAACTCTGCCAAACTTCAAGGCCGCCAAGGTTCAAGAAGCGAATGTACTATTACAAATTGAACAAGTACGAAAGGATGATAGCCCCCGTTCATTACAAGTCAAAGGAGAAATGTCTTTCAGCGACTTTTACCACAATGTTTTCATGGATGTTTACGTTAAAGGTGCAACTGGTCGAACACACGTCGTACCAACCAGAGAAACTGTTGATTACCAAAAATCACTTTTCAGACTTCATATCCTCTACCAATGTTTGGTAATTACTCGTTGAATTATTTAAATAATCACAAAGAAGTTATCATTAGCGAGCTAACGATGAAATCTGCCACTTTTAGCAATATTCGTAACATTAAGAGCTATACTCGACAATTTTTTGAGCTTGCAGAAGCAATGGATTACATTGAATATAATCGCGTTGGTAAGGTATTAAACATGATAGCGTCTCCTTATCATGATCAGCTGAAAAGGCAACGTCAAGCGAAAGGAGAAGCACTCACGGCGCAAGAACTGCTAGATTGGCTCGAAGCACTAGAAGAAGACTATCAAGCTGGCAAAATCACATTAATGCAGCACTTACTTTTCTTACTGACCTTACATGTAGGTGACCGTAAAAGTGAAACTTATGGTCTACAATGGCGCCACATCGATTTAAAGACTAATTCACTATTCATCATTCAGAGTCTTTCCAAATCTAAACAGCTCAAAGATACTAAAGGCCATAAGTTCACTCAACTAACTATTCCAGAAGAACTGGTTAGTGAGATTGCAGAATGGAAAGCGCAACAAGCTGAAGAGTTAGCGCAGATTGGAATTGAACAAACATCTGAACAATTTGTATTCACGTATACCGATTTTCGTGGTCACATGAATGTTCCCTTACATTCTGACTACCTAAATTACCGAATCAAGTCGATCCATCATCGGCATCCAGAATTAGCTAAATTACACCCACACAAGTTGCGCCACACTTTTGGTACACTTGCCCGTGAAGGTGGTGCTTCCCTTGAGGATATCTCCGAAGCACTCACCCATTCTGACTTAGCAACAACAAAGATCTACGTTAATACACCGGATATCATTTCCACCAAGGTGCACGAAATGTTCGTGAATCGTTTAAAAAAAGAGCGCACAAAAAAACGCCAGATTAGATAATCTGACGTTCAGCATTCTCTGTAGGGTAACCATTACCCCAAATCTTACCCCAACGTTCAATTTTCTGAGCGAATTTTGTTGATTGGGGTAAAAATTAAAATCGTAATCAGGCCTGTTATAACGTGCCGGATTAACGCTTTGAGAACTGACTAGCCTTACGAGCTTTCTTCAAGCCTGGCTTCTTACGTTCTTTCATACGTGGGTCACGAGTTAAGAGACCTGCGCGTTTTAAAGGTCCACGGAAATCAGGGTCTACGTTTAATAGTGCCCGTGAAATACCATGACGAATTGCGCCGGCTTGGCCAGAGAAGCCACCGCCGTTAACGTTAACGAAAACATCGTAACTATCATTTGTATCAGTGATACCAAATGGTTGAACCATATCTTCGCGAATATTTGCAAATGGAATATAATCTGTTTGGTCTTTACCGTTGATCGTAATTTTACCAGTACCTGGTACTAAACGTACACGGGCAACTGAGTTTTTACGACGGCCTGTACCAATATATTGAACTTTTTCTGCCAATTCATTTCCCTCCTTAAATTAGGTTTGTAATATCCAAAGTTTCTGGTTGTTGTGCAGCATTCTTATGTTCAGGACCTGCGTAAACATGCAATTTCATAAATTGAGCATGACCCAATGTGTTCTTTGGAAGCATCCCTTTGATGGATAATTCCAATAAACGAACTGGGTTCTTTTCACGCAATTCGCCTGCAGAAATCTGCTTCAAACCGCCTGGATGAAGGGTATGATGATAGTAAATCTTATCAGT
This sequence comes from Loigolactobacillus coryniformis subsp. coryniformis KCTC 3167 = DSM 20001, assembly GCF_002706425.1. Lineage (NCBI taxonomy): Bacteria > Bacillati > Bacillota > Bacilli > Lactobacillales > Lactobacillaceae > Loigolactobacillus > Loigolactobacillus coryniformis. The sequence continues at coordinate 756,315 of NZ_CP017713.1, read as the reverse complement.
CGCTTTACGGCCAGTTAAGAGTACTTTTTCTGCATTGATGATGATGACGTGGTCACCAGTATCAACGTTTGGTGTAAATGTTGGTTTGTTTTTACCGCGTAAGATAGAAGCCACAACTGTGGATAAACGGCCTAATGCAATATCAGTTGCATCGACAACGTACCATTTGTGTTCTACTTCGCCTGGTTTTGCTAAATATGTTGAGCGCACGTGTATTCCTCCATTTTTCTGTGTCTGTTTAAACACCAGTAAGTTTCCGGGGCTTATCGTGGGGTAAACAGTACCAGCTATAATCTTAACTATTTTACTACAAACTGTCAATCAATTTCGCAATTATTTATCATTAAAGCGTAACCAAATCACCTTTATCAGCTGGACCATCACCATAATAGACTTTTTTCAAGTAAAGTCCACTAGCCGGTGCCGTGTAACGTGCTTGTGTACGGTCTTTAACTTCGTATAAACGTAAAATATCGTGCACTGGCCGACGACCATTACCAATTTCTAAAGCAACCCCAACCATAATACGTACCATATTATATAAGAAGCCATTACCATAGAATTCAAAAATTAATTCATCACTCGCTGGATCCTCAGTTACAGTGGCAGCAAAAATTGTGCGTACCTTATTTTTAATACTGCCACCAGATGCAGCAAAACTACTAAAATCATGCGTACCAATAAAATCAGTCAGCGCTAGTTCAATTTTATCCACATCTAAAGCGTACTTCCAATGACCAGTGTAAAAACGACGAAAAGGATCCGTATAATAACCACGGCTAACGCGATAAACATACCGTTTACCTGTTGTGTCATAGCGCGCATGGAATCCCGGGTCCGCAACTTGGCAATCCTTGACCACTACATCCAATGGTAGCAAACTATTTAAGGCTTTTAACATCGCAGCGGCTGGTAAGACAAATGGAAAATCAAAATGCACGACCTGCCCTAATGCATGAACACCCGCATCGGTACGGCCAGAACCGTTGACCACGATCCGGGTTGGTGATTTAGCAATGGTTCGTACAGCCTTCTCCATGACCCCCTGTACAGTCCGTTGCTTCACTTGGAGCTGAAAGCCTGCAAATTGAGTACCGTCATAGGCAATCGTAACTTTATAACGTAACAAACCAAGCTCTCCTTTCTACTTCACTTTTAAGGTAGTTGATCAGCAAAAAACGCTAATCAACCTTGATGTTACGGGCGATGGCCATTCTTGTGGTAAAAATCGTCCCGCAAGAAACATGGCTCTACTTCACTTTTAAGGTAGTTGATCAGCAAAAAACGCTAATCAACCTTGATGTTACGGGCGATGGCCATTCTTGTGGTAAAAATCGTCCCGCAAGAAACATGGCTCTACTTCACTTTTAAGGTAGTTGATTAGCAAAAAACGCTGATCAACCTTGATGTTACACCTGTTGTAACGCCAATAAAAACGGTGGGTTAAAGGCACTACTCACCTCAAACCCACCAGTTATTATTTATGCACGTAACCAAATTAAAATACCTGTCAGTAACACAAAAGCAATCACTGCCCAATTGTCAGCAGCGCGCCAAGTTAGAATGCGGTATTTACTGCGACCTTCACCGCCTTGATAGCCACGCGCTTCCATCGCTGTCGCTAAATCTTCAGCACGATTAAACGAACTAACGAATAACGGAATCAGTAAAGGAACAACTGCACGCATCTGTTGAAAAATATTACCTTCGCCAAAATCAACCCCGCGCGCTCGTTGCGCGTTCATGATTTTTTCAGTTTCATCCATCAATGTTGGCACAAACCGTAGCGCAATTGAAAGCATTAACGCAACTTCATACACTGGAAAATGTACGATCCGCAGCGGTTTCAAAATTGCCTCGATTGCATCAGCCAATGATAAGGGGGGTGTCGTCAGCGTCAATAAAGTCGACATGAAAATAATCAGTACAAAGCGCATGAAGATATAAACCCCGTTAACGATCCCAAATTGGGATAAAACAATCGGTCCCCAAGACCAATAGGTAGTTCCCCCACGCGTAAAGAATACTTGTAGTAGTACGGTGAAGAGAATCAGCCAGATCAACGGTCGAACACCGCGAATAAAGAAACTCATCTTAATATTCGATAAACGTACAGCTAAAATGGTAAACAAGAACAAGACTAGATAGGTCAACCAGTTGTTGGCTAAAAAAATGATTCCAATATAATAGAAACTAAGCAATAATTTATTCCGCGGATCCAAACGATGGATCACCGAGTTACCAGGAATAAAACGGCCAAACAGCAATTTATTCATCATGTGGCTGACTCACCGCCTCTCGAGGTAATTGAGGCAACAACGCCGCTGCCAATTCAACTTCAGTTAGTGGTAACCGGGTAAACTTAAAGCCTCGCTTTTGCAGCCGCGCCGCAAATTCAGTGGTTTCCGGTACACCCAGTTGCCGTTTCTGCAGCCACTCTACATCCTGAAATATCTCGCTTGGTTGGCCTACCTTAGCTACTGTCCCATGTTCCATCACGATCACGTGATCAGCATAATTAGCCACATCTTCCATATGATGCGTGATCAAAACAACGGTTAATTTTTGTTGCTCATGTAATCGTGTGACCATCCCCATAATCTCACGACGACCGGCTGGATCTAAGCCCGCTGTTGGTTCATCCAGGATCAAAACTTCAGGAGCCATCGCTAAAACGCCAGCAATAGCCACACGCCGCATTTGACCACCAGATAGATCAAATGGTGAGCGTTCCAGTAATTCAGCCGGTAGACCTACTAAATCAAGCATCTCAGCAGCCTTCTTCGCTGCATCAGTTGCACTCATGCCAAAATTCATCGGACCAAATGCAATATCTTTAGCAACGGTTTCCTCAAATAACTGGTTCTCTGGAAATTGGAACACCATTCCAACTTTTTGCCGCAAGGGTTTTAAATTTTTATTGTTGGTCTCCGGCGTAATTTGCCGGTCACCAATCGTTACTGTGCCGCTAGTAGGTTTTAACAATGCATTAAGGTGTTGGACTAGGGTTGATTTGCCACTACCGGTATGGCCAATGATCGCCGTGAAACTCTGATCTGCGATCGTTAAATTAATATCATGTAGCGCCTGGCTTTCAAAGGGCGTTCCGGCCTGGTAAGTATAAGCTACATCTTGGAATGTAATGTCCATAGCCAATCCACCAACCCTTCCTCAGTTAAGTATTGTTGCGGTACAATTAAGCCTTGGCGATGCAAGGCCGCCTTTAACCGCTCGGCATAAGGAACATCAAGACCTAATTCGATCAAACGCTCGCCATACTGAAAGATTTCCGCTGGCGTGCCTGATTCCTTGATCTCACCATCGTCCAAAATAACAATGCGGTTAGCGTTAGCTGCTTCATCGATATCATGGGTGATCGAGATCACTGTCAAATTTTCCTGTTCCTTTAGCTCACGAACTGTATCTAGAACTTCGATCCGCCCATTGGGATCAAGCATACTCGTCGATTCATCTAAAATAATGATCTGCGGTTGCAACGCGATTACACCAGCAATCGCCACCCGTTGCTTTTGCCCACCCGATAAACGAGCTGGTTCACGATCAGCGAACTCGGTCATCCGTACGCGTGCCAAAGCGTCATGCACACGCGTAACCATCTCATCACGTGGCAAGCCAATATTTTCCAAGCCAAAGGCGACATCATCTTCAACAGTAGCCCCAACAAATTGATTATCAGGATTCTGAAAAACCATGCCAATTTGGCGTCGAATATCCCACACACTATCTTCAGTTAATTCAATTCCAGCAACGCGAATTTTACCACTTTCTGGGTTCAATGGTAGCAACCCATCTAGTGACTTCGCCAAAGTCGACTTACCACTACCGTTATGGCCGATGATAGCAACCCACTCGCCTTGCTCAATCGTTAAATTAACATCACTTAGCGCTGGTCGTCCTTCCGTTTGCGGGTAACGGAAATTTAAATGTTCGACTTCAATAATTTTTGTCACAACAGTCACCTTTACCGTTCAATTTACTTTTTCTCAATGTTTCCATGATAGCATATTAAGCGCTTTTCGTGTGTCTTTTTCCACTAAGACAAAAATTTTGCGTAAAAAAAAATCACATTCTAAAATGTGATCGAATACACGATTCGCCAACCATCGAGCTAGACTTGGAAAAACAACTAACCAACATCATAACACTCTAGTCAAACATTTTAGAAGTGATCGTTTTTAATCCTGGTTGATCATTGACAATTAGTCAACAAATTTTAAAACAACCATTGGTGCGCCATCGCCGCGACGAGGCATGGTTTTGTAGATTTGTGTGTAACCACCGTTACGTTCTGCATAACGTGGTGCAACATCACTAAATAATTTTTGTAAAACTGTTTGTACGACAACTTTTTCGTCTTCTTCACGTACATCAGCAATTTCATCACGGATAAAAGCAGCAGCTTGGCGACGAGCAGCTAAAGTGCCTTTTTTACCTAAAGTGATCATTTTTTCAGTTGTTGAACGTACTTCTTTAGCACGAGCTTCAGTTGTTGTGATCGATTCGTTCATGATTAAATCAGTCGTCAAATCGCGTAGCAAAGCTTTACGTTGTGAACTTGTGCGACCTAATTTGCGGTAACTCATTAATGTGTTCCCTCCCTTGATGGATTTAAGTGATTAATCTTCTTTACGTAATGAAAGACCTAAGTCAGTTAATTTAGCCTTAACTTCTTCCAAAGACTTACGTCCAAGGTTACGGACTTTCATCATGTCAGCTTCAGTCTTGTTAGTCAATTCTTGAACTGTATTAATACCAGCACGTTTCAAACAGTTGTATGAACGAACAGATAAATCAAGTTCTTCGATTGTCATTTCAAGCATTTTTTCTTTATGGGTTTCTTCTTTTTCTACCATGATTTCAGCGTTTTTAGCTTCATCAGTTAAGTTAACGAAGATATCCAAATGCTCAGTCAAGATCTTAGCTGCCAAACTAATTGCTTCTCGTGGACTAATAGAACCATTCGTCCAAACATCCAAGGTTAATTTATCAAAGTCGTTACGGCGACCAACACGGGTGCTTTCAACTTGATAATTAACACGACTGATTGGGGTATAAATCGAATCGATTGGCAAAACACCGATCGGCATGTCATCAACCTTATTACCATCAGCGGCAACGTAGCCACGACCTTTGTGTGCAGTCATCCGAATGTGGAAACGACCACCTTCAGCGACTGTACAAATATACAGATCAGGATTTAAGATCTCAACGTCCCCATCAGCTTCAATGTCACCAGCAGTGACTGTTGCCGGACCTTTGACGTCGATTTCTAGTGTCTTATCATCGTCAGAATCCAACTTCAAAGCGAGTTTTTTGATGTTTAAGATGATTTGTGTGACATCTTCGGTTACACCATCAATGGTCGAAAATTCATGTAAAACACCATCGATTTGAACACTCGTTACGGCTGCACCTGGCAATGAAGCCAAGAGGATACGCCGCAATGAATTACCTAAAGTTGTCCCATAGCCACGTTCTAACGGCTCAATGACAAACTTACCATAGTTTGTGCTTTCATCAACCTTGGCAATATTTGGTTTTTCAAATTCGATCATTTAGTTTCTTACCCCTTTCAAAACGAGAAGTGTCTTTGATGTTGTACGTTTCAGTTTATAACTCAAAATGAAAAACGTACTCACTAAACACGACGGCGCTTCGGAGGACGAGACCCATTATGAGGAACTGGCGTTACATCGCGAATTGCGGTAATTTCCAAACCAGTTGCTTGCAATGAACGAATTGCTGCTTCACGACCTGAACCAGGACCTTTAACTGCAACTTCAACGGATTTCATACCATATTCCATTGATGCTTTAGCAGCTGTTTCAGCTGCCATTTGTGCAGCAAACGGTGTAGATTTACGACTACCCTTAAAACCTAAAGCACCTGCTGAAGACCATGCAATTGCATTCCCTTGGGGATCAGTGATCATGATCAAGGTGTTGTTAAAAGTAGAATGAATATGTGCCACGCCAGATTCGATATTCTTCTTTACCCGACGACGACGTGTTGTTTTTCTATTTGCCATTAATTACTTACCTCCTTTTACTGATTATTTTTTCTTACCGGCGATTGATGCTTTTTTGCCTTTACGTGTACGAGCGTTGTTCTTGGTATTTTGACCACGAACTGGCAAGCCACGACGATGACGCATACCGCGATAAGAACCGATTTCTTGAAGACGTTTGATGTTCATGTTAACTTCACGGCGTAAGTCACCTTCGACTTTGACCTTATCAAGTTCAACACGGATCTTGTCTTCTTGTTCTGGTGTGAGATCATCTTGACGAATATTCTCAGCGACACCAGCAGCTGCTAAAACTTTTTTAGCAGTGGTATTACCAATACCGTAAATGTAAGTTAACGCAATGACAATCTGCTTGCCACGGGGTAAATCAATACCTTCAAAACGAGCCATTTAAATGACACCTCCATTAAATTGAATTAGTTACTATCCTTGGCGTTGTTTATGCTTTGGATTAGCAGAACAAATGACCATGACACGGCCCTTACGTTTGATAACGCGGCAATGTTCACACATCCGTTTTACTGATGGTCTTACTTTCATGACTAATACCTCCTAAGATAAAAGGCTAAACTTCCGGTCCTATACAAAATGCTATTTAAAGCGATAGGTAATGCGGCCACGTGTTAAGTCATATGGTGACAACTCAACAGTAACTCGATCACCCGGCAGGATCCGAATATAGTGCATTCTGATCTTACCAGAAACAGTCGCTAGAATTGTTGCCCCATTTTCAAGTTCTACCTTGAACATTGCATTTGGCAATGTATCAGTGACTTTTCCTTCGACCTCAATGACATCATCTTTCGCCACGCAGAAGTACCTCCTTAACTGATTACAGCTGATTCGCTAACGAACCGCTATGCTTCAACAACCAAAATTGAACTGACTACCAATACTTACTTGAATCGAGCGCTATTTACACAGCCGAAACCACGCAAATCGTAAACGATTAAGACAAGTGCTCAATTCCATATAAAAATGGTGAGAGCACGTTGCACTCACCTTTTCGATTTTTAACCAGCAGATTATACCATAATCTAACCGGCTTGAAAAGATAACCTTGCTAATTATAGCAAAATGTCATAAGTCACGCAAGCATCCTTGCGGTTTACTTGCTTGCTAATGGATCTAAGATCTTTTTAATGTCAGCAAAAACATCATTGATATCTTGATTACCATCAACATTGAATAACAAATTCTTTTTGCCGTAAAAATCAAGTAACGGTGTATTCATCTTTTCGTTTACTGCCAAACGATTCTTGACAGTTTCTGGCTTATCATCATCACGTTGGAAGAAATCATGCCCGCCGCAACGATCACAAGTGCCAGCAACTTTTGTTGGATTGTAAAGTTTATGGTAAGTTGCGCCACAAGATTTACAGATAAAACGACCAGTAAGTCGTTCCATCAATGATGCAGGATCAACCTGAATGTTGATCACACCATCAAGGGGCTTATTTAAATCTGCTGTGATTTGTTCTAAGGCTTCTGCCTGGCTTAGGTTACGTGGAAAACCATCTAACAAATAGCCGACTTTAGTATCAGCTTCCGCCAAACGATCCTTAACAATTCCGTTTGTCACTTCATCAGGAACCAAATCACCGTTATCCATAAAGGATTTAGCTTTTAGGCCTAATTCAGTTTCATCTTTCATTGCTGCCCGGAACATATCCCCAGTAGAAATATGGGGAATTTTGTAAGTATCTACAATCTGTTCAGCTTGGGTCCCTTTACCAGCACCAGGTAAACCCATTAAAATCAAATTCATCAAAGACGCACTCCTTTTCACCATATTGATAAGAAACGTGCTAAAGCTAGCGCTTCAACACGTTTCTAGCGGATAAAACCAACGTAATGTCGTTTCATCATCAATCCTTCGATCTGACGAGCTGCTTCTAAAGCAACCCCGACCACGATCAATAAACTAGTACCACCTAGTCCGATTGATTCAGGTAAACTCCAAATATTCTGCGCCAAGATCGGCAGCAAAGCTACCAAACCCAAGAAGACAGAACCAACAGTTGATAAACGCATCAACGTGCCGGAAATATATTTTTGAGTTGTTTTTCCTGGCCAAACACTTGGAATATAACTACCTTGCTTCTGCAAATTTTCGGCAACCTTTTCCGGATTGACCTGAACAAACGCATAGAAGAAAGTGAAGACAATGATCAAAACTGTATATAAGATTGAACCAGGAATGGTTGTCATACTAAATATATCGGTCATGATCTTGAACCACTGATCTTCAGAGTGTGTGTTACTAAAATACTGCAAAATCGTACCCGGTGTTGCAATAAATGAACTTGCAAAGATAACGGGAATAACCCCCGCAACGTTGACTTTTAATGGTAGGTAGCTATTATCGCCAGCATCTGTTACCCGCCGTGTATAACGAATCGGGATACGCCGTTCCGCTTGTTGGACGTAAGTAACAAGGACAACGACAAGGAAAATTGCGATCACCAACAAGACAGCGTACAAAATGTACAACCAGAATTGTGTGGTACTTGGATTTGTCTCAAACCATTGCTGGTAAACTTGATAAATCCCACTTGGTAAGCGCGCAATAATCCCGGCAAAGATGATCATTGAGATCCCATTACCTAAGCCTTTATCCGTGATCTGTTCACCCATCCAAGTAACCAACATAGTGCCACCAGTTAGGATAATACCGATCATAACAAAGGTTTGCCAATTTGGATTCTTGACCAAACCTAGCCCGCTTAAAGCGTTAAAGCCAGCAGTAATACCGATTGATTGCAAAAATGCAAGAACAATCGTCAGATAACGTGTAATTTGATTTAACTTACGTCGACCAACTTCCCCTTGTTTGCTCCACTCAACAAATTTGGGCACAATATCCATCTGCAAAAGTTGGATGACAATTTGTGCAGTGATGTAAGGAGAAACCCCCATCGCAAAAATGGAATAATTGGTTAATCCACCACCACCGAACATATTCAGCATGCTAACTAATCCGGAAGAAGCAATCGATGTTAATGCCTTTGCATCAACACCGGGAACAGTAATAAATGTCCCTAAACGGAAAATTAACAAAATACCTAACGTAAAGAACATCCGATTTCGAATGTCCTTCACATGCCAAGCATTTTTGATGGTCGACAGCATTAAATCACCTCAATTTTACCGCCAGCAGCTTCAACAGCTTGTTTAGCTGCAGCCGAAGCCTTGCTAACCGTAACTGTAACTTTCTTAGTGATTTCGCCGTTTGCTAATAATTTGATACCGGCTTTTTCGTTTTTAACGATACCAGATTCAACCAACAATGCTGGTGTGATATCAGTACCTTCGTCGAAACGATTCAAGTCATTCAAACTTACAATAGCATATTCTTTGCGGTTAATGTTCGAGAAACCACGTTTTGGCATACGACGGAATAATGGCATTTGGCCACCTTCGAAGCCCAAACGTACTTTACCACGAGCTTTTTGACCCTTTTGACCACGACCGGCTGTTTTACCATTACCGGATGAAGTCCCACGGCCAACTCGGTTACGAACGTGACGCGAGCCTTCGCTTGCTTGTAATTCGTGTAATTTCATTGAGTTGGAGCACCTCCTTAAACTAAATAATTGTTACTTAACTTCTTCAACGTTAACCAAGTAACCAATCTTGAATAATTGGCCACGAACGGCTTCATTGTCAGGCAATGTTACTGAACTATTAACTTTAGACAGGCCCATTGATTTAACAATTGCACGATGATTTGGAATCCGATGTGCTGCACTACGCTTTAACGTGATTTTTAATTGTGCCATGAATTTCGCCCTCCTAGTTTTCTAATTGATCGACTGGAATGCCGCGAAGTTCAGCCACTTTTTCAGCACGACGTAAGCCCTTAAGACCTTCCATAGTCGCACGAACCACATTGATCGGTGTATGTGAACCTAAGAATTGACTAGTGACATCTTGGACACCAGCAAGTTCCATGATCGAACGTACAGCACCACCAGCTGCAACACCAGAACCAGCAATAGCAGGTTTGATCAAGATACGCGCACCACCGAAACGACCGATGATTTCATGCGGTACAGTTGTGCCGACGATCGGTACTTCGATCAAGTTCTTCTTTGCGTCTTCAACGGCTTTACGGATAGCTTCAGGAACTTCTTGAGCTTTACCGGTACCAAAGCCAACGTGTCCATTATGGTCACCAACGATAACGATCGCAGCAAAACGCAAACGACGGCCACCTTTGACAACCTTAGTAACACGGTTGATGGATACAACATTGTCTTCCAAGTCTAACTTGTTTGGATCAATAAACGCTTTAGCCATAAATGGGTTTTCCTCCTTTTCCTAAAAATCTAATCCGTTTTCGCGTGCAGCTTCAGCTAAAGCTTGGACACGGCCATGATATAAATAGCCGCCACGATCGAAGACAACATTTTCATGACCAGCAGCAACGGCACGTTTAGCGATCAATTCGCCAACAGCTTTTGCAGCTTCAGTCTTTGAACTTGCTTCAACTTCTTTGTCCAATGTAGAGGCACTTGCTAGCGTCACACCCGCTACGTCATCAATTAATTGCGCGTAGATGTTCTTATTAGAACGGAAAACGTTCAAGCGTGGGCGCTCAGCAGTACCAGAGATCTTACCACGGACACGTAAATGGCGCTTTTGGCGTGTCTTATTCTTATCTGGTTTAGAAATCACAATGTTCACCTCTGATAGTTAGATTATGCGGCACTTAACCGCGAATTGTATTGTAAAACTTTGAATGACTGGGTAAAACTATTTACCAGTCTTGCCTTCCTTACGACGAACATATTCGTCAACGTAGCGAATACCTTTACCTTTATAAGGTTCTGGGGCACGGACACTACGGATAACTGCGGCAAATTCACCAACAGCTTGTTTGCTGATACCAGAAACATTGATTTCAGTATTTGAAGGAACTTCAAGGCTCAAGCCTTCTGGAGTTTCCATTTCAACTGGGTTGGAATAACCAACGTTTAAAATCAATTTCTTACCTTGTAATTGGGCACGATATCCGACACCAACCAATTGTAACTTCTTAGTGAAGCCATTGGAGACACCTTCGACCATGTTAGCCAAGTTAGCCCGGGCTGTACCATGCAATTCACGGCTCTTTTTACCATGATCAGCACGTTCAAAACTAATCACATTATCTTTCTGTGTGATTGTGATCAACGGATTGAATTCACGGGTCAATTCACCTTTAGGACCTTTAACTGTGACGCTGTCACCAGTTTTAGTTACTGTTACCTTTTCAGGTACATTGATTACTTTGTAACCGATACGACTCACGTGTTACACCTCCCTATTGTTTAGAATAATTACCAGATGTAGGCGAGAACTTCGCCACCGATGTTCTTAGCCCGAGCTTCTTTATCAGTGAGAACACCTTCAGAAGTGGATAAGATTGCAATACCTAAGCCGTTTAAAACCTTCGGTACAGCATCAGCTTTGACGTATGCACGTAAACCTGGTTTTGAAATACGTTTGAGGCCGGAAATAACGCGTTCGTTATCTTTACCGTACTTCAAGAATACGCGGATGATGCCTTGTTTGTCATCTTCAACGGATTCGAAGTCGCGGATAAAACCTTCACGCTTCAAGATTTCTGAAATGCTGCGGAGCATATTAGATGCAGGTACTTCTAAGGACTCGTGACGCACCATATTGGCGTTACGAATACGAGTCAAGTAATCTGCGATTGGATCAGTCATGACCATTTAGTTTAACCTCCCTTTAAGTTAGATTTACCAGCTAGCTTTCTTTAAGCCTGGAATTTGACCAGCATGCGCTAATTCACGAAGGCAGATCCGGCATAAATGGAATTTACGATAAACTGAATGTGGACGACCACAACGCTCACAACGAGTATAAGCTTGTGATGAAAATTTAGCAGGACGTTGCTGCTTAGCGACCATTGATTTCTTAGCCAAGATATATTACCTCCCTATTATTTTGTGAATGGCATTCCGATTTGTGTCAGTAATTCGCGTGATTCTTCATCAGTGTTAGCAGTTGTAACAATGACGATATCCATACCGCGGACTTTATCAACCTGATCATAATCGATTTCTGGGAAAATCAATTGTTCACGAACACCTAATGTATAGTTACCACGGCCATCAAATGACTTTGTGCTAACACCGTGGAAATCACGGACACGTGGCAAGGAAACATTGATTAATTTATCTAAAAAGTCATACATACGTTCACCACGTAGCGTAACTTTAGTCCCGATTGCCATACCCTCACGTAAGCGGAAGCCGGCAATTGACTTCTTAGCTTTAGTGATGATTGGTTGTTGACCAGAAATCAGTTTTAATTCAGCAACTGCATTATCTAAGTTTTTAGCATTTGCAACTGCATCACCAACACCCATATTTAACACGATCTTTTCAACCTTTGGTGTTTGCATTACGGATGTGTAATTGAATTTTTCCATCATTGCTGGTGTAATTTCTTTTACGTATCTTTCTTTTAAACGATTAGCCATTGAGCGATTTTCCTCCTTTCAATTAATTATTTATCGATAACTTCTCCAGATTTTTTGGAGACACGTACTTTTTTACCATCGACAACTTTATAACCGACACGAGTTGGTTCGTTAGTGGATGGATCGATCAACATAACGTTAGATACATGGATTGGAGCATTAGCGTCAATAATACCACCTTGTGGGTTAGTATTAGTTGCTTTTTGATGCTTCTTGATCGCATGTACGCCTTCAACGATGACTTGATCAGTTTTAGGTAATGCTTTAGTAACAGTACCTTCTTTACCTTTGTCTTTACCGCTGATGACACGAACTTTATCGCCAGTTTTTACGAACATGGGTGAACCTCCTTTGCAGATTGTTTGTTTACAATACTTCTGGTGCCAAAGAAACAATCTTCATGAAGTTGTTGTCACGTAATTCACGGGCAACAGGTCCAAAGATACGTGTTCCTCTTGGGCTCTTATCAGCGTTGATGATTACAGCTGCGTTCTCATCAAACTTGATGTAAGAACCATCTGGGCGATGTGCACCTGACTTAGTACGAACGATAACCGCTTTGACAACGTCACCTTTTTTGACAACGCCACCTGGTGTTGCTTGTTTAACCGTTGCAACAATAATATCACCGATATTTGCTGTTTTGACACGTGAACCGCCTAAAATTTTGATGGTTAAGATCTCACGAGCACCAGAATTATCAGCGACTTTTAAACGACTTTCTTGTTGAATCACGGAAAAGCCCTCCTCTCGTTAATAATTCAGTTTATAGAATAACTGCCTTTTCTACGACCTTGAGCAGACGGAAACGTTTCTTAGCAGACAACGGACGAGTTTCCATGATTTGGACAATATCGCCAGTTTTTGCTTCATTGTTTTCGTCGTGAGCGTAGTATTTCTTTGTATAACGAATCCGCTTGCCGTAAGTACGGTGTTGCTTTGTCGTTTCTACCGCAACAGTGATCGTTTTTTCCATTTTATCGGATACGACACGGCCTTGGATGACTTTACGTGCGTTACGTGTTTCTTTTTCGCTCAAAATGTTTGACCTCCTTTAATCTATGATCTGCTATTAGCCTTGGTTTAATTCTTGTTGACGTAATACTGTCTTGATGCGAGCAATATTTTTACGTACTTGTTTTAAACGCGCAGTGTTTTCTAATTGACCAGTAGCCAATTGGAAACGAAGATTAAAAAGTTCTTCTTTATATTCTTTTTCGCGGTCAAGCATTTCAGCAGTGGTTAAGTCTTTAATTTCTTTAGCCTTCATTTGATTCGCCACCTACTTCCTCACGTGCTACGATCTTAGTCCGAACTGGTAATTTGTTCGCAGCTAAGCGTAAAGCTTCACGTGCAACTTCTTCTGGAACACCGGCTACTTCAAACATCACTTTTTGACGTTTAACAACGGCTACCCAGCCTGCTGGTGCACCTTTACCAGAACCCATACGAGTACCGATACCTTTTTCAGTATATGATTTATGCGGGAAGATCCGAATCCATACTTTCCCACCACGTTTCATATAACGCGTGATCGCAACACGAGCTGCTTCGATCTGGCGGTTAGAGATCCAAGAAGAATCTAAAGCCTTCAAACCATATTCACCAAAATCGACGTTCTTGCCGCCTTTGGCTTCACCACGCATCTTGCCACGAAATTCGCGACGATGCTTTACACGTTTTGGTACTAACATGTTTAGTTTCCTCCTTTCGCTCCATTGTTACGGTTATTGCGGTTGCCGCCGCGGTTGTTACCACCACGGTTGCTGCCACGACCGCGACTATTGCGGTTATTTTGAGCTGGAATGTTATCTTTGATTGAATCACCGTGTGTTTCACCTGGTAAGATGTCGCCGCGGTAGATCCAAGTTTTAACGCCTAATTTACCATAAGTGGTAACTGCTTCGTCCCAAGAATAGTCAATATCAGCACGTAATGTATGCAATGGCACAGTACCATCTGAATACATTTCTTTACGCGCAATATCTGCACCGTTTAAACGGCCAGAAACCATTGTCTTGATACCATGAGCACCAGCACGCATTGTACGTTGGATGGCTTGTTTCATGGCACGACGGAAAGCAACACGCGCTTCAAGTTGTTGAGCGATACTTTCGCCAACTAATTTTGCATCAAGATCTGGTTGTTTGATTTCAACGATATTGATGTGGACACGTTTGCCGGTTAGGTTGTTTAACTGCTTACGCAAGTTTTCAACTTCAGAACCGCCTTTACCGATAACCATACCTGGTTTTGCAGTATGAATTGAAACATTGACACGGTTAGCAGCACGTTCGATCTCTACTTTTGATACAGAAGCATCTGCTAAACGTTTTTCGATAAAACTACGTACTTTTAAATCTTCGTTTAAAAGTGTACCGAAATCTTTTTCAGCGTACCATTTGGCTTCCCAATCACGGGAAATACCAACTCGTAAACCGATTGGATTAATTTTTTGACCCACGCGTTATCCCTCCTTATTTTTCAGATACAACGACTGTGATGTGGCTTGTCCGTTTGTTGATCGGTGAAGCAGAACCTTTGGCACGAGGACGGAAACGTTTCAGAGTTGGTCCTTCGTTAACAAAAGCTTCGCTAACTACCAAGCTTTCAGCATCTAAGTCGAAGTTGTTTTCAGCGTTCGCAATTGCTGAGTTTAATACCTTAGCAATAATTGGTGAAGCGCCTCTTGGGGTGAATTTAAGAATTGCAATTGCTTCAGCAACACTCTTTCCACGGATTAAGTCCATTACTAAGCGAGCTTTCCGAGGAGCGATCCGTACTGTTTTAGCAACGGCACGAGCTGATGTAATTTGTTCTGACATTTAATGATCCTCCTCTCGCTTATTTTGCTTTGGTCTTACGGTCATCGCTTGCGTGACCATGGAATGTCCGTGTTGGGACGAATTCGCCTAATTTATGGCCGACCATGTCATCTTGAATATAAACTGGGACATGTTTCCGTCCATCATATACGGCAATAGTGTAACCAATAAAACTTGGGAAAATCGTCGAACGACGAGACCAAGTTTTAATAACGGTCTTCTTGTCTTGATCGGCTTGTGCAGCGATCTTTTTCAATAAATGGTCATCAGCGAATGGTCCTTTTTTTAAGCTTCGGCTCATTATGAAACCTCCTTTTCATAAGTCAGGTCAACTTCTAAAAGTGACACAGTCTGACTTGCAAATGCAGATGTCCTTCTGTCGTAAACAGAAGGGCTCTGGCGTAACTGATTTATTTTATAATTAATGTTTGCCCCGTTTACGATCACGAACAATGAATTTAGATGATTGTTTGCGCTTGTTACGAGTCTTCTTACCAAGGGTCTTTTTACCCCATGGTGACAATGGTGATGGACGACCGATAGGAGCCTTACCTTCACCACCACCGTGTGGATGGTCGTTAGGGTTCATTACAGAACCACGAACTGTAGGACGGATACCCATCCAGCGTTTACGACCAGCTTTACCGATGTTGATCAATTCGTGTTGTTCATTACCAACAGCACCGATCGTAGCCCGGTTAACGATCAAGATCATGCGAACTTCGCCTGAACCTAAACGAACCAAAGCATACTTACCTTCTTTACCCAAGATCTGAGCTGAAGCACCAGCTGAGCGAACTAATTGTGCGCCATGGCCTGGTTTCAATTCAATATTATGGATAACTGTACCAACAGGGATATTAGCAAGTGGTAAAGCATTACCAACTTTGATATCAGCATCTGGGCCAGATTGAACCTGCATGCCAACTTCTAAACCTTTTGGTGCAATGATATAAGTTTTAATACCATCTGTGTATTGTAGTAACGCAATGTTAGCTGAACGATTTGGATCGTATTCAATAGCTTTAACGATTGCAGGTACATTATCTTTTTGGCGCTTGAAGTCGATCACACGGTATTGACGCTTGTGACCGCCGGCGCGATGACGAACTGTGATATGGCCATGAGCATTACGGCCCGCAGTTTTTGTCATATATTCGGTTAATGACTTTTCAGGCTTTGTTTTTGTGATTTCAGCAAAATCAGAGCCAGTCATATTCCGCCGACCGTTTGTAGTCGGTTTGTATTTTCTAATCGCCACGCGTTTCCCCTCCTAGAATCAATTTAAAATTGATTTATTTTTCGAAAATTGTAATTTCTTTTGAATCGTCAGTCAAAGCAACAACTGCTTTACGACGTTTCTTAGTCATACCAGCATAACGACCTTGGCGTTTTAACTTACCACGTACGTTTGCAATGTTGACATTTTTAACTTTAACGTCGAAGATTTCTTCGATCGCGTACTTAACTTGTGTCTTGTTAGCGCGAACGTCAACTTCGAATGTGTATTTTTTATCGTCCATCAAGCTCATTGATTGTTCAGTGATCCATGGGCGTAAAACAACTTCGCGTGCTTCCATTATGCAAGAGCCTCCTCTACTTGAGAAAGAGCAGCTTGAGTCAGGATCAATTTATCGTTAGCTACGACATCAAGCACGTTAATACCATCTGCGGAAACCACAGAAACGTTTGGCAAGTTACGTGCAGCAAGTGCAGCTTGATCGTTACCATCTTCAAGAACTACTAATGCTTTAGTTTGTACATCTAAGCTCTTAAGGCTTTCTGCAAAAAGTTTTGTTTTAGGTTGTTCGAAGCTAAATGCATCAACAACGATGATGTTACCATCAATCACTTTTTGGGAAAGAACGGACTTAATTGCTAAGCGACGTACCTTCTTCGGTAATTTATAGCTATATGAACGTGGTGTAGGACCAAAGACAACACCACCGCCACGCCATTGAGGTGAACGGATCGAACCTTGACGGGCACGACCAGTACCTTTTTGACGCCATGGCTTGCGGCCACCACCGCGAACGGCACTACGGTTTTTAACGGCATGTGTACCTTGGCGTAATGATGCACGTTGCATGATGATTGCATCAAACACAACGTTATCGTTAGGGGCAATACCAAAAATGTCATCGTTCAATTGAACGTCGCCGTTTTGGCTGCCATCTTGTTTGTATAATGCTACATTTGGCATTTGTAATCCTCCCTTCCTGATTATTTAGCTGCCTTAACAGCGTCTTTAATCGTAATTAATGATTTCTTAGCACCAGGGACATTACCCTTGATCAAGATCACATTACGGTCTGTATCAACACGAACGACTTCTAAGTTTTGGATAGTAACGGTGTTGTTACCCATACGGCCTGGTAGTGCTTTACCTGGGAATACCCGGTTAATGATCGCACCTAATGAACCAGGACGACGATGGTAACGAGAACCGTGCGCCATAGGTCCACGACGTTGGTTGTTCTTCTTGATAACGCCTTGGAAACCATGACCCTTAGTTGTACCCGTGACGTCGACGATTTCGCCAGCCTCGAATGTATCAACTTTGATTTCATCGCCAACCTTGATATCTCCTAAGTCTACATCGCGAAATTCTCGAATGAAGCGCTTAGGAGTCGTATTTGCTTTTGCAACATGACCCTTAGCAGGTTTGTTTGATAAAACTTCACGTTTGTCTTGAAAACCGACTTGGATAGCTTCGTAACCGTCAGTTTCTGGTGTTTTCACTTGCAATACCACGTTAGGTGTTGCTTGGATAACAGTAACTGGGATTAATTCACCGGCGTCAGTAAAGACTTGCGTCATACCTACTTTTGTTCCTAAGATTCCTTTTCTGGTCATGAGTACACCTCCAATTTAATTGTATTTGAACTATAATTTAATTTCGATATCCACACCACTTGGTAAGTCTAACTTCATCAAAGCGTCAACAGTTTTAGGTGTTGGGTTGATGATGTCGATTAGACGTTTGTGTGTGCGCATTTCAAATTGTTCACGTGAGTCTTTAAACTTATGTGTTGCCCGGATAACTGTATATAATGTACGTTCCGTTGGCAACGGAATTGGACCAGAGATCGTAGCCCCTGTCCGTTTTGCTGTCTCGACAATCTTTTCAGCAGATTGATCTAAGATACGATGTTCGTAAGCCTTTAGGCGAATGCGAATCTTTTGTTTTGCCATGTTTTTCCCTCCTTCGTTCATTTTAAAAATAAACTAGCTCCGTGAAAATTCCCAATACACTCTGCCATGGCAAAGCGGCCGGGTGTGTCGCAACCTTCCACATCACTGCTAATTCTAGGTTTCCCTAGGGGCTGTCTCTCCTTGGAAATCAGCACCTTGTCTATTATACGAGAAGACGCCCGGTACTGCAAGCTCTTTTTGTAAAAAGCTGCATTTTTTCAATCTAAGGCAAATATCCTGTAATTCAACGGTGACTATCATACAATATTCTTGGACCAAGAAGCAATTTATTTCGTTTATGTTGACAAGGCCGCTAAGTGGATTTAGGCTTAATCTACTATTATATAGAGGTGATTACTTTTGGCAAACAATACCGCGTTACTGATCATTGATTATACCAACGACTTCGTAGCTGATAACGGCGCCTTAACTGCTGGTAAACCAGCGCAAGTAATCGAGTCAGCTATCGTAGCATTAGCAGATCAATTTATCACTCGCAATGACTGGGTATTTCTCCCCACCGATGTGCATAAGCCCCACGACCCCTACCATCCTGAAACCAAATTATTTCCACCGCACAATGTTGCTGACAGCTGGGGCCGTGAATTATATGGCCAGTTAGCTTCCTGGTACACGACTAATCAAAAGTTGACCAGAGTTATTCAGTTCGCCAAAACGCGTTATAGTGCCTTCGCTGGCACTGATTTGGACTTACGCTTACGGGAACGGCAGATCGACACCTTGCATCTAACTGGCGTCTGCACTGACATTTGCGTTTTGCACACCGCCATTAGCGCATATAACCTCGGCTACCACTTAGTCATTCATCGTGGTGCCGTAGCCACTTTTAATCCGCAAGGTCAAGAATGGGCCCTAGATCATTTTGCCAACGTCCTTGGTGCCAAAATTGTTGATTAAAACAAAAAATCCGTTATGAGAATTATTCTCATAACGGATTTTTTAGTACAATTTATTAAGCTAAATTAGTCTGCAGCTGGTGTGCCGCCATTTTTCTTAATAATTTCAGCTTGAACTGACTTAGGTACAGCTTCGTAATGATCAAATGTCATTGTGAAAGTACCACGGCCTTGGGTAGCTGAACGTAAGGTTGTTGCATAACCGAACATTTCGGATAATGGAACCATGGCATTAACCATTTGCGTGTTACCACGTGCTTCCATACCTTCAACACGGCCGCGACGAGCTGTTACGTGGCCCATAACGTCCCCTAAATTATCTTCAGGAGCAACGATTTCGACCTTCATGATTGGTTCTAGAATCACTGCGCCAGCCTTTTTAGCAGCAGCACGAAGTGACATTGAAGCGGCAACTTTAAATGCGGCTTCACTAGAATCGACATCATGATAAGAACCATCATATAGACGAGCCTTAACGTCGACCAATGGGTAACCAGCCAAGACACCGTTAGCCATAGCTTCTTTCAAACCTTGTTCAACGGCTGGGATAAATTCACGAGGAACGACACCACCGACGATGTTGTCTTCGAATTCGAAGCCGCCACCCTCTTCGTTAGGTGTAAATTCGACCCAAACGTCACCATATTGACCTTTACCACCAGACTGGCGAACAAACTTACCTTGAGCGGAAGCTTGTTTTGTGAATGTTTCACGGTAAGCAACTTGTGGTGCACCAACAGTTGCTTCAACGTTGAATTCACGACGCATACGGTCAACGATGATATCCAAATGCAATTCGCCCATACCGGCAATTAAAGTTTCGCCAGTTTCAGGGTTTGTTTCAGCCTTGAAACTTGGATCTTCTTCAGCAAGCTTTTGTAAAGCAATATCCATCTTATCTTGATCTGCTTTAGTCTTAGGTTCGATTGAAACCTGGATAACTGGATCAGGAAATTCCATTGATTCAAGAATCAATGGATGCTTAACATCAGTTAAGGAATCACCAGTTGTAGTGTTCTTCAAACCGATAGCAGCAGCAATATCACCAGAGAAAACTTCAGGAATTTCAGTACGGTGGTTAGAATGCATTTGTAGCAAACGACCAACACGTTCACGAGTATCCTTAGTTGCGTTCAAGACGTATGAACCTGATTCCAAAGTACCGGAGTACACACGGATAAAGGTTAAACGACCAACGAATGGATCCGTTGCGATCTTAAATGCTAAGGCAGCGAAGTTTTTATCGTCACCGGCAACCAGTTCAACTTCTTCACCTGTAGCAGGATCAGTTGCTGGATATGGTTTAACATCAAGTGGTGATGGCAAGTAATCGTTAACGGCATCCAACATCATCTGCACACCTTTGTTCTTGAAGGCTGAACCAGCTAATACTGGGTAAGCTTCCAAATTCAAAGTTGCTTTACGGATAGCTGCTTTGATTTCATCCTTAGGAATATCTTGACCGTCAAGATATTTTTCCATGATGCCATCATCAATGTCGGCCAATTGTTCAATCAATTGTGTCCGGCGTTTTGCTGCTTCTTCTTTATATTCATCAGGTACGTCAACGGTATCCCATTTAGTCCCTAATTCATCTTCGTCATAAAGATCAGCTTTCATTTCAACCAAGTCAATGACACCTTCGAAGTCATCTTCAGCACCGATTGGCATTTGGATTGGCAATGCGTTAGCTTGTAAACGATCTCTAATAGTAGAAACGGAATAATCAAAGTCTGCACCAAGCTTATCCATCTTATTAGCGAATACGATACGAGGAACACCGTAAGTAGTTGATTGACGCCAAACATTTTCAGTTTGTGGTTCAACCCCTGCTTGAGCATCAAGAATAACAACGGCACCATCTAAGACACGTAGGGAACGTTCAACTTCGATTGTGAAGTCAACGTGTCCTGGAGTATCGATGATGTTGATCCGATGGTTCTTCCATTGTGCAGTTGTTGCTGCAGAAGTGATCGTAATACCACGTTCTTGTTCTTGTTCCATCCAGTCCATTTGTGAAGCACCTTCATGGGTTTCACCAATTTTATGGATTTTACCAGTGTAATACAAGATACGCTCAGTTGCCGTTGTTTTACCGGCATCAATATGGGCAACGATCCCAATATTACGGGTTCTTTCTAACGGAAATTCACGAGTGTTTGCCATTGTAGAAATGTTTCTCCTCTCATTAAAAAGTCGTCTATGCGACCTCAATAGTCATTATAATTAAGCCGTTTCAGCAAAAGGGGCTACTATATGGAAACACATATAATAGCCCGACTTTTAACTAATAACTTTAGATTACCAACGATAATGTGCAAATGCACGGTTAGCGTCAGCCATTTTATGCGTATCTTCACGCTTCTTAACTGCTGCGCCGGTATTGTTAGCGGCATCCATAATTTCACGTGCTAAGCGTTCATCCATTGTATGTTCGCCACGTTGACGTGAATATTGAACCAACCAACGTAAACCTAATGTTGTACGACGATCTGGACGTACTTCGATCGGTACTTGGTAGTTAGAGCCACCAACACGGCGAGCTTTAACTTCAAGAACTGGCATGATGTTCTTCATTGCTTGTTCGAAAACTTCCAATGGATCGTTACCAGTTGATTCTTTGATGTTGTCAAATGATTTGTAAAGAATTGTGGACGCAGTACCACGCTTACCGTCAACCATCAAACGGTTGATCAAGCGCGTAACCAATTTAGAATTGTAAATTGGATCTGGTAATACATCGCGTTTTGCTGCAGCGCCTTTTCTTGGCATATTACGTAACCTCCTGAATCAGCAAGTCATTACTTGCTAACATAATTATGTTTTTAGCGTTAATTAAGTGTCTTATTTCTTAGGACGTTTTGTACCGTACTTGGAACGGCTTTGCATACGGTCAGTAACACCGGCAGTATCTAAAGCACCACGGACGATATGGTAACGTACACCAGGTAAATCCTTAACACGGCCGCCACGGATCAAAACAACACTATGTTCTTGCAAGTTATGGCCAATACCAGGGATATAAGCAGTAACTTCGATCAAGTTAGACAAGCGAACACGCGCATACTTACGTAATGCGGAGTTAGGCTTTTTAGGTGTCATTGTACCGACACGAGTTGCTACCCCACGTTTTTGTGGTGCAGGATTGTTAGTTTGGATCTTTTTCATACTGTTGTACCCGAAGTTTAAAGCAGGTGCATCAGATTTAGTAGTTCTAGATTTACGACCTTTACGTACTAATTGGTTAATCGTAGGCATCTATAGAATTCTCCCTTCCTAATCAAATCAAAAATATAAGTCCACACTTCCAGGTGTCTCTTTTTTAAATGTAGTGAATTACGCGCAATAAAAAAGAGTGAAAACACATCTAGAAATCAATGTGCAGTCGCTCACAGTCAGCACGCCCATAATTAAATGGAAAACTGTTCGACAAAAAGCACCTTTGTTAGAATACCATGCTATTTTCGCAGTGTCAACTTACGATCAAAAACAAATTACGAAAAAATTGCGTAGTTTAAATATAGTGACCTATTTTTACACCCCGCTGACAATTTATCTGGAGGATTATCATGTTACTTCTATTATATACACTGATCATTTATTTTGGAGCTAGTTTAGCTTCAGGTCTCTTTTTATGTGCAGAACGCTTAACGGCTGGCCAGTCGCTCATCAAACCCAAGTCTCATTGTACGGTTTGCCAACATCCCCTTTGTTGGTGGCAGCTATTACCGTTGATCAGTTACCCTTTATTACGGGGGCATTGTTATTACTGCGCAACACCAATTCCATTGGCCGCTTGGGTCAGCGAAATTATCGGCGGTTTTCTTGGTCTCTTTATTTGGCTTACGGCCGCTGCACCAAGTTTTACTGGCTTATTGTTTGCTGGCTTATTTTTATTTAGTTGGATCGACATTAAACAGCGTATCTTATTGCCCGTTTTATTTTGGCCCTGGCTAATAACGCTACTATTGCTGCCACACGAACCGCTTCATTTGACGGCTATGTTGTTGCTCGTAAGTGGACTCGGTTTATTTGCTCATTTCTCCCGTGGCCTTGGTAGCGGTGATGTTCAACTGCTGGCTGGAATAGGACTACTTTATGGATTTAACAGTACGATCCAAATGCTGTTGTTTGCTTGTTTATTGGCTATCGGTGGACATGCATTTTACCAACACAAAACGATTCCGTTCATCCCCTACCTCAGTCTTGGTATCTGGCTGCAACAGCTTTTCACTTTTCTGCATTAAAAAACCGCGTTAAGCGGTTTAGCCATTTTATTAAGCGGTAAATACTCGAATCAATTGATAAATTAAAACACCTGAACAAAGCGCAACCACAACAACATTCGATAACAAGGTAAAAATCTCATTCATCGCAAAATGATCGATATCGGTAATACGTTCACCCTTACGCCGGATTTTAACATTCAAATAACATCCGGCTGAGATCAATAAGCTGGCAAAAGGAATGATGAACAAGGCATTCTTGTTAACCACCAAGCCTTGCCCCATTGATACCTGACTAGACAACAACGGTGATGTCAGCGTAATAATGATCAATGGTAAAAATGAAATAAGTTCTGACCAACCAAAGCGATGATGAGCTAATTCTTGTGACCATTTAGGTAATGATGCAATTGTTTTTTGCCCCTTATGCATATTCTGCAGAATCGTATCCACATTTTTTTGTGCAGCTGCTTCAGCCTGAACACTGGCAACTCGTTTATGTTTACTCATGATCTGTCTTCCCTTCACAGACTTTTTTATTTTGAATGATTGTTATTATTTAGCCTTATACACTTATCTTAGCGTATTCAGGCCTAATTGACCATTGACTAAAAAAATCTGCCGCAAACGCCGACAGATTTTTATAGAATGCTTAGTTAGTTGCTTCTTGTGCAGCAGCAGCTTCTTCTGCAGCCATTTTTGCTTCAGCTTTCAAAGCTTGACGATCAGCAAACTTGAAGAATGGGTAGTAAATTGCCCCACCGATAACAAAGTTGACTAATTGCAAAACAGCACCGGATAAATGACCTGTTGCTAACCAACCAGAAATAATTGGCGGTGTTGTCCAAGGAACGGCAACCCCAATGGTTCTAGCCACCCACCCAAATTTCATTGAGTAATAGGTTGTAATAACCGATACCAGCGGGACAACGATAAATGGAATAGCCATGACTGGGTTCAAAACGATCGGCATCCCAAACATGATCGGCTCATTAATATTGAATAGTGCAGGCGCACCCGCTAACTGACCAATGGCTTTTAAGTTAGCAGATTTAGCTAAGAAAAACATCATCAAAGCTAAGGAGATCGTTTCACCAGAACCACCGGCATGAACGAAGTTATCAACAAATTGTTGGTTAACAATATTCGGAATTGCTTTGTGTGCTTTAACGGCATCAGCATTTTGTGCCATTTGACCTAACCAAATTGGTGCCATGATCCCGCCGACAACGTTAGCCCCGTGAATACCGAATAACCATAAGAAGGAAACGAAGAATTCAGCAACTAGCGCACCCCAGATGGAACCACCAACGGCAGTTAATGGTTGTGTTAAAATAACGGTGATCACATTAGGAATCGTTTTAAAGAAAGTAAAGCTGATACCTAAGCGAATCAACCACATTACAATAATGACCACAAAACCTGGAATTAATGAAGAAAAGGCATTACCAACGGCCGGTGGAACTGTATCTGGCATGTGGAACTGCCAATTCTTATGCATCATCCACACATAAAATCAGTGATGAACAAGCCAATCAATAAGGCTTCAAATAAACCAACAGAACCAAGTTGTGCTAACGGAACAAATGCAGCACCGGCTTTATCAATATGCAACGGAATCGTTAACATAAATGCACCTAAGGCAATCATACTAGCCGCCAAAGGATCAACATCCTTATACGATTGTGCCAATTGATAAGAGATCCCAATAACTGCAACCATCCCAATGATCGAGAACGTTGCGTTAGTTGCCCAACCAACTACTGTCGCCCAATTAGGACCGAATACAGAAGTCATCCAAGCCAAGTAAGCTGGAATTGGAAAGTTACTGATGATCATGAAAACTGAGCCGATGATGATCAGCGGCATAACTAGCGCAAAGCCATCACGCAATGCAACTAGATGACGTGAAGAAGCGATTTTACCAGTTAATGGTATCAATCAATCCTGTACGAAACTGGACTTCTTCTCGCTCATACAAAAACCCCCATTTTTTATTACCCGCAATCTTATAAATGGCAATTTACAAATAGAATAAAAATCGACTACGGCTAACATTAATTATTGAAATAGCACAGTTGAACGCGCTTTCAACATAATAAATGTACCACCTGGTATAAAGCTTGTATACCCTTCTACCCATAATTAGAAAATGTACTGTACAAAAAAACATGTTCCGCACTTGGAACATATTCCGAAGCTATAGCACTAAATGCTCTGCGACTTCTTGATACGCGTGTTGTGCAATTTGTTCTAATAAAAAGACAACTGGTAGTTGGGTAGATAAATGCCCCTGCACGTCCTGTGTCTGCGGAATATTATATGCAATATTAAAATCGGCTAATTGAGCTAACGTCGAATACGCATCGGCTGTGATTGCCAATATGTTGGCACCATTTTCCTTATAAAAACGTGCTTGCCGCAAAACTTCTTCAGTCTCCCCTGAAACTGACAACAAGATCAACAAACTATCATAAAAATCATGTTCAACTACTGGCGGCGTACGAAACGGATCTGAGATCATCAGCGTATAAATACCATAATTAGCGAATAAACGGCCGCCATATTGCGCTAAACTACCACTTGTACCTAAGCCGAAAAAAATCGTAGTTTTAGCGGCCGCCACCATACTTGCAGCGTGAGCAATCTGATCATTGAAATGATGATCACTAAGTTGATCGAAGAATTGCTTGATTAGCGCCAAGTCCTGTAATTTTGGTTGGACTGCTTCTTGTTGCCGCTGTTGCTTCAATGCAAACTTAAACTCAGAGAAGCCACTATAGCCGACCTTCTTTAGAAAACGAAGAATCGTAGTGGCAGAAACATGGCTTTGTTCAGCCATCTGTCGAATCGTCAAACGTTCAACATCATTCGGATGGCTGATAATAAATTTATAAACCGTCATTTCTAGCTGATTGAGTGAACGGATCTGCTGGTATGAGAACATGCTGTCACCTTCTGCTTTTTTAGATTAAAAAGAATTGGTATGGACTAAAGTAAGTTTACCACGTTTAACTATTGGTAGGAATAAATTCCATATATCGGTGTCAATCACCAAACTGAAATTAAAATAAGGCAGCAGCTGCCGCCTTATCCTTTTAAAACGATTAACATGTCGTTATTGTGCTTAAACACTAAACGACTAAAATACGACATTTATAGTTTTTAATACTGAGGCTTCATGCTTAGATCAGCCCCGTTACTAGCAACCACTTGCTTGAACCAATAAAAAGAATCCTTGCGCGAACGGTTTAGGGTGCCCTTACCTAAATCATCCTGATCGACGTAAATAAAACCATAGCGCTTTGCCATCTCACCGGTGCTAGCTGAAATTAGATCAATATGTCCCCATGGGGTATAACCAATTAAATCGACACCATCATCAACGACGGCTTTTTCCATTTGTAAAATATGATCGTGGAAATACTTGATCCGATAATCATCATGAATACTGCCGTCAACTTCAACTTTGTCATGCGCACCAAAACCATTTTCGACGATAAATAATGGTTTGTGCCACCGATCAGTCATCCAGTTCATCCCATAACGCAAACCAATTGGATCAATTTGCCATCCCCAATCTGATTTTTGAACATAGGGATTGCTGACTAGGTCATTGGCTTCATCGTAAACAAAATCTGGATCGTCCTTTGTTGCTTCAGTGACAAAAGACATGTAGTAGCTGAAACCAACATAATCAACAGTTCCCGCCTGCAAAGCAGCTTTATCAGCAGCAGTTATATCGATCTGATAGTTATGGCGTTGCCAATATTTTGTCAACCAGGCTGGATAAGAACCTAAAGCCTGAACATCGCCATAATAATAGCGTGTTTGCATCGCACGCTCAGCCATCATAATATCAGCTGGCTTCGCGGTCAGTGGATAGATCGGGCACATTGCCACCATTGCGCCAATTTGAAAATCTGGATCGATCTCGTGACCTAACTTAACCGCCAAAGCACTGGCTACCATTTCGTAATGGGCTGCCTGGTACATTGCTTCTTCCCAATTATCGTTTTCATCCAATTGAAGACCTGAATTTTGCAATAATGGATGTGGATCACGCCAATCAGTCTGATTATTGATCTCGTTGAAAGTCATCCAGTATTTAACTTGGCCCTTGTAGCGCTTAAAGCAAACTTCCGCAAAATTAAGGAAGAAATCGATCAATTTACGATTACCCCAACCACCATAAGCCTTAACTAAGTGATACGGCATTTCAAAATGTGATAACGTCACTACCGGTTGAATGCCATTTTTTAAGCACTCCGCAAATAAATCATCATAGAACTTCAATCCGGCTTCATTTGGCTCAGTTTCGTCCCCATTAGGAAAAATCCGGGTCCAAGCAATTGATGTCCGAAAACAAGTCATGCCCATTTCAGCAAATAACTTTAGATCTGCCGGATAACGATGATAAAAATCGATCCCCCAATGATTAGGATAGATCTCACCTTTTTTAACCCCATCGGTTACCCGTCGTGGTACACCATTAGCACCTGCTGTCATTACATCAGCGATGCTAACGCCCTTACCACCTTCTTGCCAGCCGCCTTCTAACTGATGGGCAGCAACTGCACCACCCCATAAAAAACCTTTAGGCATTGCCATTCCGTCACTCATATATAAGCCTCCGTAATCTTTATTTAGAATACTAGATCTTTATTTACCTGCTTGCGCCAAACGCTTGTATAAATCAACGATCTCACCGGCTAGGTCGCGGAAAGTGATCGCCGTCATGATGTGATCTTGCGAATGGACCATCAGCAGTGATACATTCGCGTGTTCACCATTAGCTTCCGCTGTCAGCATACCAGTCTGGGCATTGTGGGCATCCACAAGAAATTTATCTGCCTCAGCTAATTTTGCGTCAGCCGTTGTAAAGTCACCCGTTTTAGCGGCATTAATTGCCTCAAAGGCTGAACTTTTTGCGTTACCGCCATTTAGAATCAACCCCATTACTGCCTGTAAGTTACTGTTCTCAGTTTCGGTTTCGATCATTTGCCATCCCTACCTCATTTTCATTTAAATAACGATTACGTATTTCAGACTATTTTCTAGGGCCAAACACAGATCAACACCGGTAAATGAAAAATATTAGAGTGCGCCATTAGTCATTTTGTGTTAGCATCAAACAAAGGGGTTGCAACGTTTTGTGCGCTTGCGCCGACTGTATTCGACTGGTTCAAGGTTTTAGCGAGCGAAAAGAGTTGACATATAAATCGCTTTCATTACAACGAAAGTATAACTCGTAGGTACCAATTTTACAAGTACCATTAATTTTTTTTACAGGAGTGATGACTGTGTACCACGATATTGCGGACGATATTACGAAATCAATTAATGAAGGTTTATTCGACAAAAAATTACCCACTGAAGTTCAGCTGATGGCGCGTTACAATGTTAGTCGCAACACAATTCGTAAAGCGATCGACTTAGTCTATCAAAAGGGATTACTACGCCGAGTACAGGGTAGCGGTTATTTTATTAACGACATCAGTTTATCGGAAAAAACTGTGATCAATTTATCGGTTGGTGCGGGACAACCCTTACACTTAGCCGACGGTAAATTAGTATCAAAGGTGATCACCTTTGATAAGATCAATGCTGACGTAGCCTTGGCCAATCGTATGAGCATCAAAAACGGCAGCGAGCTTTATCGTGTGATCCGACTGCGGTATTTGAATAACGAGCTTTACTGTTTGGAGCAAGCCTACTATGTACGTGCTGAAGTACCATTTTTGTCAGTTGAAAGCGTCAATCAATCTATTTTTACTTTCCTACGCGAAAATTATGGTATTAGCGCTAATAATAGTGAAGATTACATTTCCTTAGAAAAGCTGACGGAAGAAGATGCTGCCCTACTTGAATTACCAACGGGGACACCTGCTTTAACAATGAATCAGCTAAATTTTTATGGGAATAACATCATCTTCAACTTCTCAACAACAATTTATGTTTATCCTGGACTGAATTTCTACTTCCATTCAGCCAATTTAACTAGTAATTAGGGCTATTTTCCTCAACCAAAAAGGCGTTGAACAGCTAAACTGTCGCAACGCCTTTTTGGTACATTTAATACTAGTATAATTAATTTTTAATGCTAAACTATGGGTAAAAGGAGATGGGCTATATGCTAAAACCTAAAGTTCCAACAGCAATCAAGCAAAATGCACAAGTCAATCGTACTCATGATCCAGAAAACATTCACCGTATGCTGACCCGCACTAATATCCAAATCGATGGTCACTTATATCCACGTAAATTAGGGAAATTTGGTGTTTTTTTTGCACGACTATGGATGATCAGTAACGGTAAAAATCACAATGTAACACTTGATTTTCAACCTACCCAAATCGACTTATACACCGATCAAGCCGAGCAATTCGGCAGTATTTTCCCTGGCTACATCAATGGTATCCAGCTAGGCGTCTTACGTAGCTCCAGTCCCGGGATTGGTAATCCACTTACCAATATGAATTTCTGGCTTTTCCTATTATTCAGTACCACTAATCATGATTTTTATTGCGTCAACCAAGATATTCGCGTCGTTCCTGCCGTGATCAAATGGGCGACGAATAATCAGGTTACTTATGAAGATCCCTTTGGATTAGAGCAGCGCCTACAAGCTGCACCTACTTACCAGAAACTTTTAGAAATGATTGCCACAGATTATAATGAGCTAGCCGCTAAGAACCAATATCCCACTCTAGTCTCTGATTTAGCAGCTATATACTGGGAATAGGCCCTAAATTGCCAAATGCTGTGCGACTACCTGCTGCAGAACTTGTGCAACCCCATCCCGATCATGATCAGCAGTTTCACGCCAAGCAACTTGTTTAACACTAGGAATTGCGTTGGCCATGGCAACCCCGTAACCAACATCGCGAATCATTTCTAGATCATTTTCATAATCACCAAAACACATAAAGTCGGCCATTTCAAGGTTAGCGTGAGCAGCAACAATTGCTAACCCAGCTGACTTATCCACACCGGGTGCGGTCGCTTCATAAAAAAAGCGGCCCGAACGAACAAAGTGTAGCGGTAATTGTTGGATTGCCTTGGCCGCTTGCCTGACACCTAAGACGTTATGGTGCGTCATATTGATCGTAAATTTGTAGAACTTAGCATTGGGTTGCGTTAAAGCCTGTTCCAGCTCAGTTAAACTCGTTATTTGCTGATTCTGGCCATCAGGTTGATCACGCGTGGCCAGCGGTTTTAGTTCCTTTGGCTCAAATACTAGCATCTGGTCTAAACTACAAATGCATAACCGAACCTGCCAATGCTGTGCAATTTTAAAGGCTGCGATCAACAACTCGTTAGCTACTGGTATTGCCGCTAACGGTTGATTGTTGGGATCATACACAACAGCACCATTTAAACAAACACGATATCCTGGTACTTGTAACGTATCGCGCAATAATGCATCCACCGTTGGCAAGGTTCGCCCAGAACAAATAGCAATTTTTGCCCCCTGTGCGCTCATTTGCTGAATCGCCTGACGATTAGCCACCGATACCTGACTATGCTCATTAAACAAGGTGCCATCTAGATCAGTACCAACTAAAGAGATCATTCTTATACCCCCGTATCCAACTCATTTTATATTATCCCAAATTGCAAGAACAAATTAGCCACGCAATAAATCCCGGCAAGACAGTATTTTCATTGATATTCATATTTTAAAGATTCAATCTTTAGCCAGCGGCAGCGGAGAAAAGCTCTTTTGGGGTTTGGTAACCTGACTGCCGGCGTGGTAAGTTGTTTAGCTTGGCTTCCACTGCTTGGATATCACTAGGGCCTAAAGTATCCATGGACAGGCCCTTAGGCACATCACGACGGATCATTCGATTATGCGCCTCATTTGTGCCTCGTTCTGAAGAGCGGTAAGGGTGGGCATAATAAAGGTCGGCAACCCCGTCAAGCACCGTCCCCGCCGCTGCGAATTCTGCCCCGTTGTCAGCGGTAACGGACTTCATGATGTGCCCGTATTCTTGGCAGATCTTAGCCAGTTCGTAGTTGACTGAATCGGCGTCACGGCCATCAATCAAACGCAGGATCTGACAGCGAGATTGGCGCTCGATCAGCGTTAGAATGACACTTTCTTGGCCGTTACGTTTACCGACTACGGTATCCAACTCAAAGTGACCGAACTCTTGGCGCTGATCAATACTTTTAGGTCGCTCTTCGATACTTCGTCCGCAATTATGGAGATAGTCTTGTCAGCGAACCACCTGATCAATACTTTTAGGTCGCTCTTCGATACTTCGTCCGGCCAGACGCTTATGCTTGGGTGAATGGTGGTGTTTGGTGCGGCGCCGGTTTTTTTCGAGCAGATCAAGATTACGGACTTCAAGTAGTTGCGCATCGATATAGTGGTATAACGTCTTGGTCGAAACCATCTCCTCAGGTTGATATAAGCCTTCAAGTTTAGCGCGGCCCACCGCGGCATCAGGCGACCAACCGTCTTGGTGCAAATGGGCCGTAAAGTAGTTGATAAAGTCAGCGACACCAGCGAGTTTCAAAGGTCGATGACAGGACATTCGGTTAGCTTCGTATTTGGCCTGTGCCGCTTCTGGCGAGTACTCGCGGTGATATTGCCGTTGACCGTTCACTTTTTTAACTTGGTCGATCTCACCACGGCGTAGTTCATTACTGATTGTTTGATGACAAACGCCGATAACTCTAGCAATTGCGCGGTTAGAGTATCCTTGGCTGTGTAGCGTGGCGATTCTGCCGCGCTCAAATGAAGTTAGGTGGTGACCTTTTTCTCGGACTGTGGTATTCTGTTCTTGCATCCAGACAATAACCTCTTTCATTTTTGTGTTGGAACATCAATGATAACAGAGATTTGTCTTGGTGTTTTTTATTTTTTCAATTAGCCGGATCTAATTGGCTAACTTGATTATAAAACGCGCGCATTTTATATTATAACTTTGTATAACCGATATCTTTATTATCTAAACCGTGAAAGTTCAAAACCCAGCTAAACCCTGATTGCACTAGGTTATTTTAGCCCAAAATTAAACACAAGCAGCTCCTTGAAGTATACTTGAGTCGTCTAAACCACGATACAAAGGAGTGCTTGTGCTATGGCTAGTATACCGCAAAATAAAATTGAAAAATCAAGTTTTAAAATAATTACCCAATTTTGTGCCTTGGCGCACCTACCAGCTTTGGTCCGCTTGCTCAATGATCACCGCCATTCTAACGTTTCACTAACTGCAATCTTGATTTGGTTACTCAAGGTTATTTTCCAGCGGCGGACACTTTACCGAGCAGAAGCACCAGGCATGTGTACCAAACGCACGGTCTACAATATCTTGAATGACGGTCGGATCAATTGGCAACGGCTTAGTTGTTTATTGGCACAACGGGTGATTACTGGCCTAGCACAGTGGCTCGACGCCCGCAAAAGTGGTGCGCTGATCATTGATGACACCCTGATCTCACGACTGAATGCGAAACAAACCGAGCTTTTAGCCAACACCTTCGATCATGATCGGCAACGCTACTTAAAAGGTTACCGTGGTTTGACCTTGGCTTGGAGTAACGGCCAGCTCGTGTTGCCAGTCACGACGGCAGTTTTGTCGTCACAGAAAGCACGTAATCGGGTGGGCACACCAGCTAAAACTTTAGATCAACGCACCTTAGCCGGACAACGGCGGGCCCAAGCGATGCGGCCAATGCCAGCGGTCGCACTAGAACTGATCAAGCAAGCGCGGGCAAATGGGCTCAAAGCTAAATATGTGCTATTCGATAGTTGGTTTACCTCGCCTAAAATGTTTGCGGCGTTAAACGACCAAAAGTTGATCGGTATTGGCATGCTTAAACGGACCAAGAAGATCTATTACCGCTATCGTGGCCGCCAATACACCGTCAAAACGCTCTATCAGTACTTACGTCAATCGCATCGTCAACCACGAGCCGACTATTTATATAGTTGCGTGGTTCAGACCGCTACCGCAAAGTTACCGTTACGCTTAGTTTTTGTCGCTAAACGCCATTGCGCCAACGACTACCTGGTGTTAGCGACCACAAAAACCAATCTGACCCCGGCAGCGATCATTCAACTTTATAGTCGCCGTTGGCAGATTGAGAACTATTTTAAGGCCGCCAAACAATATTTACGCCTTGATCAGACTCAGATCCAGGATTATGACGGGCTTTGTGCGCATATGGCTGTGACCATGATGACCTATGATCTGTTGGCTTGGCAACAGCGGCGCCAACCAGGCGACCCAACGATTGGCGATATTTTCTATCAATTGGATACCTTACTGCCGATCATTGATCTGGCGACTGCAATCGGCCAGTTACTAGGTGAGTTGACTAACCTAAAGGTGACTAAATCACCTGCAAAAATGACTGCGCAGATCAAGACACTGATTGACCAATTTTTAAATGGCTTATCGATTCAAACTTCGGCGCTGATCACGCTGAGCATGAGCAATAGTTGAAGGTTAATTTTTAGGCTGTAAAGCTTGGTGGACTAAGGGATTACTCGAATTGGAACTTTCACGACTTAGTTTATTATTCTAATCTAAGTCCGAAGGCGTTTCCAGTCCTTTAATATTTTAGCTATACAAAAGAGCGACTTTTGCGCTGCATTACTGCAGTTCAAAAGTCGCTCTCTTAATTTACTTTATTTGGATTGGTCCTTGTTATCACTTGCCATCTTCTCTTCTAAATCACTGATTGAGTAGACATTTTGTGATACGGCACCGACGCCTTTTGGTTCCATATGACGATACTTCGCCATACCAGTACCAGCAGGAATAATCTTACCGATAATAACATTTTCCTTCAAACCAAGTAATGGATCATTTTTA
Source organism: Loigolactobacillus coryniformis subsp. coryniformis KCTC 3167 = DSM 20001 (assembly GCF_002706425.1). Classification (NCBI taxonomy): domain Bacteria; kingdom Bacillati; phylum Bacillota; class Bacilli; order Lactobacillales; family Lactobacillaceae; genus Loigolactobacillus; species Loigolactobacillus coryniformis. Next base: position 721,775 of record NZ_CP017713.1, on the reverse strand, counting down.
CCACGAATTGCCGCATCAGTTAAGACACGCGTTGTTTCCTGGAAGGAAGCCGCAGATAAGAAACTATTTGTTTCCAAGGCTGCCTTAGTAATCCCTAACAAGACTGGCCGTGAAGTCGCAGGAATACCACCGGAGATCAAAGTCTTATAGTTTTGACGTTTGAAGTCGGCAATATCCATTAAAGTACCAGGTAAGATGTCGGTATCGCCTGGATCCATGATCCGAACTTTACGTAACATCTGCCGAACCATAACTTCCATATGCTTATCAGACACTTCAACACCCTGTGACCGGTAAACACGTTGGATTTCACGTAACATGTAGATTTCCGTTGAAAGCCGATCGCGAACTTGCAATAACTGTTTAGGATCAATTGAACCACCAGTTAAAGCTTCACCGCGATGGATATAGTCGCCTTCTTGAACTCGTACACGTGCGGTAAATGGTACGCTATAAGTCCGCGTATCCGTTTCACCTTGGACCGTGATTTCTTTCGTGTGATCAGCAGGATTTTCATCGATTGCCGTAATTTCACCAGTAACTTCAGTAATAGTCGCCAAACCTTTAGGATTACGTGCTTCCATAATTTCTTGCACACGCGGCAACCCTTGGGTAATATCGCCCCCGGCAACACCACCGGTATGGAATGTACGCATGGTTAACTGAGTACCAGGTTCACCGATTGATTGCGCAGCGACAGTACCTACTGCTTCACCAACTTCAACCGTTTCCCCAGTTGCCAAGTTACGACCATAACAATACTTGCAGACACCATGTTCAGTGTTACATGTGAAGACCGAACGAATTGTGACAGTTTTAACGCCAGCATCAATAATTTGTTGTGCAATGACTTCGTCGATCATAACGTTCTTACCAACGATTTCTGCCCCAGTTTCAGGATTAAAGACTGACTTCATCGTATAACGACCTAAGAGACGATCGTATAACGGTTCGATCACTTCGTTACCTTCTGTAATGGCAGAAACATCTAAACCACGATCAGTACCACAGTCTTCATCACGAATGATGACATCCTGAGCTACATCGACCAAACGACGAGTTAAGTAACCGGAGTTAGCGGTCTTCAACGCCGTATCGGTCATCCCTTTACGGGCACCATGGGTCGAGATAAACATTTCCATGACGGATAAGCCTTCACGGAAGTTAGAAATGACAGGCAATTCCATGATCTGACCATTAGGTGCGGCCATCAAGCCACGCATACCGGCTAACTGTGTAAAGTTAGACACGTTACCACGGGCACCAGAATCACTCATCATGAAGATTGGGTTATTAGCTGGCATGTTGTCCATTAGTCGTTTCTGGATCTGATCTTTGACACCGTTCCAAACGCCGATAACACGTTGGTAACGTTCTTCATCGGTGATCAAACCACGACGGAACTGCTTAGTGATCGTTGCAACTTGTTTATGTGCATCAGCCACCAAAGCAGGTTTTTCTGGTAAATCTTTGACATCGGCGACACCGACTGTGATCCCAGAATTGGTTGCCTGCGTGTAACCTAAAGTCTTCATCCGATCAAGTAGTTCAGAAGTTTCCGTTACCCGATAAACATTAAAGACTTGGGCAATGATATCAGCTAAGAAGCCTTTACCAAATGGTGCAATCAAATCACGATCAGCTAACAAAGCTTTAACGTCAGTACCAGGTTCAACAAAGAATTTGTCGTCGATACCTTCCATCAAGTTACCATTAGTTGGTTCGTTCAAGTAAACTAAATCCTTTGGCAAGATCTCGTTGAACATGACTTTACCAACTGATGTCAACATCACTTTTTGCCGTTGTTCTGGCGTAAATGGTTTGTCAGGTAATGAGTTGGTTGCCAAACCGATCCGAGTATGCAATTGCACATAACCATTTTGTAAGGCCATCAAAACTTCATTGCTATCTTTGAAGATCATACCTTCACCGATAACCCCTGCTTCTTCAGAAGTTAAGAAGTAGTTACCTAGCACAACGTCCTGTGAAGGTGTTGCGATTGGCTTACCATCTTTAGGTGCCAAGATATGGTGGGCAGCTAACATCAGCAAACGAGCTTCTGCTTGTGCTTCATCAGATAAAGGCACGTGGATCGCCATCTGATCACCATCAAAATCGGCATTATAAGCTTCACAAGCCAATGGGTGTAAACGAATTGACTTACCATCAACCAAGACAGGTTCGAACGCTTGAATACCCAAACGATGCAATGTAGGTGCGCGGTTCAATAGAACTGGATGTTCCTTGATCACGTCTTCTAAAACATCCCAGATATCATCATCACGGCGATCGATCTTACGCTTAGCGTTCTTAATGTTAGAAGCTAATTCGCGTTTAACCAATTCGCGCATAACAAATGGCTTGAATAATTCCAACGCCATTTCACGTGGTAAACCACATTGATAGAACTTCAAGGTAGGGCCGACATCAATAACCGAACGACCAGAATAATCGACACGCTTACCTAACAAGTTCTGACGGAAACGTCCTTGCTTACCCTTTAACATATGGGAAAGTGACTTCAATGGACGGTTACCAGGACCCGTTACGGGACGGCCACGGCGACCATTATCGATCAACGCATCAACGGCTTCTTGTAACATCCGCTTTTCGTTTTGTACGATAATATTTGGTGCATTTAAGTCCAATAAACGCTTCAAACGGTTATTCCGGTTAATAACCCGCCGGTATAAGTCGTTCAGATCGGAAGTCGCAAAACGACCACCTTCCAACTGAACCATTGGCCGTAAATCAGGTGGAATGACAGGAATTGCATCCATAACCATCCAACTTGGTTCATTACCAGATTGACGGAAAGCTTCCAAAATGTCCAAGCGACGAACGGCACGTGTCCGCTTTTGGCCTTGGGCAGTCTTCAAATCTTCCTTCAATTCACCGACTTCTTTTTCAAGGTCAACATCGTTTAATAATTCCTTGATGGCTTCAGCGCCCATTGCTGCTTTGAAGCCTTTGCCATATTGGTCATATTTTTCACGATATTCACGTTCAGTCAGTAATTGTTTCTTTTCTAATACTGTGTCGCCAGGATCGATAACGACATATGATGCGAAATAAATGATTTCTTCTAAGGCACGTGGGCTCATGTCTAAAACTAAGCCCATCCGGCTAGGGATACCTTTGAAGTACCAGATATGTGAAACGGGGGCAGCTAATTCAATATGACCCATCCGTTCACGACGTACTTTAGAGCGGGTAACCTCGACACCACAACGGTCACAGACGATCCCCTTGTAACGGATCCGTTTGTACTTACCGCAGGCACATTCCCAGTCTTTGGTTGGTCCGAAGATACGTTCGTCGAACAAACCATCACGCTCTGGTTTGAGTGTCCGGTAGTTGATCGTTTCAGGCTTTTTTACTTCGCCATAAGACCAACTACGAATTTTATCGGGAGATGCCAAACCAATCTGCATACTCTCAAATTTATTGACGTCTATCACTTAGCTGACCTCCTATTTGTTGTCGCTGTCGCCGCTAGCATTAGCTGCTTCTTCTGCAGCCTTCTTTGCCTTTTGTGCTTCTTGCTCTTTGGCAAACTTGCTCAAAGCATCGACGCTAACGACTTCATCGTCTTCATCGTCCATGTCGCGTAATTCAATTTCTTGCTTGTCAGCATCTAAGACTTTCATATCTAGACCAAGTGATTGTAATTCTTTGACCAAGACACGGAATGATTCCGGAACACCTGGTTTTGGAATTGGTTCACCTTTGACAATGGCTTCGTAGGTCTTGACACGACCAACCACGTCATCAGACTTGTAAGTCAAGATTTCTTGTAAGGTATAAGCTGCACCGTAAGCTTCAAGGGCCCAAACTTCCATTTCACCGAAACGCTGACCACCAAATTGGGCTTTACCACCTAATGGTTGTTGCGTAACTAATGAGTAAGGTCCAATCGAACGAGCATGCATCTTATCATCAACCATGTGGGCTAACTTCATGTAGTACATAACCCCGACAGAAACACGGTTAGCAAATGGTTCACCGGTGCGGCCATCATAAAGAACTGACTTCGCATCGTCATCCATGCCGGCTTCCTTAACGGCTGCCCAGATATCTTGATCCTGTGCACCATCAAAGACAGGTGTTGCTACATGAATACCTAAATTACGTGCGGCCATCCCTAAATGCAATTCGATCACCTGACCGATGTTCATACGGGAAGGCACACCCATTGGGCTCAAGCAGATATCAACTGGCGTACCATCTGGTAAGAATGGCATATCCTCTTCAGGGACAACGATTGAAACCGTCCCTTTGTTACCATGACGGCCGGCCATTTTATCGCCGACTTGGATCTTACGTTTCTGGGCGATATAAACACGAACCATCATATTAACACCAGGTGATAATTCATCACCAGCTTCACGGGTAAAGATCTTAACGTCTTGGATAATCCCACCGCCACCATGAGGTACACGGAGTGACGTATCACGGACTTCACGCGCTTTTTCACCGAAGATTGCATGCAATAACCGTTCTTCTGCAGAAAGTTCCGTAACCCCTTTAGGTGTCACCTTACCGACTAACAAATCGCCATCCTTAACTTCAGCACCAATGCGGACGATCCCGAATTCATCGAGGTCTTTCAACGCATCTTCACCGACGTTAGGAATTTCACGGGTAATTTCTTCAGGTCCTAATTTAGTATCACGTGCTTCTGATTCATATTCTTCAATATGGATCGACGTATAAGCATCTTCGCGAACTAATTTTTCGGATAAGACGATTGCATCTTCATAGTTGTACATATTCCAAGTCATGAAGGCAATAATTGGGTTCTGACCTAAGGCAAGTTCCCCATTTTCCATGGCTGGACCATCAGCTAAGATTTCGCTAACGTCAATATGATCGCCAAGTTTAACGATTGGACGTTGGTTATAACTCTTACCTGAGTTTGAACGACGATATTTCATTAAATCATATTTATCTAATGAACCATCTTCACGCCGAACACGAACTTGTTTAGCATCAACATATTCAACTGTACCAGCGTTCTTAGCAACAACAGCAGTCCCTGAGTCATGAGCCGCTTTATATTCCATACCAGTCCCAACTAATGGTGCATGTGGATTGATCAAAGGAACGGCCTGACGTTGCATGTTAGCACCCATCAAGGCACGGTTAGAATCATCGTTTTCCAAGAAAGGAATGCAGGCAGTAGCAACAGCGACAACCTGTTTAGGCGAAACGTCCATGTAATCGACACGATCAACGGAAATTTCCAAGTTATCTTCTTCACGACGAGCCAATACGGTGTCATCAACAAATGAGCCGTCTTCGTTTAGCAACGAGTTTGCCTGAGCAACAACATAGTTATCTTCTTCATCGGCAGTTAAATAGTCGATCTTATCAGTAACTTTATGTGTATTCCAGTCAACACGGCGATATGGTGTTTCAATAAAACCATACTTATTAACAACGGCGTAACTAGCCAAACTATTGATCAAACCAATGTTAGGACCTTCAGGTGTTTCGATTGGACACATACGACCATAATGGGTGTAGTGCACATCCCGGACTTCATAACTGGCACGATCACGAGTTAAACCACCAGGGCCTAAGGCTGATAGACGACGCTTATGCGTTAATTCACCTAATGGATTCGTTTGATCCATAAACTGGGACAATTGTGAAGAACCAAAGAATTCTTTGATTGAAGCGACAACTGGCCGAATGTTGATCAACTGTTGCGGTGTAACTGTGCTAGTGTCTTGAATTGACATCCGTTCACGAACCACACGTTCCATCCGTGATAACCCGATTCGGAATTGATTTTGTAATAACTCACCAACTGAACGAATACGCCGGTTACCCAAATGGTCGATATCATCGGTTGAGCCAATACCTTCTTGTAAGTTCAAGAAGTAGTTCATTGAAGCAATAATATCGGCAGGACGAATATGTTTCCAGCTTAATTCAATATGACCATTACCAATGATCGGTACAACTGTTTCAGGATTGCGTTTTGATTCAACCTTGATTGTTTGTAGCGTCATTGGATCTGTAACTGCACCTTCATCAGATGGTGTGTAAGTGGTGGTCATAAAGTCTTCACGGTCCAAGTATGGGCTTAATTTTTCCATTACTTGACGATCAACTACATCACCCTTTTGGGCAATAACTTCACCAGTATCTGGATCAGCTAATGTTTCCGCCAAAGTTTGGTTCAACAAGCGTGTTTTTAAGGATAACTTTTTGTTGATCTTGTAACGACCAACCGCTGCTAAATCATAACGTTTCGGATCGAAGAAGCGCGCATTCAATAAACTACGTGAGCTATCGGCAGTTTTTGGTTCACCTGGGCGTAGTCGTTCGTAGATATCTTTTAAGGCTTCTTCAACACGCGAATCGTCCGCATTCTTATGGACGTCTTTTTCCATCGTTAACATTAAGCTTTCGTTATTACCTAACATGCCGATAATATCGTCATCGGAACCAAAGCCTAAAGCACGAATTAATTCAGACATCGGAATCTTACGTGTCCGGTCGATTCGAACATATGAAATATCTTTAGCATCAGTTTCTAATTCTAACCAAGCACCACGGTTAGGGATAACAGTTGTACCATAAATTGTACGACCATTTTTATCCACTTCACTGTTGTAATAAACCCCTGGTGAACGAACTAACTGGGAAACGATAACCCGTTCAGCACCATTGATAATAAAGGTACCTTGGTCGGTCATTAACGGAAAATCACCAAAGAAAACGTTCTGTGATTTAATTTCGCCAGTTTCATGGTTAGTTAAACGCAACGTAACGTGTAATGGTGCAGAGTAGTTGGCATCATGTTGCCGAGCTTCTTCCACCGTATACTTAGGTTCTAATAATTCATAATCAACAAATTCTAAGGACAAATTGCCAGCGAAATCATCAATTGGCATGATATCGTTGAACATTTCTTTCAAGCCTTCGTCCAAGAACCAGTTATACGAATTACTTTGGATCTCGATCAAGTTAGGGAGATCCAACACTTCTTTAATTCGTGAATAACTACGACGAGTGCGGTGTTTACCGTATTTAACTAAATGGCCTGCCAAATTGTTCACTCCTTCTATGGTTTCTGTAGCGTCTAGCGTAATATGACATTACTGTTACAAATATTAAATAAAAATTACATTTGCTAATCTGAGTCGTTTTTCGGCAAAAAAAAACCAAAAATAGGACGCTATCATTCGATATTTGTCGACTACTTTTGTTTTTTTCTATATATGCCGCCTACGGACAATAGATCGCAGGCTAGACTATTCCACAGTTTTTAGCAAATTCTTATCTTACACGCCTATTTAAAGATTGTCAACCCAAAGTGTTTTCAAAAGCGCTCAGATCATAAAATGCAGCCTACTACTGCTGATTTTTGGAACGAAAATCTCAGATATCAGCATATTGCACGAACTGATTGAACATACATTACCGCTGTTTCCGAATCATATCGCCTGCCTTAACCGGTTGTTTAACTGGCAGTTGACAGATCATCATAGCATCCGGGGCGCGATATAAAATATCATTGTCTTGATCCCATAAACGTTCAACCACTTGCTCTGTATGGGTAAAGTGCGGTCCGTAGAATTCAATTTTGTCGCCAACACCAAAATTATTCCGTTGTTGCACGATGGCCACTTTACGTTCAGCATCATAATCTAAAACTTCACCGACGAACCCATACTGTGGCCGTTTACGCCGCTTACCAAATAATTCATCATCAGCCGTTGGCGTGCCATAATAGAAGCCAGTTGACATTTCTCGTTGTGCAACCTTCCATAATTCATCGACCCATTCACGCTTCAAAACATAATGATCAGGGTCAGCACAATAACTGTCCACTGCTTGCCGATAAACATTTGCCACCGTGGAGACGTAATGGATCGACTTCATCCGGCCTTCGATCTTAAAACTATTAACTCCGGCTTCAACCAAATCTGGAATATGTTCGATCATCGCCATATCAACGGCACTCATTGAAAAAGCCTCGCCATTTTCCAATTGTGACTGTTTCTCGCCACCAGACATTTCAAATAAATCATACTTCCAGCGACAGTTCTGTGCGCAACCACCACGATTAGCATCGCGCATCGACATATGATTCGACAACACACAACGCCCCGAATAGCCGATACACATAGCACCGTGAATAAAGGCCTCGATCTGAACGTCAGTATGGCGCCGCATTTCTTTGATCTCCTCAATACCCACTTCACGTGCTAAGACAACACGCTCTAAGCCTTCTGCTTGCCAAAAGTTCAAGGTTTCATAGTTAGTCGCTGAAGCCTGTGTGGACAAATGCACTGGTAAGCCAGGTGCTTCAGTGATTGCGATCTCGATCAATGAAGGATCAGATACGATCACTGCGCTGATGCCAATATCGCGCAATGTCCGGAAAAATTGACCTGCTCCAGCGGTATCACCTTCATGGGCAACGATATTAGCCGCCACGTAAACTTTGGCATTGTGTGCCTGAGCATATGCTACCCCTTCACGCATCTGATCAAATGAAAAATTACCTGCACGTGATCGTAGTCCATAAGCATCACCGCCAATATAAACCGCATCGGCTCCATAATTGATGGCCACTTTTAATTTTTCCAACGTTCCCGCTGGTGCTAAAACTTCTGGTTTATCTGTAATTACTCGCATATTATTGCACCTCACTTGGATCTATATCATAAAAACCAGTATCTAAACCACGTTCGGCTGGTTGTTGCGCAACAACGGCTGCACTTAGTGTCGCGGCTAGGTCTGGCGTCCATTCACCAGCAGATAACGCCTGCTTAGCCTGAACGAACTGCCTTGCAATCGTTACAAATTCAGCTTCACCGGCAAACAAACCATCAAGCTTCCAATTAGTTAACCCTAATGTTTGCAGTTGAGGTAACTTCCCCATCAGATTAAGATCATTGTTGGCAAACAAATGTGTCCCATTAATATCTTCATAAATTGAATAATGTGTTTCCGGTTTGTGTGGTGCAGAAACAAACAAGCCACGTTGACGATCAGCCCGATCTTGATGTTCCTGAACAAAACTAAAATAGTTATGAACTAACGGACGGCCCGATTGATGGATACAAGTTGCCCCATAAACTTGGACCTCTGCCGGAATCTTTAGTTCTGGCGCTAATTTGACCAATTCACCATAAGGTACTTCACGGGCCAAAACTGCACCAATAGCACCATGGCGCGCCCAAAAATTAATTTGTCGCGAACTAGTCATCAGCACTTCACTATCGTAAATAAATTGCAGCGGTAATTTTTCTTGCTGTAATAAATAAACAACGCCAGGATCGCCGACTGTGATCTGATCCACTTTTAACTCAGCTAAAAAGTAGAGGTAATCACCAACTTTATTGATCCGGTCGTTATGCATCAACGCATTGACCGCTACTGTCACTTTCTTGCCAGCTTGATGTACTAGATCAACGAGCTCTGTTAGTTCCGCACGTTCAAAACTATGTGGTAAACGTAAGCCAAAATAATCCTCGCCTACGTATAATGTATCAATACCTGCAGCTAGCAGTTGGCTTGCTTGCTTACGCGAAGCTGCAGTTGCAATCAGATTAATCAAAAAATTCGCTTCTTTCTCTCATCAATATATGGTTTCAGCATACCACAGCCGAAATGAAAAAAGAATTAGGCGTTACCACTATTTCATGATCTGAAGCCACAAAAAAAGTTGTCGTAAACTACGCGACAACTTTCATTACTACAATTTAAGCTTTAACGGTCGGCGTCGTATCTGTTTCTGAGTCGCGGACATTGACCGTGATCTCACCTTTACGTGCGCCGATCGTCACCGACTCGCCAACTTTGATATGACCGGAAAGCAATTCTTCACTTAATCGATCTTCAACTTGTTGTTGGATGGCACGTCGAATTGGCCGTGCCCCGTACTCAGGGTCAAACCCAGCTTTAGCGATCACATCGATCGCTGCTGGCGTAATCTTAACATCAATATTTTGATCGTGCAGCCGTTTCAACACATTCTTGGCCATAATCTTCACGATCTGATGTAATTCTGGCTTAGTTAAGGAATGGAAGACAACCACTTCATCGATCCGATTGATAAATTCAGGCCGGAATGACTTCTTTAATTCTTCTAAAATACGACTACGCATTGCTTTGTAATCTTGCTGAACCTTTTGGGCACCAAAACCAACTGATTTTTCATCCCGCAATGCAGTGGCCCCTAAATTAGAAGTCATGATCAAAATCGTATTCCGAAAATCAACCCGCCGACCTTTAGAATCAGTTAAATAACCATCATCCAAGACTTGTAACAAAATATTGAAGACATCAGGATGGGCTTTTTCAACTTCATCAAGTAAGACTACAGAATAAGGCTTCTGCCGTACCTTTTCAGTTAACTGACCGCCTTCTTCGTAGCCAACATAGCCAGGAGGTGCTCCGACTAGCCGCGAGGTTGAATACTTCTCCATATACTCGGACATATCGACCCGAATCATATTATCCTCCGAGCCAAACATTGCCTCGGCTAAAGCCTTGGCCAATTCTGTTTTACCAACACCAGTTGGCCCTAGGAACATAAACGAACCGATTGGCCGCTGTGGATCTTTCAAACCACTGCGTGCACGCCGAATTGCCCGTGAAACAGCCGAAACTGCTTCTTCCTGTCCAATAACACGCTTATGCAGAACCTTTTCTAAGTTGATCAAACGTTCTGTTTCGCTCTTTTGCAATTGGGTCAATGGCACACCAGTCCATTGTGAAACAACTGTCGCAATATCATCAGGCGTGACTTTAACGTCTTTACGCACACCATTAGTTGGTGCAGCTGCTTGCTCAGTTGCTAACTTATCTTTCAAAGCCATTTCGTTTTCACGAATGCTAGCTGCTTTTTCAAAATCTTGGGCCTCAATTGCAGCTTCTTTATCTTTAACTAACTGATTTAATTCAGTTTCCAGTTTAGATTCTGGCGTCTTCTTACTTGCTGCATCTAGGCGTACGGATGCAGCTGATTCATCAATCAAATCAATTGCTTTATCTGGCAAGAAACGATCACTGATATAACGTGACGAAAGTACAACGGCTTCATGCACGGCCTCATCAGTAATGGTTACACCATGATGTTCTTCATAGCGACTACGCAAGCCTAGCAAAATTTCTTCTGCTTCTGCCTGTGTCGGTTCGTTAACTTGGATCGTTGCAAAACGCCGTTCTAACGCAGCGTCCTTTTCGATGTACTTTTGGTATTCATCCAAAGTAGTTGCCCCGATCACTTGCATCTCACCACGCGCTAATGCGGGCTTTAAGATGTTAGAAGCATCGATTGCACCTTCAGCACCACCGGCACCAATCAAAGTATGCAATTCATCAATAAACAGGATAACATGCCCGTCTTTATAGATTTCATCAATAACTTTTTTCAACCGGTCTTCAAATTCCCCACGATACTTAGTCCCAGCAACTAAGGACCCCATGTCTAGCATCATTAACCGCTTCTTGGCCATATCATCAGGAACATCACCAGCAATGATCTTCTGCGCTAATCCTTCAGCGATGGCAGTTTTACCAACACCAGGTTCACCGATCAATACTGGGTTATTCTTAGTCCGCCGTGATAATACTTGGATCAATCGACGTACTTCTTTACTACGACCAACCACTGGATCCATTTGATTCTCGCGTGCTAGCTGAGTTAGGTCACGTGCCAATGAATCCAAAGTTGGCGTCCCTTCGCTGCTATTTCCTTGTGCTTGGCGGCCACGTGGCGCATTACGCCGTTTAGCTGCAGTATCCGTCACACCTAATTTTTTCAAAATTATTTGTCGAGTTTTACTTAAGCTCAAACCTAGATTGGTTAAGATTCGTGCTGCCAGAATATCGTCTTCACGCAATAATCCAAGCAAAATATGTTCCGTACCAATTTTCATGGCACCCATCCGCTTAGCTTCATCACCAGCATACGATAAGATCTGTTTAGCTTTAGGAGCATAAGGAAGATAGGTATCGCTTTGTGTTTCAGCCGAAGCCCCATAACCTGTAAAACGTTCGATTTCTTCACGAATATCGTCATCAGTGATTGATAACTGCCGCAAAGTTTTGCCAGCAATCCCATCAGTTTCAATAACTAAGGCCAACAACAAATGCTCAGTGCCTACCGCATGATGCCGGAAGTATTTGGCTTGCTCTTGTGCTAACACTAATACGTTTTTTGCGCTTGGCGTAAATAAATTATCCATTAAGCGTCCCTCACTTTCGCTTACTCACGTTCGTATCGTAAATGATTCAAAATACCGATCAGAATACGCGCCCGAAGCCGCTCCTCCAATTGACGGTCAGCAACAGCGAGTGTCTCACGACTGGTCGCCGCTAAAATTAAATTAGCTTCCTTACGCTCGATCACCTGATCATCATAAAGCTTCTGGACCAATGACAATGCATCACGCTGATTAATTTGTTCACCGATCAGTTGAATCATTGTATCCAGCATATCACGATCATCAAGTAATTTTACTTTTTCGATCCGGATATAGCCACCGCCGCCACGTTTACTTTGAACCAAATAACCACGCTGAATAGTAAAGCGTGTCTTAATCACATAATTAATCTGGGATGGGACACAATTAAATAACTCCGCAATTTCGGATCGCTTAATCTCAACACGCGCCGACTCTGCCAGAATCTCTTTCAAGTAGGCTTCAATAATATCAGAAATATTTCGCCCTTGCATCGTCTTCACCCTTAACTTTGACTAATATTGACTATTATTATAGATGAATTTACCAAAATTGCAAAGAAATACGTTGTTTTTATTTTTGGGCGAAAAAAAAAGCAGCCCATAAACTAGACTGTTGAATAAATCGGGAAAACAGGATTTGAACCTGCGACCCCTACGTCCCGAACGTAGTGCTCTACCAAGCTGAGCTACTTCCCGAGAATTCAATTTTTAAACAAAAAAACAAGCGGAAGACGGGATTCGAACCCGCGACCCCCACCATGGCAAGGTGATGTTCTACCACTGAACTACTTCCGCAAGAAAAATATGTGAATCGGGAAAACAGGATTCGAACCTGCGACCCCCTGGTCCCAAACCAGGTGCTCTACCAAGCTGAGCTATTTCCCGAAACTTTTTATGTGTTACTAATGAGCTAATCGCTCAATGCACCCAGTAGGAGTCGAACCTACAACCTTCTGATTCGTAGTCAGACACTCTATCCAATTGCGCTATGGGTGCATAATAATAATGCCGAGGACCGGAATCGAACCGGTACGGTGATCACTCACCGCAGGATTTTAAGTCCTGTGCGTCTGCCAGTTCCGCCACCCCGGCATATTATTAAAGCGGAAGACGGGATTCGAACCCGCGACCCCCACCATGGCAAGGTGATGTTCTACCACTGAACTACTTCCGCATGTATTCAATTAATGCCGACTAGACGATTCGAACGCCCGACCCTCTGATTACAAATCAGATGCTCTACCAACTGAGCTAAGTCGGCATAACTCTCGAGTGCGGGTGAAGGGACTCGAACCCCCACGCCTTACGGCGCTAGATCCTAAATCTAGTGCGTCTGCCAATTCCGCCACACCCGCAAAAATATTTAAAACTGGCAATGAGCCGTGACAGGCTCGAACTGTCGACCCTCTGATTAAAAGTCAGATGCTCTACCAACTGAGCTAACGGCTCAAATGGAGGTTACAGGGTTCGAACCTGTGACCCCCTGCTTGTAAGGCAGGTGCTCTCCCAGCTGAGCTAAACCTCCAAATGAAAAAGTGCGTGGCAACGTCCTACCCTCGCAGGGGGTGCTCCCCCAACTACTCTCGGCGCTAAGAAGCTTAACTTCTGTGTTCGACATGGGAACAGGTGTATCCTTCTTGCTATCGCCACCACACCACTTTCTGAGAACGTTGCGCTCTCAAAACTGGATATTCATTTCTTTGCCCTTAAACTAACACTACGTACATGCTACTTGGTTAAGTCCTCGACCGATTAGTATTGGTCCGCTCCATGCCTCACGGCACGTCCACTTCCAACCTATCTACCTGATCATCTCTCAGGGGTCTTACTTCCATAAAGGAATGGGAAATCTCATCTTGTGGGGGGCTTCACACTTAGATGCTTTCAGCGTTTATCCCGGCCATACTTAGCTACCCAGCGATGCGCCTGGCGGCACAACTGGTACACCAGCGGTATGTCCATTCCGGTCCTCTCGTACTAGGAACAGCTCCACTCAAATTTCCTACGCCCGCGACGGATAGGGACCGAACTGTCTCACGACGTTCTGAACCCAGCTCGCGTACCACTTTAATGGGCGAACAGCCCAACCCTTGGGACCAACTACAGCCCCAGGATGTGATGAGCCGACATCGAGGTGCCAAACCTCCCCGTCGATGTGGACTCTTGGGGGAGATAAGCCTGTTATCCCCAGGGTAGCTTTTATCCGTTGAGCGATGGCCCTTCCATACGGAACCACCGGATCACTAAGCCCGACTTTCGTCCCTGCTCGACCTGTAAGTCTCGCAGTCAAGCTCCCTTATGCCTTTACACGCTATGAATGATTTCCAACCATTCTGAGGGAACCTTTGGGCGCCTCCGTTACTTTTTAGGAGGCGACCGCCCCAGTCAAACTGCCCACCTGACACTGTCTCCCGCCACGCTAAGTGGCGCGGGTTAGAGGGTTCATACAGCAAGGGTAGTATCCCACCAATGCCTCCACCGAAACTAGCGTTCCGGCTTCAACGGCTCCTACCTATCCTGTACAAGCGGTACAAACACTCAATATCAAGCTACAGTAAAGCTCCATGGGGTCTTTCCGTCCTGTCGCGGGTAACCCGCATCTTCACGGGTATTATAATTTCACCGAGTCTCTCGTCGAGACAGTGCCCAGATCGTTACGCCTTTCGTGCGGGTCGGAACTTACCCGACAAGGAATTTCGCTACCTTAGGACCGTTATAGTTACGGCCGCCGTTTACTGGGGCTTCATTTCTGGGCTTCGTACCGAAGTACTAACTCATCCACTTAACCTTCCAGCACCGGGCAGGCGTCAGCCCCTATACGTCATCTTACGATTTAGCAGAGACCTGTGTTTTTGATAAACAGTCGCCTGGGCCTATTCACTGCGGCTGATCGTTAGATCAGCACCCCTTCTTCCGAAGTTACGGGGTCATTTTGCCGAGTTCCTTAACGAGAGTTCTCTCGCACACCTGAGGATACTCTCCTCGACTACCTGTGTCGGTTTGCGGTACGGGTAGTTTATTTCTCACTAGAAGCTTTTCTCGGCAGTGTGACATCAAGGACTTCGCTACTTAAATTCGCTCCCCATCACAACTTGTCCGTACAGGTGCAAGCATTTGACTCACACCAAGACTTATTGCTTGGCCGCACATTTCCAATCGTGCGGATCCTTTAGCCTCCTGCGTCCCTCCATCGTTCAAACAAAATAAACTAGTACAGGAATCTCAACCTGTTGGCCATCGCTTACGCCTTGCGGCCTCAGCTTAGGTCCCGACTAACCCTGGGAGGACGAGCCTTCCCCAGGAAACCTTAGTCATACGGTGGACAGGATTCTCACCTGTCTTTCGCTACTCATACCGGCATTCTCACTTCTAAGCGCTCCAGTTGTCCTCACGATCAACCTTCAACGCCCTTAGAACGCTCTCCTACCATGACCACATAAGTGGTCATCCACAGTTTCGGTATTATGTTTAGCCCCGGTACATTTTCGGCGCAGGGTCACTCGACTAGTGAGCTATTACGCACTCTTTAAATGGTGGCTGCTTCTGAGCCAACATCCTAGTTGTCTATGCAACCCCACATCCTTTTCCACTTAACATAAATTTGGGGACCTTAACTGGTGGTCTGGGCTGTTTCCCTTTCGACAATGGATCTTATCACTCACTGTCTGACTCCCGGATAATTCATCAATGGCATTCGGAGTTTATCTGAATTCAGTAACCCAAGACGGGCCCCTAGTCCAAACAGTGCTCTACCTCCATGATGGTCAATTCCGAGGCTAGCCCTAAAGCTATTTCGAAGAGAACCAGCTATCTCCAAGTTCGTTTGGAATTTCACCGCTACCCACACCTCATCCCAGCATTTTTCAACATACACGGGTTCGGTCCTCCAGTGTGTTTTACCACACCTTCAACCTGGACATGGGTAGGTCACTTGGTTTCGGGTCTACGTCTACATACTAAACGCCCTATTCAGACTCGCTTTCGCTATGGCTCCGCCTTATCAGCTTAACCTCGCATGCAAACGTAACTCGCCGGTTCATTCTACAAAAGGCACGCTATCACCCATTAACGGGCTCTAACTAATTGTAGGCACACGGTTTCAGGAACTGTTTCACTCCCCTTCCGGGGTTCTTTTCACCTTTCCCTCACGGTACTGGTCCACTATCGGTCACTAGGTAGTATTTAGCCTTGGGAGATGGTCCTCCCAGATTCCGACGGAATTTCACGTGTTCCGCCGTACTCAGGATCCTGAACGAAGAGCCGTTGATTTGACTTACGGGACTTTCACCCTGTTTTGTTCAGCATTCCAACTGACTCAGTTATCAACGACTTTGGTAACTCCAAAGTTCAGTCCTACAACCCCACAATGCAAGCATCATGGTTTGGGCTGTTCCCCGTTCGCTCGCCGCTACTTAGGGAATCGAATTTTCTTTCTGTTCCTGCAGGTACTGAGATGTTTCAGTTCCCCACGTTTACCTCTCATAAGCTATGTATTCACTTATGAGTAACCAACGACTAAGTTGGCTGGGTTCCCCCATTCGGAAATCTCCGGATCAAAGCTTACGTACAGCTCCCCGAAGCATATCGGTGTTAGTACCGTCCTTCATCGGCTCCTAGTGCCAAGGCATCCACCGTGCGCCCTTCTTAACTTAACCTACTTGATACCTAACGGTATCACGGTTAGAGTTTAGCGATTAAGAAATACTTTCTTAAAAAACTCTTTAAAACGCAGTGTTAATTCTCGGTTTATATATTACAAAGAAATTGAATATCCAGTTTTCAAAGTACAACGTTTAACAGCTCTCGCTGTTAATGGAGGATAACGGGATCGAACCGATGACCTCCTGCGTGCAAAGCAGGCGCTCTCCCATCTGAGCTAATCCCCCATATTAATTAGAAATGGGCCTAAATGGACTTGAACCATCGACCTCACGCTTATCAGGCGTGCGCTCTAACCAGCTGAGCTATAGGCCCAAAAAAAGCGTCCAATTAATATAAGTATGAGAGTAAACCTCTCAAAACTAAACAAAGTTTCAAAACAAATCGTGTAGGTTTCCGTAATTATTCCTTAGAAAGGAGGTGATCCAGCCGCAGGTTCTCCTACGGCTACCTTGTTACGACTTCACCCCAATCATCTGTCCCACCTTAGGCGGCTAGTTCCCTAAAAGGGTTACCCCACCGACTTCGGGTGTTACAAACTCTCATGGTGTGACGGGCGGTGTGTACAAGGCCCGGGAACGTATTCACCGCGGCGTGCTGATCCGCGATTACTAGCGATTCCGGCTTCATGTAGGCGAGTTGCAGCCTACAATCCGAACTGAGATCGGCTTTAAGAGATTAGCTTACCCTCGCGGGTTCGCAACTCGTTGTACCGACCATTGTAGCACGTGTGTAGCCCAGGTCATAAGGGGCATGCTGATTTGACGTCATCCCCACCTTCCTCCGGTTTGTCACCGGCAGTCTTACTAGAGTGCCCAACTAAATGCTGGCAACTAGTCATAAGGGTTGCGCTCGTTGCGGGACTTAACCCAACATCTCACGACACGAGCTGACGACAACCATGCACCACCTGTCACTTTGTCCCCGAAGGGAAAGCTGTATCTCTACAGTGGTCAAAGGATGTCAAGACCTGGTAAGGTTCTTCGCGTTGCTTCGAATTAAACCACATGCTCCACCGCTTGTGCGGGCCCCCGTCAATTCCTTTGAGTTTCAACCTTGCGGTCGTACTCCCCAGGCGGAATGCTTAATGCGTTAGCTGCAGCACTGAAGGGCGGAAACCCTCCAACACTTAGCATTCATCGTTTACGGTATGGACTACCAGGGTATCTAATCCTGTTCGCTCCCCATACTTTCGAGCCTCAGCGTCAGTTACAGACCAGACAGCCGCCTTCGCCACTGGTGTTCTTCCATATATCTACGCATTTCACCGCTACACATGGAGTTCCACTGTCCTCTTCTGCACTCAAGTTTTCCAGTTTCTAATGCACTTCTTCGGTTAAGCCGAAGGCTTTCACATCAGACTTAAAAAACCGCCTGCGCTCGCTTTACGCCCAATAAATCCGGACAACGCTTGCCACCTACGTATTACCGCGGCTGCTGGCACGTAGTTAGCCGTGGCTTTCTGGTTGGATACCGTCAAAGGACTAACAGTTACTCTAGTCCCTGTTCTTCTCCAACAACAGAGTTTTACGATCCTAAAACCTTCTTCACTCACGCGGCGTTGCTCCATCAGACTTTCGTCCATTGTGGAAGATTCCCTACTGCTGCCTCCCGTAGGAGTTTGGGCCGTGTCTCAGTCCCAATGTGGCCGATTACCCTCTCAGGTCGGCTACGTATCATTGTCTTGGTAAGCCGTTACCTTACCAACTAACTAATACGCCGCGGGTCCGTCCAAAAGTGACAGCCAAAGGCCGTCTTTTACATTCAGACCATGTGGTCTGAATGGTTATGCGGTATTAGCATCTGTTTCCAAATGTTATCCCCCACTTAAGGGTAGGTTACCCACGTGTTACTCACCCGTCCGCCACTCACGTCAATCAACGTCCACTGCAAGCAGCTTCGGTCGACGTCAGTGCGTTCGACTTGCATGTATTAGGCACGCCGCCAGCGTTCGTCCTGAGCCAGGATCAAACTCTCATATAAAATGAAAATTGATTGCTCAATTGATTTTGTTGCTAGCGAGTTATAATTCAAATTGAATTGACTTCGCAAATGTTTGCTTTATCTCGAACCAGTCCGAAGGCCGGTAAAAAATAAAGACCCTACACATTTGATTTGTCGAAACTTTGTTCAGTTTTCAAAGGTCTACCTTGTTGCTCAACACAACTTAATCAGTTTATCATGACGAGCCAAGCTTGTCAAGAACTTTTTTGAATAAATATTCAAAACGCTTATTTCCGATTTCGTTATGCCTTGTTAAATCAAGCTTTCCCTCTGCATCTTTATGCAAGTAGGAATGAATAACTCAACAAGTGACAACTTTATTAGTTTATCAAGTTAAGCAAGATCTGTCAACAAAAAGTTTTAAAAACTTTTTTCAACGACATGAGCTATAACTGACAACAACAAATACTATATCAACATTTCGCGGTAGCGTCAAGAATGAATTTATATGGCTCAAATAACCTATATCCGAACTTTTTAAGCTAGTTTTGCATAAAAAATCGGAATTAATCGTTTGCCAGAACCTGTAACTCTAATCAATGACTATTCACGATATAAAAAAACCGATAGATCATCAAGAATCTATCGGTTAAAATTTTATTTTTTTAATTCTGGTGCATCAGTTTGATATTCGCTCATCGTTGATTTACCGCCATTTTTGCTAACCAGACTAGTTGATTGCTTTTTATTCGCTTTTTTAAGCTGTTTTAAGGCTGCTGACTTCTTATAGTTATAAGCACCCTTAATGACCTTTTTAAAGCCCTCTGGTTGATAAAAACGTAGTAAATCACCGTTGATCACTTTGTCTGAAGCAGATAGCGTATTAGTGACGTAGTTTTGCATATCATCAATCGACTTTTTCTGCGCTGTTGTTAAATTTTTAAGTTGTTTACCCGTACTATCATAATAATCGCCATTATATTTTGTATAAGTTGGTGAAGCAAAATCACCATTACGGAAAGCTACCGTCTGTTTGCGATTAGTCGCTAATAAGTCGGTCCCAAATTGAATCGTATCCGAGTTCTTGACGCCTAATAAATTAAGCAACGTTGGTAAAACATCAATTTCACCACCATAAGTGTGGTTGATTCCACCCTTTAGCCCCGGCATATGGATCATAAATGGTACTTTCTGGAAATTAGCTAGATCATAGTTAGTGACCTTCTTTTTACCCAATAATTTAGCAATCGCAGGTTTATGGTTATTTGAAATCCCATAATGATCACCGTACAGAACCACCATACTGTTTTTATCCAACCCCGTTTTTTGCAGCCAAGTCATCAGTTCTCCAACCGCCTGATCCAGATACCGTGCTGTTTGCACATAAGAATCAACAGTTGAGTCGCCGGTATTGAACGGTTTAATCGACTCGTTCTGTGAATCGATCAGGTATGGGTAATGGTTGGTAACTGTGATCAATTTAGCATAGAACGGTTGTGGTAGTTGCTGGATATACTGTGCTGAATCCCGCAAGAAGATCTTATCTTTCATCCCATAGCCTAAGTTATAGCTAGACTTGTCGGCATTCGGGAAGAAAGACTTACTGAAGTAATAGTCATAGCCCCATGATTTATAGGTGTTATCCCGATTCCAAAAACTAGGCACATCACCATGAAAAGCTGCAGTTGTATAACCATTTTGACCTAAAATAGCTGGTGCGGCTTGGAACGTATTAGTTGTACCGTCCATAACCATCGCTGAGCCTTCTGGTAATCCATATAAACTATTTTCCAACATCATTTCTGCATCAGCCGTTTTTCCTTGGCCAACTTGATTATAGAAATTATCGAAGCTTAGCGTATCTGATGAATGATAGAGTTTGTCAATATTAGGCATGACTTCTTGGCCATCCCATTTGTAGTCGATCATGAATTGCTGCAGGCTTTCCAAATGAATAATGAAAACATTCTTGCCTTTAGCTACACCAGAGTATTCCACGTTCGGTGATACTCGATTCTTGGATAGAAAATTCTGTACACTGGTTAAATCAGAACTATCCGCATTAGCCTTGGTAGCATTATTCTGCGTCGTTTTGACCCCATCGTAAACGGTGTACGCCTCTAACCCAAGATATTTAACAATATAGTTATTATCAAAAGTGCGGGTCAACAAGCCTGAGCGATCAGTTTCCGCTAAGCTTAGATTAGCGCCAAACAGTAAGACCGCCAAACTAGAAACTAAAGCAGCGTAACGCAATTTAAATACTCTGGTATCCATCCGAATCACTTTGAAAGCTAACAAAATGATCAAGAAGATCACATCCGCAAAGACTAAAAAGTCAGTCGGATGAATGATTCCAGCAATACTTTGATTCAGGTTATTCGAAACGGCGCTAGAACCCTTCATCAAGTTAAACGTTAAAAAGTCAGAGAATTCACGATAATAGAGAATATTGGCAAATAGCCAAGTCGCCATAATGGCGTCGATCAGCAGCATAAACCAATATGATTTACGCCCGCGCATGTATAACGCTAGTCCTAGTAATAATACAGCAAATGGTAGCGGGTTAAACGCTAGCAGTAATTCCTGCATCCCGCCACTGACCCCTAAGCTGAATTTTGTTTTGTATGCAAAATATGATTTGATACTAAACAGTAAGACTGCGAGGATAAAGAAGCCAAGTCGTGTATTAAGTCCCGACCGCACTTTCTTTAAAGCTTGCCCCATAATGATTACTTACCTCCGTCACATAAAATACGATTCAAAGTCTCTTAAATCATACTGGATTTACTTGCGAAAAACAATTGCTGGTCACGAGCTTCACGAAATATTTAATATTGTTAACTGCTGAATGTTAAAAAAGCTCAGCTTATAGAACCTAGCCTAGCAAAATAATAAGCAGCGTTTGGATTGTGTAGCTATCCGGAATAAGCTACTCTTTGCCATGTTTACACTAAATCAGCAATAAAAATAATTTAGCGACAATTGACAAAACATTTCAATCGCCTATTTATCTGGTAACAAACAGCCGCCAACAAACCCATACTACATAAGTTTGCTGACGACTGTCGATTCGTTTTATTCGTTTGAAGACTAATTAGTCATCAAGCAGATCATAGATTTCCATCGCAATTAGATCAATATCATCGAACTCAAATTTTTGATGATTAGTTAATTCTTCTAACTCGTAAGTTTCTGTTTGTGGGTCAAAACTGACTAAACCACGTTCGGCACCATTTTTTTCAAAGCGGCGAGTCCGGACTTCATCGTCCGCAGAACCTTGCTGCATGGCTTCCAAACGACTGATGATCGCAACTAGCTGTGAGCTTTTCATGACGTGACTCCCTTCATTCGATCTTTACCCAATAATGATACCAGAAAATCGGGCCAAGTGAGCATTTCAGCGCCAGTTATTTCAAAAATATTAGTTTTTTTCGGTCAATAGCCTACTAAACCAACTTCTAGCGGTACCTTTTTCATGAAATTCTAATATTATCGAAGCCACTAATCAATTTCTTTCACTTTATCCGGCTTGACGACTAAAGCAAAGATGCCAATAAACATCCCTAAATAATAAGTCATAAACCGCCACAGGATCATCGCCAATACTAATTTACTATTTACCACAACAAAGGTCGCAAATAGCGCACGGAAGCTGATCTCTGCGCCTCCAGAACCGCCTGGGATCGGAAATAGTGAAATGATCATGACAATCATAATATGCATCACTAAAACTTCCATAAAGCTTGGCTGCAGCCCTAGGGCTAATAACACAAAATACGGCACGCTATAGTAAAAGATCAATTGAATAAAAGTCAGTATGCTAGCTTTGATCAACATGCCGGTTTGATTTTTGATGCGCAAACTTTCGCGATAAAAATTATCGATCTTAAGGTTTAAAGTTGCCTCTAACTTATTGACCCGTGACTCAGCCATTACCCAATGTAGTGGCCGTAACAATAATCGTACCAAGCCTTTGGTGAAATTGTACCAATACATGACCAGTAGTAGTCCCGTAATGACCGCCAAGTGAATCAGAAAACCAAAAACAACTAGCCAAGCCAGATAAGTGAACTTAGCCGCAACTAACTTAAAGCCAAAAACCAAGGTCAAGATGAAGTTGATCAACACCATTGCTTGAAAAACAATAAACTTCATCAATAGTAATGAACTAGCCCGGCCACCATCGACTCCCGATTGCATCAACGCCATCAACTGGGCCGGTTGCCCACCAGAAGAAAATGGCGTCAATGAATTAAATAGCTGCTCAACTAGCGGTATCCGCAACGCGTTTTTAAACGAAAAATGATCGACGCGCCCCTTTAGTAATAATTTAACGACAAAGGCTTCCATCAGCCAATAGAGGCCCATGCACCCAGCTGCTACCAATAACCACCACCAATTAAGTTGTGCAATTTCGCGTAATAATTGACTCAAACGCACCGTACGCAACTCGTAGGCAAAAATGCCACCGCCTAATAGCAACATCCCAATTAGGACTGCAATATTTTTTCGACTCATGGCTAGCCCTCTTTAGCCTGTTCAACGTAAAAACGATGCCAGATTTTCACCAAACGCTCTTCTGAATAATAATCAGCCGCCGCCTGAGCTTGTTGCTGCATATAAGCCAGTGAAGCGGGTTTTTCTCGCAGATCAGCGATTTTTTGATGCATATCGTCAACATCGGTAGCAGCAACGTAGTAACCGGCAATGATCGCACGATACAAAGATAGATCACGCAACAAGACTGGTGTCCCACAAGCAAAGCTTTCCAATACCGACATCGGGAACAACTCGTTGTAGGAAGGCAGCAAGAATAAGTCACTTAGATTATAAAAGTTCATCAGTTCCGACCGCTCGATGATCCCAGTAAATCGTAAATTTGCTGGGGGCGTATCAACGATTTTTTTGTAACGCTCATAACCGTCAGTCATTTTGCCAAAAGAAAAACCACCGGCCCAAATAAACTGAATATCGGGATTACGTCGAGCTAATTCGACAAAATCGTCAACCCCTTTGCGCTCTTGAATCTGTCCCGCACCGAGGATCACAAACTGATCAGCTGGAATCTGATAATGCTGCCGTAACGCCGTGATCTGTTCTGGTGATTGCGGATAAAACTCCTTACGCGACACAAAATTAGGAATATATGTAATTTTGTTAGCTGGAATTTGGTAGGCGATCAGCTTAGGAATAAAACTAGGATTAACCACCACTAAGTGATCCATCCGCCGATAAAAGGCGATCACATAATGATAAAAAATCCCTTTAAACGGCTGCGGAATCGTTAAACTACCTTCTAGCGTTTCCGGCAAAAAATGAACATAACCAATTTTACGGCCTCGGCGCCGGAAAAAAGTTGAGAGAAAAAACCGAAAATTGATCGTGTGGTAATGACTAATATCTGAACGACCATATTGATTAATGCTGACCTTAAATTCATTTTGAAAATGGCGTTGCAGTAGCTGGACTAACTCCATATAAGCACTACCAACGCCTTGTCCCTTGACCTTAGTGGCCGTAGAAAACATGTGTATGTCTAACATGCTAGTTATATCTCCAATTATAAAAGATTGCTGTTAATCGCTAACATCCGCGGAATCGCGGTGGCGTTCAGCGTAGTAAACCTGTGTATCTTGATAAAAACGAACTACTTGCTCGGCAAAATGCTCCGCCGAAATCGAGTAAAGCTTTTGTTGTCGTGGTGCTGGATCTGAGTAACTTTGTGGATGAGCTAAATAATTCAAAATCTGATGGACCATTTCCACTTGGCTTTCAAAGGTCGTGCCGATCGCTGGATCATCCAACAATTCATTAGTGTACGGACTGGCCGCTGCCACCGCCTTTAACCCACTGGCCATCGCTTCAACGTAAGTTAGCCCTTGCGATTCAGAGTGCGAAGCCGAAACGAATAGATCAGCCATGTGATAGTACGCTGATACATGATCATTGGGTACTTCACCCGTAAAAATAACATGATCAGCAATCCCTAATTGTTCCGCTTGTTGAGCTAAATCAGCCCGCGCCGGCCCATCACCAACGATCACTAATTGTACGGTGGGTTGTTTAACTAAAATTTGTGGTAACGCCGCGATAATCTCATGAATATTTTTCTCATATGCTACTCGACTAAGCGAGAGTAATACCGGTGTCTCCGGGCTGATACCTAACTTCTTACGGCACTCAACCGGAACTGGATTTTCATATTGCGAAATATCGATCCCCGTGGGAATGATGCGCATCGGTGATTTAACACCATAACTTTGTAATGTCGCTACGACACGCTCACTAGGTGCAATCACACCATACATATGATGTAAATAAGCGCGCATTGCCTGCTTAACGTGGTATGGCCGCAATAACTTCCCATTTAAAATATAATGAAGATAGTCTTGGTACATCGTGTGGTACGTATGCACGCACGGAATTTTTAAATTTTTAGCCACAAATTTACCGATATAGCCCATCGAAAATTCAGTCTGGGTATGGACGATATCAAGATCTAGATCACGTGCGACCTGATAAGCATGAAATAAGCCGCGTACCGCAATTCGCCGATCGGTAAAAGAAACAAAAGGAACGCTCGCAAATCGGAAAATATTCGGTTCAAATTCGTCCTTATCCACATGCGGATCGGTTGTTGTAAAAATGTAAACGGAGTGCCCTTCACGCTCAAGCTCATCACGAAGTGTCTTGATCGAAGTCGCAACCCCACTTACCTGTGGAAAGTATGTATCTGTAAATATACCAATGTTCACGCGCAATTTGCCTTCTTTCCAAACCAGTCTATTGGATTAATTATAGTGGGAATGCAACCAAAGCGCAAATAACAGCCACCTTAATCCCCCACTCCAATCAACGTTACCTAATTATAACCAAACAAAGCTAAAAAATAATCACACAAAAGTCTGAGTTTTTCCTCAGTAATCCGTCTAACAATAAGAAAAAAGCGTCAGCCCCTTCAGTCACCGGTCCGCAACAGCTTTCAATCCACAAAAAAAGCGCCGATTACTCGACGCTTCTGTACGTTAATTAAGCTTGTGTAACTGACTTAACTAATGCAATGACAGCTTCGTTGGTTTCCGCATCAGTTAATGCTTTATCCGCCAAAGCTTTCATATCATTAGTGTCCAATTGCCGCATTAAGCTACGAATCTTCAAGATTGAAGTTGCACTCATTGAATATTCGTCTAAGCCCATGCCTAACAATAATGGTACCATGATTGGGTCGCCAGCAGCTTCGCCACACATACCTGCCCATTTACCTTCAGCATGCGCTGCATCAATGATCCGCTTAACCAAACGTAAAATTGATGGGTTATAAGGTTGGTATAGGTAGGAAACATGTTCGTTACCCCGATCAGCAGCCATTGAATATTGGATCAAGTCGTTAGTACCAATACTGAAGAAATCAGCATACTTAGCTAACTTATCCGCAATAACAGCAGCTGCTGGAATTTCCATCATCATACCGACTTCGATCTTGTCGGCAACTGGTGTACCAGCTTTAACTAGCTTAGCCCGTTCTTCATCATAGATTGCACGCGCTTGCTTAAATTCACTAACGGTTGCGATCATAGGGAACATAATTGCTAAGTTACCGTAGTTAGATGCACGCAACAAAGCACGCAACTGTGTCCGGAAAATATCCTGACGATCAAGACTGATCCGAATTGCACGGTAACCCAAGAATGGGTTCATTTCTTCTGGTAATGGTAAATAAGGTAAATGCTTGTCCCCGCCGATATCCATTGTCCGGACAACGACTTGGTTACCATTCATCCCTTCGAGCGCTTTTTTATAAGCTTCGAATTGTTCATCTTCAGTTGGTAATTCTGCTGAATCCATATATAAGAATTCAGAACGGAATAAACCGACCGCTTCAGCACCATTATCAGTTGCACCAACAACATCATCAGGGGTACCAATATTAGCTGCCGTAATGAAATTCTTACCGTCTTTAGTGACAGTCCGTTCATTCTTTAGCTTTTCCCATTCAGCTTTTTGGGCCGCAAAGTCCTTAGCTGCTTGGTCATACTTAGCAATATCAGCATCTGATGGATCAAGTAAAGCGTCACCGGTATTACCATCAACAATAACCATCTGATCTTCATTCACAACTTCAGTCGCTTTTTCCGTCCCTACGATTGCAGGAATTTCCAATGAGCGTGCCATAATTGCTGAATGACTGGTCCGACCGCCTAAGTCAGTGATAAAACCTTTAACGTATTTACGATTTAATTGCGCAGTATCACTTGGTGTCAAATCATGCGCAATAATAACAACTTCTTCATCGATTAAAGCAGGATTAGGTAAAGTTACGCCTAATAAATGACTCATAACCCGCTTAGTTACATCGCGGATATCAGCTGCCCGTTCTTGCATATACGGGTTATCAGTCATTGCCTCAAACATTTCAACAAATTGTGTTGAAACGTCATGCAATACTTGTTCAGCATTGGTTTTATCATTTTTAATGCCGGTTTCAACTGCACCAACAAATTCTGGATCAGCCAAAATCATCATGTGTGCATCAAATACTTGAGCTTCTTCTTCACCTAAGCTTTTGACGGCAATATCACGAATCTTTTGTAGTTCTTCTGTTGAAGCTGTCACTGCCGCCTGTAAACGAGCAACTTCACCATCAACCGAGTCGATCGACTTTTTAGAAAATGATAAATCAGGTTGAACAAGCAAGTAGGCTTTTGCGCGAGCAATGCCGTCACTAGCAGCAATCCCTTTTAACATTTCCGTCATTAGTCTGATAAACCTTCCTTAGTCATTGTATCTGCAATTGCAGCAATGGCGTCTGCTTCGTCAGCACCTTCAGCTGAAATTGTAACGTCAGCATCTTTACCAACACCAAGTGACATAACACCCATGATGGACTTCAAGTTAACTGACTTGCCTTTATATTCCAAGTTGATATCTGAGTTAAATTTGCTTGCTGATTGTACTAACAATGTAGCTGGACGAGCATGAATACCTGTTTCAGCAATAATATGAAAATCGCGTTTTTCCATGATTGATCATTCTCCTTTAGCGTTTAAAAGTTATGTTAGGGTTTTCCTTTTAATCGACAACAAAACAAGGTCGCCCTTTCAACATTTAAGACTACCATTTTTCAACCGGTTCGACAACCTTTTTTGCCCATTTTCCGGCTTGTTACCGACGTTTTTGCTTGCAAACTGGTATGAAAATTGATATGTGACTACTGTTCAGTCCCTTTTTCAAAATGATAGATGACATCGCCACCACGCTGTGCTTCACCGACAATACTTTTCCGTTGTGGAAATTCCAACCAAGCACGCCGAAATGCGTAAAAATCAGCTTGTCTCACCTCGATCTGCTTACGTTCACCGGTTGCTAATTCTTTGATCTGGGTTAAATAATCGGTCATAATTTTTGCCTCATTTCCTTACCTATACTAAACTGACATTGTAAGCGAAATTTTTTAGTTGCGCAAATTAGCACTCAAAAATTTTTCTGCTAAAAAAGCGAGCCAAACACTTGTATTTCAGAAGTCGGGGGGTATAATACTGTTTGAAGGTCAAAGTTGGTCAAACGAATTTTGATCTTTTAGAATGAGCTACGATACAGAACTCGTACGAAAGGTTGTGAAGCGATCTATGCTGTGTCAAAATTGTCGCAAAAACGAGGCAACGATTCACTTGTACACAAATGTGAATGGCGCCCGTAAGCAAATCGATCTCTGCCAGAATTGTTATCAGCAATTAAAGCAGCAGCAAGGCGGCCAAGTGCGTAATGCAGGCCCTAGTGATCCTTTTGGCTTTAGTAATTTAGATGACATTTTCCGTGCTATGGGTCAAGGTGGCATGGATGCCAACCAGCAAATGGGTTTCGAACAAGGTCCGCAAACTCAAGCTGGACGTAATGGTGGTGGCCGTGGCAACAATAAAAACGGCGGTGGCTTGTTGGCTCAATTTGGGATCAATTTGACTAACCTTGCCCGCCAAGGTAAAGTCGATCCCGTTATCGGCCGGGACAAAGAAATTTCTCGTGTGATCGAGATCCTTAATCGGCGGACGAAAAATAACCCTGTTCTAATTGGCGAAGCTGGGGTTGGTAAAACAGCCGTTGTTGAAGGCCTAGCCCAAAAAATCGTTGCCGGTCAGGTACCACAAAAACTACAAAGTAAAGAAGTCATTCGTTTAGATGTTGTTTCTTTGGTTCAAGGCACTGGTATCCGTGGTCAATTTGAACAACGGATGCAACAATTAATGGATGAAGTCCGTAAAAATACGAATGTGATCCTCTTTATTGATGAAATTCATGAAATCATGGGTGCCGGTAACGCTGAAGGCGGTATGGATGCTGGTAATGTTTTGAAACCAGCTCTTGCCCGTGGAGATTTCCAATTAATGGGTGCCACGACGCTAAATGAATATCGTAAAATTGAAAAAGATTCCGCACTTGAACGGCGGTTCCAACCAGTTCGGGTCGATGAACCAACCGTTGAAGAAACGATTCAAATCCTGAAAGGTTTACAGAAGAAATATGAAGACTATCATCACGTTAAATATAGTGATGAAGCCATCGAAGCTGCTGCTAATCTTTCTAATCGCTACATCCAGGATCGTTACTTGCCAGATAAGGCCATTGACTTACTCGATGAAGCTGGTTCACGTAAGAACTTAACGATCGATACCGTTGATCCTAAAGTGATCAAGGAAAAAATGGATCAAGCAGAAGAACAAAAGCAACAAGCATTGAAACAAGAAGACTATGAAAAAGCGGCTTATTACCGTGACCAAGTCAACAAGTTAGAAAAAATGCAAAAAGACGACACGTCCACTGAAGAAACACCTGCAGTTAGTGTTAAAGACATGGAACAGATCGTTGAAGAAAAGACAAACATCCCTGTTGGTGAATTACGCAGTAAGGAACAAAAGCAACTCAAAACTCTAGCTTCTGATTTGGACAGTCATGTAATTGGCCAGACTGAAGCGGTTGATAAAGTTGCTCGGGCAATTCGGCGTAACCGGATTGGCTTCAATAAATCTGGCCGGCCAATTGGCTCCTTCCTCTTCGTTGGTCCAACTGGTGTCGGGAAAACAGAATTGGCTAAGCAATTAGCAGTTGAACTATTTGGTTCTGAGGATTCAATGATTCGCTTTGATATGAGTGAATATATGGAGAAATTCTCAGTGTCTAAATTAATCGGTTCACCTCCTGGCTATGTTGGTTACGAAGAAGCTGGTCAATTAACTGAACAGGTTCGGCGTAACCCATATAGTTTGGTCCTATTAGATGAAATCGAAAAAGCCCATCCTGATGTTATGCATATGTTCCTGCAGATTTTGGATGATGGTCGCTTGACCGATGCGCAAGGACGGACTGTTAGCTTCAAGGATACGATCATTATTATGACGTCTAATGCCGGTCAGGGCGACGCTGAAGCAAATGTTGGTTTCAGTGCCTCTGCTTCTGGCAACACGCATTCAATTTTGGATCAATTATCTAATTACTTCAAACCTGAATTCTTAAATCGATTCGACGATATTATTGAATTCAATGCGTTGAAGAAACAAGATTTGATTCAGATCGTTGATTTAATGTTGAACGATGTTAATCAGATGACCGCTGATCAAGGTTTGACGATTCACGTCACTCAACCAGCTAAAGAAAAATTAGTTGACTTAGGTTATAACCCTGCAATGGGGGCACGGCCATTACGGCGTGTGATCCAAGAACAAATCGAAGATCGAATCGCTGATTATTATTTGGATCATGCAGAGACCAAGTCGTTATCGGCTAACGTTAAGGATGATCAAATCGTAATTGGTCCCTACCAACCAACAGAACCAACACCAAAAACAGAAGATAAAAAAACTGACGACTAGCGCCAGTTGATTAAGAGAGTTGCGACATAAGTAATTTATGTCGCAACTCTTTTTTTATACTTCCAAACAATATAGCCAAAACGTGTGACATAAGGCAACTTTTTCCGCTTGCCATGTTTCTTGCGGCAAGTTTTTTACCACAAGAATGGTCAACGTCCGAAACATCAAGGATTTTCAGTATGAAAATCAACTGCTACTGTGAAGTAGTAGCTGGGCACCTTATATCACACTCCTTTTTTGTAAATAAAACTGATCGATTATGCTTTTATCGTGAATTTTATTTTGTTTTGGGTGAAATTCCACTATAATGTAAGTGTCATCATTATTTAGGTTCATCAGCGCTAAATATTAATAAAGGAAGTGCGCGTTAATGCAACTACAAGAGGTTACTACCGATTACGAAAACTTAGTTACTAGTCAATTAAATAATACCGATGCCACTAGTGTACAAATTTTTTCTTTGACCGATACATTAGTTATCTTTTCAAAAGCCCCTACCCACGACGAGATTCTATTAACGAATCGACAGCGTAACATTACTCCTGCAGAGATTGATTTTGTTCTTGAACAACTCGCACAACGGACACGAGCGGGGCTTAACGTGATCACTTCCGAAAAATTAGCCGAAATTTCATTAAATCACTAGTATTTTGAAATCTATTGCTAAGTTAGTTTATACCACTAACTCAGCCTGAACGTATTAAAAAAGCCAAGCAAAAAGAAAGATAGGAGGGTTAAATCAAGTGAACTTTTTAAAACGACTCAAAGCTTTCTTTAACCCTCAGCAGCAAGTTGCAACTGCACAGCTACCGATGGGACCAGATTATCAACCAATTGCGCGGCGGCGGCCAATTCTACTACCCTCACCAACTCGCCAAGCCTATCTGCCAATTTCAAGTCATCATCAACCTAGTATTCATGTTCAGCCCGATTCTTTTGTGATCGTTTTTTACTTTACAGAAACCGGTGAACGCTTAGCTAAACCACAGATTATTAGTGGCGTGCGCGGCCAAGCTTTCAAATTCACGGTCCATCAATTTGATGACTATTATATTAGCCGAATCGAAAATTATCATGGTTATTTTGTTTATCCACGGGCCATTATCCAGTTAATTTACGCTCAACAACCAGCGGCGCCAGTTATCGTTTTTCACTTTGACGAAAATCATCACTTACTGACACCACCAGAATATTTAGTTGGGCAGCTGGGGCAACATTATGAAACCCATTTTCTCGATTCGCAACTTTATCGCGTTCAACATGTGACTACCAATCAGGTAGGCCATTTCAGCGAACAAACACAAATCGTGACTTATTCTTATCGACCACGAGTCATTCGGTGGGCTAATCGTTACTTAACTGGCTTTGTGCGTCTAACGATGCCAGTTACCAGTTATCGTGAACCTGGTAAGGCAGCATTAGCACAACAGCTACCAACTAATACCATTTGGCGCGTTTACCAAAAAGTTCAAACCACCGATCGGCAAACTTGGTATGACTTAGGCGGACAATGGATCGCAACTGACCATACGGAACGTGTTGAATACTATCAGCAGCCAAAGCAGCAAGTAATTGCGGCCCCACTATTTCAACAAGCAGCGGTTATTCCGGGTTCACGGCGCGCGGTCGTCGATTTCATTCCACAGCGCTCCTTACGTACTTGGACACAGCCTTATGGCGATGCGGCGAATTACTTGCAACATGGGCAAATCGTCAACATCATTCATGGTTTGATCCTATCGAACAACAGTGTGTGGTATGAACTGGAGGATCATACTTGGCTTGAAGAACATTATCTACGTTTACTATCAGCCGGTCATGACTTCACATCGCCAATTAAACGACTGCAATAAAAAATCGTAACCTTTATAGGTGCACTAGGCCCTGTCAAGTTGACAGATGAAATAATAAAAAATTGAATCTGTTTCTAAGCGGCTTCATTCCAGTATTCATCTGGAGTGAGGCCGTTTCTTTGTGCCGAACGGTTGTGGTGATTAAAGTATTCAATACCTTCTTCAACCAGCTTCTCGAGTTCTTGAAGGGTCTTAGGCATCGGATGACGCTCCATCCAACGCAATTTAAACTCATTCCACCAACGTTCCATCGGCGCGTTATCGTATGGTGTGCCTGGACGAGACATACTGCGTATCACATCGTAACGGCCTAGAAAGTTGTTGAAGGCACCAGATGTATAAGCTGAGCCGCGATCCGTATGAATCAATGGATGAACGTCTCCAACACGATCAAATGCACGTTGAAACACTTCGATTTCCGCAGCTGAGGTTTCGGTAATGCTAAGGTTGTGTGCCAAGAGAAGGCGTCCATAGAGATCAAGAACGCCACTCAGTCGAATTTTGTATTCACCATTCGGGCCGAATCTCAATTCAGTCGAGTCGGACAACCAAACTTTGTTAGGCGCGTCCGTATCAAAATTTTGGTTTAAGACATTGTCTTGGACGTACTGCTCACTAGCTTTTTGACGACTGTGTTTCTTGACTCGAATCTGACACCTCAGTCCAAGCTCTCGCATCACACGCCGAACCATTTTATAGGTCACTTCAAACGTAATCGATTCATCATGCTGTAGATTCACTAAGAGATTCCCAGCACCGATGCTCTGATGATGGAAATCAAACCAGTATTGTATCCGTTCCTTGAGTTGACGATCACGAACTTCCCAAGCTGTTTCTTCACGCTTTAAGCCTTTGTAGTAAGCCTGCCGGCTTACGCCGACAACAGCTAATAACTTGGTAAGCGCACCGCGCTTGCCTTGACTGACCTCTTTGATTGCGACGTAGGCCAGTTGATGCTGTTTATTCACCCCTTGCGCTGAAGTTCCAGCAATTTTTTTGCGAATTGTTCCACCAATTCTTTATCTTTAAGCTCAGCTTCCAGCTGGCGGATGCGAAGATTTGCCTTATCGAGATCAGTCAATTCAGACTCGTCCCTGTGATGACCACGGTTATCGACGAGGGCCTCATAACCACCGTTCTTGGCCTTAAGCACCCAAGATCGTGCTTGCTGATAGGAGACTTGAAAGTGCTCTGCGGCCTCAGCGTATGAATGTTTATGTTTGACTACGTACTCAACGATTTCAATTCGTTCTTCGAAAGTTGTCTTCTTAGGCATAGTGGGGACCCGCTTTCTGGACGGCGATGCCGTCAAAGGTTTGTCCTCATTATACTTGGTAACCCAGTTTTGTGCTTGGGTAGCGTTACGCAGACCATATCTGTCCGCCAACTCACCAAATGTACCTTCTCCATTTAAGTACGCAAAGACAACTGTATGCTTCAGCTCCTTACTATAGTGAATATTCTTCTTTGCTTCTTGCAGACCTTCTAGACCATCTCTTTGATAACGTATCAACCAACTTCTAAGTGTATCTTTACCGATCCCATGCCGCCTTTCATAAGTAGCCCTAGGGAGCCCCGACTGCTGATAATCTTCAATTAAATTGAGCTTCTCGAGAACTGTGAACTTAGATCTGGACATACAAAAATCCCTCCATAATCATCAGATGAATTATTGTATTTCATCTAACAACCACAAAGGGATTATCGCAAGGCTACGATTTTTTATTATGCCCCGACAGTATCCGTAGACAGTTTTTCCGTTAATTTAATATCGGGATACTTCTGTTTGAACCAGCGCTCAGCAAATTGATTTTCAAACAAGAACAATGGTGCCCCACTACGATCACGTACCAAAAGGTTCCGTGACGAGGACATTTTCTCGTCTAATTGCTCAGGATCGATCCAACGGGCAATTTTTTCACCCATCGGTTCCATCACAACATCCGAATTATATTCATTCTTCATCCGAAATTGGAAGACTTCAAATTGCAATTGGCCGACGGCACCTAGTACATAATCATTGGTCGTATAGGTCCGGTAAAGTTGCACGGCACCTTCTTGAACCAATTGCTCCATTCCTTTGTGGAACGACTTCTGCTTCATCACGTTCTTGGCGGTAACCTTAACGAATAATTCCGGCGTAAATTGAGGTAAGTTTTCAAACTGGATATTTTGCTTACCGGTATAGATCGTATCGCCAATCTGGAAGTTCCCCGTATCATATAGACCAACAATATCGCCTGCCACTGCCGTTTCAACACTTTCACGGCTATCCGCCATAAACTCCGTTGAATTGGCCAAACGTAATTTACGCTGGGTCCGCTGTAACGTCACATCCATGCCGCGATCAAATTCACCGGAACAGATTCGAATAAAAGCAATCCGATCACGGTGATTAGGATTCATATTCGCCTGAATCTTAAAAACAAAACCGGAGAAGTTATCCGCAGTTGGTGCCACCATGTCACCTGCTTGTGTTTTATGTGCCGCTGGTGCTGGCGCATACTCTAAGTAGCTTTCCAGAAATGTTTTGACCCCAAAGTTGGTTAATGCGGAACCAAAGAAGACTGGTGTTTGTTCCCCACGGGCGACTTTATCTGCATCAAATTTATTACCGGCTTCCAGTAATAACTGAACGTTCTCCAACGCTTGCTGATAAATCGATTCCTTCTTCAACGGATGTTCACCAACAATCTGACCGTCTTCATCGACTGGTAAGTAACGCTGTCCGTTTGCGTCTTCATGGTATAACTCAACACGTTGTTTATGAATATCGTATAAACCTTCAAGGCCTTTTCCC
Source organism: Loigolactobacillus coryniformis subsp. coryniformis KCTC 3167 = DSM 20001 (assembly GCF_002706425.1). Taxonomy (NCBI): domain Bacteria; kingdom Bacillati; phylum Bacillota; class Bacilli; order Lactobacillales; family Lactobacillaceae; genus Loigolactobacillus; species Loigolactobacillus coryniformis. The sequence goes on along the minus strand of NZ_CP017713.1, from coordinate 686,438 downwards.
ATACCGATTGGCCAATTCATTGGAAATGCCTCGATATCCAATAATTCTTCTAATTCATCGATCAGATCCATAGGTTCACGACCATCACGATCTAATTTATTCATAAAAGTGAAAATTGGAATACCGCGCATCCGACAAACTTTAAATAACTTCTTTGTCTGTGGTTCGATTCCCTTAGCCGCATCAATTACCATCACCGCAGAATCGACGGCCATCAAAGTCCGATACGTATCTTCAGAGAAATCCTCATGCCCAGGCGTATCCAAAATATTGATCCGTTTACCTTGATAATCAAATTGCAAGACTGAACTGGTTACCGAGATCCCACGTTGCTTTTCGATCTCCATCCAATCAGATTTAGCGAATTGTCCTGATTTTTTACCCTTGACCGTACCCGCCTTACGAATGACGCCACCAAAAAGCAATAACTGCTCCGTGATCGTCGTTTTACCAGCATCAGGATGGGAGATAATTGCAAAAGTCCGCCGCCGGTCAACCGCCGTTGTTAATTCTTTTTTATCCATAATCGTTTCCTTCCATAAAAAATTCGAGTCAGCGACTCGAATTCTAGTTGTTTCACTCTTCTGCTTTTGCGGGGGTAGCCGGCTTATCTTCAGGTAAAGTCACCAACACCTCAAGTAAACGTGAACCTTCAACTGCCCCAGTTTGTAATTCAATGCCATTCGTTAATTTTAAAGTTAACTGCTCACCAAGATCAGGAATAGTGCCTAATTCAGCTAAGGTATAACCAGCAATCGTATCCACATCTGGACTATCAATTTCAGTAGCAAATAACTCATTAAAATCATCTAACGGCATATTTCCTTTAACGACATAATGCCGTGGATCAATCTGTCGGTACAAAACTTCGGCTTCATCAGTTTCATCATCAATCTCACCAACGATCTCTTCCAATAGATCCTCGATTGAAACTAAACCGACTAAACCACCGTATTCATCACGTAAAATACTCAATTGATTTTGTGTTTTCTTAAATTCATAAAGTAAACGGTCGATCATGATGGTTTCTGGAACAAACAATGGTTCTTGCATCACGTCAGCGATTTTGACATTAGCAAAACCGACTTGGTGGGCCCGCTGCAATAACTTCTTGATGTGGACGACACCAATCACTTTATCCTTATCACTACGATAGATCGGGATCCGTGAATAATTTTGCTCCAAGATTTGCTTGATATTAGCCGCATCGTCATCCTCAATATTTAACATAAAGGCATCCGTCCGTGGCACCATCACCTCACGTGCCATTTTATCCTGCATATCGATAATGCCTTCAAACATTTGAAATTCATCGGCTTCGATCGCACCAGATTTAGAACCGTGCTCGATCATTTCAATCATTTCTTCACGGCTTAACTCACGCTTGACCTCATTATGAAATGGTAAGCCCAGCAAACGTGCCAATCCCCGCGTAATGAATAATAGCAACCACGACCACGGCTGTAAAATACGTTGCAAGCTTAAAATGATGCCACTATAGCGTTTAGCTAGTTGCTCAGGATTGTGTAACGCAATTTGCTGCGGTAATAAATTGGCAATCACCAATAATAGCAAAATAGCGAACACAAAAATGACGAGCCACACAACGACCATACCCGTTCCCGTTATTGGCAACCAAGTGCGAACTAAGTTAAAAAGCGTCACACTGGCAATCAATTCGGTGCCCACCGTAAAACTGCGTAATGCCACCAAAACAGTCGCCTGTCGTTGCAGTAATTTTAAAACACGGGCAGCTTTATTATCACCCGTTTTTGCTTCCTCGTCTAAGCGCTGCGTTGATACGTCAGTCATTAAAAATGCTAACGTTGCAAACAACAAACTTAAAACTAAACAAACAATTAATACGATCAACTGTCCCCATATATGACTATCCGGGTCAGAACTCATCGACACATCCACTCCGATCACTTCATCTATTGTCAAATCTTAGCATGAAACCCGGTATTTTTCAATTTTCCCTTGTTAATTATTACTTATAACTGATCATGACTTTTCGGTGACACTTCCGCAATTTTGGCTTGTTCACGCAATTGGTAAATTCCCCAGAAATATTGCACGACGGTTTTGACGATGGCGTAAAACGGAATGGCTAATATCATTCCCAGCAAGCCAGCAATATTACCAGCTACTAACAACAATACAATGATTGTCAGCGGATGGATCGACAGCGTGCGCCCGATCACATTGGGGTAAACAAAGTTACCATCGATCTGCTGAACAACAACGACGATCACCACAACTAAAATTACCATCATTGGCGAAACCGTCACCGCAATGATCAATGCGGGTGCAATACCAAAATACGGACCAACATACGGCATAATATTGCACAAACCGGCAATAAAACCAAGTAAGAAACTATAAGGCATCCCGACCAATAGGTAACCAAGAAAAGTAAAGACGCCAACAAACAAACATTCAATCAGTTGGCCGGCGATATACGAGGAGATCGTGTCGCCCATTTTTAACAACAGATCAGTAGCTTCAGCTCGATACTTTGCCGGAAGTAGCCGCTGCACATTAGGAATCAAGCGATGTCCATCCTTCAACATATAAAACAGCATCACCGGAATTGTGATTGCAGTCACCGCAACACTAGTCACCGTCCCAACAACTGAACCGATACTACTGGTGAAATATTTTAACAGAGATTGCATGATACTGCTAAACGAAAGGTTCATATCGGTGATTGCTTTTTCCAGATCCACCTTTTTTAAAAGCGGGTTCTTCATCAAGCTTTTAGCTAGATGTTCCATATCTTTCGCAACCGTTGGTAAATTACTCAGTAACTGGGTGATTTGATTGACCAAGTTAGGGATCACCGCCCAGATGATCAAAGCCAAACCGCCAAAGAAAATGACGAATACGATCAAAATTGCCCAATTACGAGAAATTTTCAGATGGCCTAACAACTTGACCAGTGGATTAAATAGATAAAATAAAAATCCCGAGATCAGGATCGGTACAAATAAGGTGGCAATAAATGTGCCAATCGGTGAAAAAATGAAGCCGATCTTTGTACACATGAAAATTAAAGTCGCCACGATCAACAATTCTAGTGACCAAAACATCAGCCGTGAATGACGAATCTGTTCAAACATCAGCAAAGCTCCTTATCCATTAAATTTAAATTTGGGTTAATCAATGGTTAGCGTGAGTGTTAAAACCACGTAAAGTTTAACCGGTAGCTAACGCTAGACTTCATCCAAAATCAATAAATTAGCGCCGCCAGTTTTTGTAGATAATGTTATAATCATTCTACCAAACTTAATACACAACCAACAGCGTACAGCGATTATTTAAGCCTGCACAGCCGCCTTAAATTGTCGTTCAAATCTACGCTGCTAGCTTAGTCAGCAAAACCAATACTTATTTTAAAATAGGGAGCGTACTTATGGAAATTCGCCAAACTACTGATTTAAATAGTCCGATTTATCACGACGCACTTGCGATCCGCAAAACTGTTTTTGTACAAGAGCAGCACGTGCCGATCGATTTAGAAATTGAAAATGAAGACAAAACGATTCATTTTGTCGGTTACATTGGGCAGCAACCAGTCGCTACAGCCCGTTTATTACCTGAAGCTGGCGGCTATCACGTTCAACGCGTGGCTATTTTACGCGAGCACCGCGGTCACGATTATGGGCGTGAATTATTTGCCGCGTTAGAAGATTATGCCCGCCAACACGATCGTTTAACACTGACTTTAGGTGGACAAGATCATGCATTAGGTTTTTACGAACGATTAGGCTTCAGTCGAACCGCACGACCTGGCTTTTTAGACGCTGGTATCCCCCATCATGAAATGCAAAAAAAACTTGATTAGCATACGCTCAAGCAAAATGAAAGGAGCCAGTAACCATGCGGTTGATGACTCAAATTTTAATCTATTTATACGCGCTCAGTATGTTGATCGGCGCGCTTACCAGCGGTATTATGGGTGAACTTTCTGTGCCACTGATGGTTGTTAATTTAGGCTTTGCCCTACTTTTATACTTAACTCATTTTAGTCGCTGGTTTTTCTGGAGCGGAATCGTTGGTCTACTGGTATGCGCGCTGCTTAACGGACTCGCGCTCAATGGTCAGATCACCTTAACTTACTTTATTGGCCGGCTACTATTTACCCTGGCGATCAGTGCTTTATATGTTCGCTTTGTTCAACAACCAGCGCAAAAAAACGACTAAGACAAAAATCGTCTTAGTCGTTTTTTATTGTGCATAGATCCAATTGACTTCCGCTTACCGGTGGGCAAGTTCCAGGTAACGTTGATACCAAATATCAATATATTCTTGCGAGAAAGGTCCCTTATGGTGATCAGACCAATCGACCAAGATATTGACATTAGCCTTCAAAATCTTGTCTGTCGCATTGGAGTAATGCCAACGTTTGCTATTGGCTTCATATTCATCGACATCCAATAATTTTCTTTCGCCATCCGGAAAAACTTTGACATCCAGGTCATAATCAATATACTTCAGTGCTTCACGGTCTAATACAAACGGCGAGGCCAGATTACAATAATAAGAAACCCCGTTATCACGGATCATGGCAATGACATTAAACCAATAATGTCGGTGGAAAAATATAATTGCCGGTTCCCGCGTTAGCCATCGCCGTCCATCTGACTCCGTTACCAAAGTATGATCATTAACACCAATTATCTCGTTCTCCGATGTTTTTAAAATCATCGTGTCACGCCACGTCCGGTGTAAACTTCCGTCATGTTTATAACTTTGGATCGCGACCGATTCCCCTTCTTTCGGAATACGCATGCGCTAACCTACTTTCTGACGTTCATTACGTTGAAGTTGATAACACCGAATTATCATGAACATTATATCAAAGTTTACTGCAAATGACGAAACTTTATTCCTAGATTTTCAGTAAACGCGCTCGATTATTCTGTTTCAGCTTGCTTTTCAGTTAAAAAGTGATCAATTTGATCCAATGCAAATCCTTTACGATAAAGTTGCTGCTTAGCCTTTTGTTTCCGTTCATAGCCACTGTAGCGTGCTGTTTTCCGCCAAACTTTTTCACCTTGTTCAACTAGTGCTGCCCATTCTGTATCGTCATCCCGAACTAATTCTAGCTGACTAATAATTTGATTAGTCACATCAGCATCAAATCCTTTTTGCCGTAGACCTAGTCGAATTTTCTGTTGCCGATTCTGAAAACTTTGTTGCCGATAGCGTTTAGCTAATTTTTCAGCTAATTTCAACCCGTTAGCCAGTAGATCATTAGTAGTAAATAAATCCAAAGCATTAGTGATCAATTCTGGTTTGACCCCTTTTTCGCGTAATTTGGTTCGAATCACTTGGGGGCCCTTATCACTGGTGCGCATCGCGGTGCGCACATAACTAGCCGCATATCCGGCATCATCCAAGAGATTTAGTTCATACAAGCGTTGAATGACTTGTTGCCGTACCGCCACTGGAATATCGTGTTGTTTTAGGTAGATACGCACTTCCATCTCTGTACGCAATTGATACGACAAATAATTTAGTGCTAACTGATAGGCTTGTGCATGAGCCTCAGCGGTATCGATCTCAGCGCGCAATTCCGCAGGCACTTCCATGCCTTTAGTTAAGCGAAACTTAATCAGCACACTTTCACTGACTGGAAAAGCATATTCCTCATCAAGGTAAATATTGTAGCGTCCTTTACGTTTCTGCGTCGTAATTTTTGTAATTGTTGGCATCACGTACCGCCTCCTTACCTACATAATTAGGACGTTGTGTCATAAGTAATTTATGGCCGACGTCTTCTTTGCACTTCCGAACAATATAGTTAAAACGTGTGCCATGTTTCAACTTGGCGGTTTTATTTCGGTACGAAAATCAACCACTACTGTGGCGTAGTAGCTGGGCGTCTTACGTCACACTCTCCATTAAGCTATTTTCATTATATCAAGCCTAATAGTAGATGCAAATGTTTGTTCGCGTTGCTTGTACTCCAATTGAGCTATGTTATACTAAAACAGCAAATTTAACGAAAAACTTTATTTAAATCTATCTAGGAGGCAAATATGCCAGAAATTACTTATTTTCATGACATTCAAGTTGGCCAGCGTTTTCCTTTGACAATCAAACGGCTCGGCATCAACGGTGAAGGAATCGGCTATTACAAGCGGACGATTGTCTTCGTAAAAGGCGCTTTACCTGATGAAGTCATTGTAGTCGAAGTCACTGCCACGGCACCCAAATACGTTAACGCTAAAATTCATACACTACGTAAAAAAAGTCCACAGCGAGTTGAGCCTCGTGACGCTGATTACTATGGTCATGTTGGTGGTATCGAGCTAGAACATTTAAGCTACCCTGCTCAATTAGCCTTTAAAGTCGATGTTATTCGCCAATCGCTGGAAAAATTCAAGCCACGCGGTTATCAACATTACAAGCTACTCCCAACGATCGGTATGGCTGAGCCATATGAATATCGTAATAAGGCTCAGTTCCAGGTACGTGAACTAAACGGTCATGTTGCCGCCGGTTTATATCAAGAACATAGCCATCAATTAGTCGATTTGAAAACTTTTAGCACGCAACGGCCAGCCACGATGCAAGTTATTCGGTATGTAGTGGCATTGTTAGAAGAATTAAAGGTACCGATCTACAATGAAGAACAAAATTCTGGTATCGTCAAAACCTTAGTCGTCCGCGAATCATTTAGTACTGGGCACCTGCAACTCACTTTCATCACCAATTCACGTAAATTACCACATAAACGTGAGTTGCTGAGCCGTATTCACACCAAAATGCCACAGATCACGTCGATTATGCAAAATCTGAATCAAGGACGAACTTCGCTGATCTGGGGTGAAGAAACCTTCAATCTTGCCGGCGATGACTATATTACGGAAACACTGTCCGGCCTGACTTTTAAATTATCTGCTCGTGCTTTTTTCCAGCTCAATCCTGCCCAAACAGCTAAGATGTATGCTCTAGCACGTGAAGCATTACAATTAGCTCCCCACGAAAGCTTAGTGGATGCTTATTGTGGTGTTGGTACGATTGGTTTGTCGCTGGCGGATACCGCTAGCGAAGTCCGCGGTATGGACATTGTGCCGGCAGCAATTGCCGATGCCCAGGAAAATGCTAACTTAAATCACATCGATAATGCTAAATACGAAGTCGGTAAGGCTGAGGAATTATTACCACAGTGGTTGGCCGCGGGTTTTGCACCTGATGCTTTAGTCGTTGATCCACCCCGGACTGGCTTAGATCAAGCTTTGTTGCACGCAATACTTGATAGTCGCCCACAAAAATTTGTCTATATCAGTTGTAATCCGTCAACTTTAGCCCGCGATTTAGTCCGTCTTAGTGAAGTCTATGCCGTTGACTATATTCAATCGATCGACATGTTTCCACAAACGGCACGCGTCGAAGCCGTAGTCCGGTTAGAAAAAAGAAATATCTATCGTTAAATCGCTTACAATGATAAACTTAGGTTGAAACTTAAATTTCCTTAGGAGGCGATTTTATGGCCGATAAAATTTTAGTCACCACCACTGAGCACATTCCTGGGCATGAATATGAAATCATTAGCGAAGTGTTTGGCTTAACCACGCAATCTAAAAACATTGCTCGCAATATTGGTGCTGGCTTAAAGAGTCTCGCTGGTGGCGAGATCCACGCTTACACTGATTTATTGACGGAAGCGCGTGATGTAGCAATTGAGCGGCTCCGTGAAAATGCAGTTGCTTTAGGCGCTGATGCCGTGGTCATGATGCGTTTTGACTCCGACTCGATCACTGACGGTATGGAAACCATTGCTGCTTATGGAACTGCGGTAAAATTCAAGTAAAATAATAAACGTTCAAGGATCACTTCTGATCACTTGAACGTTTATTTTATTACCTATTATTTTTGGCTTAACTTATGCCCTAATTTAATAATGTAATCGCACAATTCGTCTTTGATCTCGGGATGCTGCAGACCAAATTCAATATTAGTCGTTAAGTAGCCCAATTTGTTCCCTGTATCATAACGTTTGCCGGTAAATTCACGGGCAAATACGCGTTGGGTTTTATTCATATGATCAATGGCATCGGTCAGCTGAATTTCACCGCCAGCATCCGGTTTTTGAATATTTAAGCTATCAAAAATTTCCGGTGTAAACAAGTAACGCCCGATGATAGCTAAATCGCTAGGTGCTTGCTCTGGTTTAGGTTTTTCAACAAAACTTTGAACGTTGTATAACCCTTTTTCCGTTTCCGCAACGGGCTTAATGACCCCATACTTAGAAACTTCATCATGCGGCACTTTAATAACCGCTAACGTGGAAGCGTGGGTTTTATCATAATCGTTCATCAACTGCTTAGTCAATGGGACCTTGGATTGTGTAATGTCATCGCCGAGCATAACCACAAATGGTTCGTCGGCAACGAAGTCCTGAGCCAAACGAACTGCATCGCCGAGACCTTTAGGATAAGATTGCCGAATAAAGAATAACCGTACCCCGATATCGGTGGTACTTTCAACTAATTTCAATAACTTATCCTTATGCCGATTCTTCAAAACCATTTCCAATTCAGGCACTGAGTCAAAATGATCTTCAATTGGTCGCTTGCCTTTACCGGTGATGATCAAGATATCCTCGATCCCGGCTGCCTTAGCTTCCTCGACTAAAAATTGAATCGTTGGCACATCGACGATCGGCAACATTTCTTTAGCCATCGCTTTCGTTGCTGGCAACAAACGTGTCCCCAGTCCTGCGGCTGGAATAATTGCTTTACGAACCTTCATTATGAAAATACTCCTCCTTGATCAAAGCTTAATTTTTTGAATCAGGTTGTTCTTCTCACTTATTATACCGTATTTTGTGCTTTATCGGCAGCTTCATCCTTTTTCGGCGAATGAATATGTTGCATCCGGCCTTTATTGCGACCAATTTCGCCAAAAAAGGTGTACTGCACAACGACGTTGATCATCGCACCAAACATCATGATCCAGGCGGAAAAATCCAACTACAGCAACAAAACAATAAAGAAACCGACTGTTCCGTAACTGAGCACCGTTTGAGCAAAGTATCGCACATATAACGAAAATAATTGTGATAATAGCAACCAACCAAAAGTCGTCAAAAAAGCTCCTGGCAGAACGCTACGTAAACGTAATTTAACATTCGGCAATACATAGTAGATCAATACCAACATCAAAAAAACTGCCGCTGACGTTACCGGCCATTTTAATGTACTGAACCAACTCGACAACGTATCAGGAATATTTAATAGCGGTGTGATCCAATCCAACACCTGTTGACCAAAGCTGAAAACGACCACGATCGCAACTAAAGCAATCGCCAATAAAACCGTCATAAACAGCGAGATCATCCGCAACAAAATTGGGTTTTGTTGTCCTAATACACCATAAGTACGATCCATCATCCGTTTTAACGCGTTGATACCGCGGCTACCAGCCCACCAAGTCCCGATCGCCCCAATTGATAACAAGCTATTATTACTACCACTTTTAGGCATAAAGTGTTCTGCAATCGGTAAAATCTGTTTGGCAATCGTTGGTGGTACTGCAGTGATTGCATAATCAAGTATATTTTGACCATCAATGTGTAATAATGGGACCACGTTACCCGCAAAAATAATTAACGGAAACAGCGATAGTAACTCCCAAAAAGCCACCACTACAGCTGCATCATTGATTCCTGACGTTTTTAATTGTGCCATCAGTAAATAAATGAAGCGCCCGCCGCGTTGCCGCCGACTCATTGGAATCGGTCGCTGCGCTTTTTTCATAGCCAATCGTTGCCTCGCCTTCACTAAAAAATCGCGCTAAAAAATAGCGTCCTTCCTATTTTAGCACGAAAGCAGAATGGTTCCTAACAGAACTAATTCACGCGGGAACATTTTCATCTATCAGAATCTTTGCTATAATCAATCTGAATCGAACCAAACAAATAAATAGACGAACAACCTTAAATAACAGGCGCTCGCCGGATTTTGTTAATCGAAAACAATGAGTTAAAGGAGCGATCAGATGGCTAGTGCAAAAATTATTTATGCAAGTATGACCGGCAATAATGAAGAAATTGCCGATATTGTTTCTGAGGCTTTGGAAAATTTAGGCGTCGATGTTGACGTTAGTGAAATTTCACAAGCTGATACCGAAGACTTCGCAGACGTTGATATCTGCATTGTCGCAACATATACATATGGTGACGGCGAATTACCTGATGAAGCCGTTGATTTTTATGAAGATCTACAAGATGAAGATCTTAGCGGTAAGGTTTATGGTGTCTGTGGTTCCGGCGATACCTTCTACGATGACAGCTTTGGCAAATCGGTTGATGATTTCGCAGCTGCTTTCGAAAAAACTGGTGCAACAAAAGGTGCCGATATCGTTAAAGTCGATCTCGAAGCCGAAGAAGACGACATTGAACACTTAGAAGCTTTTGCTAAAAGCTTAGCAGAAAAAGCAGCAGATATGTAACTAAAGGTTGAAAGTACCCAAATAACTTCAAACTCCTGCTAGTCCTGAGTTTGAAGACTAAAAATTAGTTAATTCAGTTATTACACGCCATTGCCCAATAATTGGGCCAGATTATTGGGCAGTGTTCGGATAAATTGATCGAAGAGTTCATCAATGATGGTTGTTGTGAGCCCTAACTTTTCACCTAGACCAGTTAATTGGCGCATCAACCAAGCTAAAGCGACTGCGATCTCAATATCCGGCAACGGGCGGCCAAAATTATAAAATAAATCGCCAAGCGTTCGTTCATCAACTTGTTCGCGTTGATGCAGCGCTAAAATATCGTAACTCATCATGACCATGGCCATATGGCCGCACAGTCCATCGTAACTTTGGACTTGGGTTTGATCAAAACGCAGGTATTGTTTGGCTACTTTGAAGTAGCCCTCGATCTGCCAGCGACGACCATAAAGTTGAATGATTTGGTCAGGTTCTAGGGTCGTTTTTGTTGTACCTAAAACCAGATACTGACTGTGATCTGTTCGGTTAGGAACGAAAACTAATTTAACTTTCATGGGCTGACCTCCAACTTCGAAAGTGACAATGGGACTATAATGATAATTCTGATGCTGAGGCCATTTACTCCGCCGAAGGCGCTCGTACAACGATTTAACATCCATTTGGCGACCACGATAACGAAAATAAACTTTCTCACTGCGTTTGAGCATACCTACACCAAACTGACCGCGTTGCAGTAACTCAAAAAATAGTCTTGGTGAAGCAAACCAGCTATCAAACAGAACGTATTTAGTTTTAATGCCAGCACTTAAAGCCGAATCAACTAGCTCTAAGGCAACCTCATTCATTTTTCGTTTGGCTTGTGCTCGTCGCTGTGCGGCTAATGTACGCGGATCAAATTGGTTGATCGGACCTAATTGATTTTTGGCTTTGCCAGATGACATCAGCGCAAAATCAACGGGCAAGAAAGTATTCCCATCACTCCAACCTAAAGTTAACGTACGAAAGCCATGATAATAGCGCTGGTGATTATGATCAAAAACCCGAGCTAATAACTCAGTTTTACGCGAGAACTCACGCTTGAATAAGGAATCATCTAGGATGAGCGCTTGTGCACGGCGGGTATCCGTAAAGTGTTTAACATATTGAATTAGCCGCACTGCGAGTAAAATAACTAGACGTTGCCAATTTGTATGGCGATTATTGAGACAGTTGCGGGCGGTTTTCTTAGTAAAATGTGGATCAGATTCGGCACGAAAGATGGAATAGCGCGTAAAAATAGTGGTGATCAGCCATTCAAACAGGACTGGCACCTGAATACCACGAGTTTTATGGATATTAGCGCGACGTAAAACGTCAGGTAACTGGACCAATTTAGAAAAATGTTGCATTGCTAGGTGAATATTAGGGGTAGAATGTTGTATAGTAGACATGGCACGAAAACTCCTCTGTATGTTTGTTTTTTAGACGACTCAATTATACAGATACGGAGTGTTTCGTGTCTATTTTTATAACAAAAAAGCCCCAACAGATTGGGACTCAATTGGGAATATTAACTTTCAACCTTTAGTATGTAATCTGAAAAGAGTTGTTGGCAACTGCCGGCAACCCTTTTTTCATATTTTGGTTAGTTGATCTAATTGTTGTAATGAATTGACTGTGATCTGACCATCTTCCAAACGATTATTGTGGATGAAGTCATATAGCGCAGCACGCAATAAATTGATGGCTTGCTTCTCACTGATCGTAATGAAACTAGATGATACCAACGAAGCAATTCCCTGGGCAATGATCCACATCCCAGTGATGACATTTTCACTAGCGGCGGCGGACAGTTGTTTAGCTGGTTTATAATGTGCCAGCAATCGTTGACCATAACAGTAAGTAAAATCATGCATCGCATTGGTTCCAAAATGATCCTCAACGAAAATCACATGATACAATTCAGGATTATCTTGAGCAAATTTAATATAGTCCAGTGCCATATCCAGCATCCGATCGCCAGTAACTTGGCGGTTGTACACTTCGTTCACTAAGTAATGTTGTAGCTTTAACAAAATTGCCTGTTTTAAGTTTGCCATTGAACCGAATTCTTGATATAGGGGTTGGGTTGAACAATGAATTGCGTGCGCCACATTTCGCGCAGTAAAATGAGTAAAGCCTTGAGCAACCACTAATTGATAAGCACCTGTTAAAATTCTTTCTCGTGTAATCTGCTTTTTTCTAACCATGACGCACGCCCCTAATATTTTGATTATCCTTACAATAACAAAAGCTTATGAATTTTTAACGAACACGATTTGAAGTTTTCCGGCTTAAGTAGTCGAACGACACTATACTTGCAGCTATGCATTGATAACATTTTAGATAACAAGTGAATATTCAGGACGAAGCGTATTAACGTCAAATGATCCCTATTTCTGAGTTGTGAAACGGAGGAACTAACTATGTCTCATTTTAAACAACAATTACAGCAGTACGCCGAACTGATCGTCGCAGTCGGCGGTAATGTCCAGCCTGGCCAAACGGTGATGTTACAAATCGAAGTTGAACAAAGTGAACTTGCCCATTTGATTACCACTGCGGCTTATCAACGTGGCGCCGCTGAGGTGATCGTAAACTGGCAAGATACTGCGACACAACAAGCTTTTATCGCTCATGCAGCCACTGAACGGTTGACAACTGTCGATCAGGTTGCCACCGCACAAGTTAATGATTGGTTAGACAAAGCAGCAACACGAATCGTCGTTATGTCAGCCGATCCCAGTAGTTTAAGTGGCTTACCAGCCGAACGAATTGCTGCTTACCAGCAAACTCAAGCACAGATCAAGCAGCCGCTAATGCAAGCTTTACAAGCCAATCGCTTTAGTTGGACGGTAGTTGCTGCCGCAGGGGTGGATTGGGCACACCACGTTTTTCCTGATTTGCCGCCCAATGTCGCGGTGACAAAATTATGGCAATTGATCTTCAAGATCACACGGATCGATCAACCTGATCCTATCGCTGCTTGGCAACAACACGCTGCTGAACTGAAAGCCTACGCAACAAAACTAAATCAATTACCCCTTGATCGATTACATTACTATTCTGCCAAAACCGACCTCACAATTGGTCTTCCCAAAAATTATAATTGGAGCGGTGCAACCTCTGAAAATAGTCACGGGCAAACATTTATGCCGAATATGCCAACTGAAGAGATTTTCACCGCACCAGATCGTTATCGCGTTGACGGTACCGTTACGGCGACCAAGCCTTTAAGTTATGCTGGCACGATCATCGATGGTATGGTCTTCACATTCACTAACGGTAGGATCACTGCAGCTCATGCCGATCATGGACAATCTGCCTTAGATCATTTATTAGCCACCGATGCCGGAGCACAGCATTTAGGTGAACTGGCATTGGTACCAGAAGCAACACCAATCGCACGTTCAGGGCTAATTTTCTATAATACTCTTTTTGACGAAAACGCCGCTAATCACTTAGCCTTTGGTAGCGCCTATCCCTTCTCAATCAAAGACGGTACTAGTATGATCGATGCTCAATTGAAAGCAGCCGCGCTCAATACAAGTCAATTACACGTCGATTTCATGGTTGGCGCACCTGACATGGCCATTGATGCCTACACCAAAGATGACCGACTAATCCCCATTTTCCGCAATGGTAATTGGGTACCGGGATTGTTAGATCAATATTAAAAACGTCACTACTTTGCAGCGTAAATTTTGCGCTGCATTTATTTTGCCTTCATATTTGGGTTGAAGTTATACTAATTATAAGTAATATAACTCAATTACAAGGAGGAATTTCAATGACTAAAGAAGAACGTTTAGATAGCGCTAAAACACAGGCAGAAGGTAAATTAAACAAAGCTGCTGGTAAAGCTACCGGTGACAAAAAGCAGGAAACTAAAGGTAAAGCGCAAGACTTACTAGGCAAAGCAAAGAAAAAAGTTGCGGATGCTAAAGACACGGCTGAAGCATCGTTTGAAGACGCCAAAGAAAAGTTAGACCGCAAGCACAAATAATAATTTGATTTGCTTTTCGGCTTATACTGTAAGGAGGTTGTATTAGTGACTAAACCTGCAAAGAAAAGTTTCGGCCGGCGTCTCCGCGAATGGCCGAAAAATTTTGCCGATAGTATTCAACGGCCACAACCACGATTCCTTCCGTTAGCGTTAGAAGAAATCAACGAACGCAAGCTGAACGGTGGTCCACTATATAAATGGGAATAAAAATAAGCAGATCAACGTAAAGCTACCGAAACTGATTAGACTGAATGTCTAATCAAGTCAAGTGCTTCAATTGATCTGCTTATTGCGACTATGACCCCTACTGGAATCGAACCGGTGACCTATCGCTTAGGAGGCGATTGCTCTATCCTGCTGAGCTAAGGGGCCATGTAATCTATTATTTCATGATTTTGGGTTCTTGTAAATACTGAACTCCCTTTGTAACCGCAGTTTAGGCAAAAAGGGTTACAAATCCGCTAAATTATGTTATTCTAGTATGAATATTTGAGCAAGTTGGCAAAGTACTATGCTAGTCTTTTCCGACCAAATAAACCTAAAAAGGTAATCTAACACCCTTTTTAGTTGTTTTGCCCGAAGCGCCATATACATGTAGGGAAGTGAAATTATGGCAGCTTTTATTACGATCGCCTTGATCGCATTATACATTGCTGGGTACAATCGGACACATATTCGTGAATCAAAAAAGATTTGCAATCATCGTGGCGAACACCCAATGATCAAGCTTTAAGCAAAAAAAGTCCACCAGGAAACTGGCGGACTTTTTTGCACTAATATGACTTTTCAATTTGTTGAAACATTTTTCTAAAGTTATGCCGCCGCAAACCGCCGAGTAACGTATTACTGACAAAATCAAGCAGCCGCTGTTGCCAAGCGCGCGCAATGACTTTTTCTTCGTAAACGATCTTACTTTTATCAGTTTCGATTGGTAACATATCATACTTAACTTCGTACCGATTGAACTCAGTCACCGTTTGATAATGATAGCTACGATTCAGCACATTTTTGGTGATCGTTACCTGAGCCCGCGTTGCATCATCTAATTGTTTTTGATAAGTAAAGCCCTCTAACTGAGCAGCAGTTAGCTGGCGACCAGTGTGCGCGTGAATTTCAAAAAGTTCCGCATCAATAATTTGATGATACAAGAATGCGGCAGGAACGTTCAATAACTGTTCAATTCTCATTTACGATCACCTCTACTCCACAAACGTGGTTATTTTTTGTACCAAAAAATCTCTGATGTTACGGGCGATAGCCATTCTTGTGGCAAAGACCGTACCGCAAGAAACATGGTTCTACCCCACAAACGTGGTTATTTTTTGTACCAAAAAATCTCTGATGTTACGGACAATCATCATTTTGTTGGCCACAAAAACATTACGTAGCAACCCAACATTATACTTCTCCGCGTAAAACTTACGGTCACCATCAAAAAAGTCCGTATTAATAATGCTATTTTCTGCTTGTTAGTATACGCTACTCACAGCCAAATTAAAATTAATCAGACGTTTTTTCTGCTAAAAGACCCGCAATTTTTTGATACAGCGTGATCATTTCGCTAACCGCATCCCGATACGTGACCGTACTCATTAAATGATCTTGCGCGTGGATCAACAGTAACGTCATCGGTACCGTCTGCCCGCGCGCTTCCCGCGTCAATAAAGTTGTCTGTGCATTGCGCGCTTCGGTCAGCGCGTCATCAGCAGCTTGCAGCTTATGCCGTGCCAATACAAAATCATTAGTTTTAGCTGCCGTTAACGCCGCCTCCAACAAACTATGCGCCTGCGTACTACTAGTCATGATGGTCATGACTTCAGCAACATTATGCTCAATCATTTTTGTCGCCTTCGTTCGTCTTTCTTCGTTTACCTTTATTTAATCGGTTACGTTGCCGTTGCTTTTTCTTCTTTGGCTTAACCGGTGTTACTGGTTTAGCTGCCATTGGCGCCGGCTTTTTCTTCTTCAGTGGATGTTGTTCATGCGCGGGTTTAGTTGTGGTCAGTGTTCCTTGGTATAAATAGCCTTGCGCAACCTGATAGCGACTGCGCACTAACTGTTTGAGATCACGGAATTGGCGCTCATTACCTAACGTAACCACCATCCCGGCGTGGCCCATCCGGCCAGTACGCCCTGCTCGATGGATATAAGTGATCAAATCAATCGGCAGATCATAATTGACCACCGCTGGCAAAGCTGCAATATCTAATCCACGTCCAGAAACGTCAGTTGTTAGCAATAATTTGATCTGCCGTTTGCGCAATCCAGTTAGGGCCTTTTCCCGCTCTGTTTGCCGTAGATCACTGTCTAAAATTGCAACGGGTACATGCTGATGTTGTAAAACTTTAGCCACTTTTTCCAGTTCAGCTAAAGTAGCAAAGAAGACCAAGCCGTAAAAATCATCGATATGGCTTAGCCGCCGTAATAAGTCGACCCGCTTACGAATTGGCGCTTCCAAAAATAAATGTTGAACCTCGCCAGCACTATTGTCTTCAGCACGAACATCAAAAAGGGTTACCGGTACGCCGAACCATTTTGGCAGTTCATCCAGCACCGGAATTTTCGTCGCAGAAAAGAACGCCAGTTGCGTTTCTCCTGGCGCTCGGCGAACAACATCACGCGTCATTTCTCGACTTTCATCCGTCAACAGTTTGTCAGCTTCGTCGATCACGATTGTTTGCAATTTATGCATTTTAACTTTGCGCTGATCGATCAGTTCCAATAACCGTCCTGGCGTCGCCACCAGAACTTCTGGTTTTTGTTTCAAACGTTCAATTTGGCGGCGAATATTCGCTCCGCCAGCAACCGCTTGGATCTTCAAACCTGCAGCTTGGGCAAATGGTTGAATTGCGGTACGCTCCTGCATGGCTAATTCCTGAGCTGGTGCTAAGATCAATAGTTGTAAGCCATCCCCTGGCACAATTTTTTCCATCAAAGGTAAAGCAAAAGCTAAGGTTTTCCCAGAGCCAGTTGGTGCCAAGCCCAAGATGGAATCATCGGTTTTCAAAGGTTCGTAGACCGCATTTTGAATTGCGGTTGGTGCATCAAAGCCTAGTTCTTGCCAAACTGGTTCAAAAATTTTGCTGACCATTATTTTTTCTGCTCCTCTATATCCGCAGCAAATACGATTCCTGCTGAACGGCGTAAATCATACAATAGTTGGTTGACCTGACGGCTAAGTTGCGCATTTTCCGCAGCTGCCGCACGATCATTTTCGGTGATGATCCGGTAAAAATCTTGTGCTTCCGCGATCATTGGGTTAGTTTCTGGTGGGGTGCTCAATACTTTAGTTTCAGCGCCGCGGTGCAGTTTAACTGATTGTAAGTCAGCTGCGTTATTACCTAGTTCCAACGTTTCTTTCAAACCGTAGATTTCTGATGGTAAATAAGAAGTTGCATTTTTACCCACCATTAACGTTAGGTCAAAGTCGGCGTACCGTAAAACAGCCGTTCCACGACCATCAATCCCATTTGGTAATAAGCTTGCATAGTAGTGTGTCGCTTCCGGCACACCAAACCAAGCAATCGCATCATAAACCACATAAACGCCTAGGTCCTGCAATGCGCCGCCAGAAAAGCTTGGCGAGAAGATATTGGGTTCTTCACCTGCTAAAAATTTATCGTAGCGGGATGAGTATTTCATATAAGTCAATACTGCCCCTTGCAATTTATCCAATTGTTTAATGGCCGTTTGCACAACCTTAAAATTAGGTTCGTGGATGTGCCGCGCAGCTTCAAACAAGAATAAATGTGGCTTATTGGACAATAATGCCGTAATATTCGCCATTTCGGTTGGATTGGAAAAGGCCGGCTTTTCAACGATCACATGCTTATCGGCAGCGATTGCCAACTTAGCCTGTTGAAAATGCAAGCTATTCGGTGACGCAATATAAACCACTTCAAATGCACCTTCAGCGAAAAAGCGATCGATATCAGTAAACGTTTCGCTAGCCTGATATTTATCTGCTACTGCTTGGGCTTTTTCTTGACTACGTGAATAAACGGTTGTCAATTGATAGTTGCCGGTAGCCAACGCTGCCTCAATAAATTGATCCGTAATGAAATTCGTGCCAATAATACCAAGTTTTAACATAACCTCACCTTTCCTCATCTGAATAGACTTACTACTTGCCATTATTACTGCCACATTGTCTGCGTTACTTTCTGGCTTAATTTTACCTTAGTTACGCCTAAAAAGCGATAAACATGCGCTGATTTGAATGTGAACAAAAATCGCAACAATATTCACTGTCTTTTCAGCCACAAAGTACCTAAACGTGTTATTATGAAATTAATAAAATAACTACTCAGCTGGGCGTTGCATGCCGCCGGAAAGCGGTCTAAAAATCGAGTGAAAATTAGTCACTTGGGCTAATCACTAAGAAGGTGCTAGGCGAATGTTTAGAAATGTTTTTGACCGTAGCCAAAGCTTGCTGCAGCGGCTTCAACAATTCAAATTTAAGTTACCCGCTAAAGCGGCACAAAAAAATGACCCCACAGCGATCTATGTGGGTACATGGCTTTTTTATGATATCAAACAAGCCCGCCACCACCAACTTAAAATTTCACCACAATTAACCATCAGTATCGATGATCATCCATTAGCCGGTACCGTCACGACTTTAACAGCCCATCAACTATTATTTCTTGATCAGTACGGTTATGAATTACAGATTACAGCCGCCTACGAACGTCCATTTGAGATCTATGACGAAGCGGATCACCGTACTTACCCAATTCAACAAAATAAACATTAAATTGTTCACAGTCGCGCTGACTCAGGTGCGACTTTTTTATTTGCCGCGCCGCGTCTGCCCAATCACTTGGCGAATTTGGTTGAAGGTGACCTGCGTTTTTGCTGGTAAAGCCAAGCTGACTAGTAAAAATAAGGTATCCATGATACTGATCTGTGCCAACATTGAAGACAGTGCCTCAGAACGATACTTAGACTCATCAGCCATAGAAATAAATGTGACCGTACTTTTCTGCGCCAGTGGTGATTTAGCAAAACTGGTGAGTACGATCAAGGGTACCTGATGTGCTTGTAACTGGTGAACCAATTGCAACACTTGCTCATCCCGACCCGTGTGCGAAATCACCACCGCACAATCTTGTGCTTGTAGCCGTGCTGCCTGCATTAATTGCAAATGAAAATCAGTATTAAAATTCACATCTAGTGGTGTCCGCATGAATTTATGATAAGCATCCGCAGCTACAACATTCGAGCCACCGAGACCAAAGAAACTCACTTTGCGCGCCGCAGTCAGTAATTTGACCGCTTGCTCCAGATCACTTTGATCCAGTAACGCTAGTGTGCTACTCAATGAATGTTGGTTAGCAGCAAAGACCTTATGGGCCACGGTCAACGCGTCGTCATTAGCCTCCACTTCCTCAAACAATGCCCCATTTCGTTGGACTTCACTGATCAATGCCACCCGTAATGCCGCAAAATTTGCGTAACCCAAACTTTTAGCAAAGCGCGAAACTGTCGCTGTGGAAACTTTACTAGCCTGGGCTAAACTGCTAATCGTTAAATTATCAGGTAGATTTTGTGACTGCTGCAAAAATGTCGCAAGTTTCTTTTCTGCACTGGATAGTTCAGCTGCAAATTGCTGTACCCGCTGACTGATCTCATTCATCCGGTTCACCTCCGCGCTACCGCTACTTAATTAGCAAATAAGTCATAAAGGCGCTTCTTTGCCGCAATATTCTTACCACGACCGCAAGAAAATTTTTCAAGCAAATGCTATACAGTAGACTTTTTTCATTAGATTTAGTATAACATAAATGAAACTGTTGGAAAAATATTTTCATTAAAATGCACTTGATTTTAGAAAAATATTTTCGTATACTGCAGTCGATAACTTTTACGAAAGAAGGACGCAACATGAAACTAGGGATGATTGGTTTAGGTAAGATGGGCTTAAATTTGGTGACTAATCTGCAAAACCACGACCACCAAGTCATTGCGTATGATTTAGATGAAACCGCGCGGGCACAAGCCGCTAAAGTTGGTGCGCAGCCGGCTTCAGATACAACCGAATTAATTGCACAATTAGCAACACCACGGATCATTTGGGTAATGGTGCCGGCGGGTAAAATCACCCAAAGTGTGATTACTGAATTAAGCCAGCAGTTATCCGCTGGCGATATTGTCATCGATGGCGGCAATTCTTTTTATCGCGACTCGATTGCGCATAGCGAATTACTGGCTACCAAAGGCATTAACTTCTTCGATGTTGGAACCTCTGGCGGTATGGCCGGCGCATTAAATGGTGGTAACTTTATGATCGGTGGCGATCAAGACTTATTCAAAACGATCGAACCTATTTTTCAGTCAATCGCGGCGCCTGCTGGTTATCTTTATACCGGTGCAGTCGGTAGCGGTCACTATTTAAAAATGATCCATAATGGTATCGAATACGGCATGATGCAGGCAATTGCTGAAGGTTTTGACGTGTTGGAACACAGTGAATACAAATACGATCATGCTGCGGTTGCTGATATGTGGAACCACGGCTCAGTGATCCGCAGTTGGCTTATGGAATTGGCTGCAGCGGCCTTCAAGGAAGATCCAGGCTTGAAACATTTACAAGGTAAAATGTACTCCTCCGGTGAAGGTAAATGGACATTAGAAGAAGCCATCCGCTTGCAGGTACCCACACCAGTTATTGCGGCAAGCTTAATGAATCGTTACCGTTCACTAGAAGATGATACCTATACAGGTAAAGTAGTTGCAGCTTTACGTAATCAATTTGGTGGCCACGCCGTCGATAAAAAATAGTCCTTCTGAAGTACCACAGCATCACTAGACAATTAAGTCTACTGACGTTGTGGTACTTCTTTTTTCGCTTTGATTTCTAAGCAACTTTCACTGAATTTTCAGAAAGCCATGCTATAATCCGATTATTCTATTTTAGTGAGGATTTTTATTAATGGAACAAAATGGCTTAAAACGCGAGATGGGCTTAGCTTCAGCCTTAGCAACGGTAATGGGCACAGTGATCGGCGGTGGTGTCTTCTTCAAAGTTGCCAGTGTCACCACTGAAGCAGGCACAGCTAATCTCACTTTATTTGTTTGGCTGCTCGGCGGTCTCCTAACAATTTGTGCCGGCTTAACGGTTGCTGAATTAGCCACTGCCATACCCCAAACTGGCGGAGCAATCAAATATATTGAATACACTTATGGCAAACCGTGGGCATTTTTATTAGGTTGGGCACAAATGCTGATCTATTTCCCAGCCAATGTTGCGGCACTTTCGATCGTTTTTAGCACGCAGTTGATCAATTTATTTCATTTAACCGCTGGATTACTGATTCCACTAGCGATTCTATGTGCCGTCAGTCTGACGCTAATCAATTTTCTTGGTGCGCGTGTTGGCGGGGCGCTGCAAGTCGTGACTTTGATTTTCAAATTGATTCCGATCGCCTTGATCGTTATTTTCGGCTTACTAGCTCCAGCTCCAGTCCATTTTTCGTTGTTACCATTGACAGCAGCACCGGAACATAATTTCTGGACCGCCTTAGGTAGTGGCTTGTTGGCTACAATGTTTGCCTATGATGGTTGGCTCAACGTTGGTAGTATTGCTGGTGAATTAAAACGGCCAAAGCGCGACCTACCGTTAGCGATTGTACTTGGTTTAGCCTTGATCACATTGATCTATGTGGTGATCAATTTTGTTTTTCTCCGGACTTTACCACTGACCGCTTTGCAAGGTAATCTTAACGCGGCGGCTGATGCGGCCTTTCAGATATTTGGTAATTTAGGCGGTAAATTAGTGACGATTGGCATTTTGATTTCTGTTTACGGTGCGATCAACGGCTACACGCTAACGGGTATGCGCATCCCCTTTGCCTTGGCTTACGAAAATCAATTACCGTTCAGTCAATATTTACGGCGCTTAACCACACACACCAAGGTTCCCTACCTGGCCGGATTATTTGAATTAGCAGTGGCGATCATTATGATGTTACTTGGCAGTTTTGATTTATTGACTGATATGCTGGTATTCGTGATTTGGATCTTCAGTTGCTTGATTTTTATCGCTGTTTTTATTTTACGCCGGCGCGAACCAGAGATGGTGCGACCATACAAAGTACCCGGCTACCCAGTTATCCCATTGTTAGCTTTAGCCGGTGGTCTATTCATTTTAGTAGCCACCTTTTTAACACAGCCGAGCCTTGCTTTTACCGGCCTAGGATTGACTGCTATTGGATTACCACTTTATTATTGGCATCAATATATGCAAAAAAGAACGCATTGATTTGCGTTCTTTTTTATAGCCGTAACCATTTTTCTTTAAGCAAATGCTGTTGTACCACTTGCTGATCAACCGTGACGCCTAAGCCTGGTGTAGCGGCTAGTTGTAGGCAACCATGCCGTAATTCTAATGGTTGCTGCAAAACATCTTGTTTAAAATAACGCGCGCTGGCCGAAATATCACCTGGTAGCGTAAATTCCATACGACTAGCCAAAGCCAAATCAAAGGCTCGGCTAACACCGCTCGCCAACATACCGCCGCACCAAACTTGTATTTGCTGCTGCCGACAAAAAGCAACAATGGCCAATGCAGTCGTTAATCCACCGACACGGGTAATTTTTAAGTTGATTGCGCGACAGCTTTTCAAGGCCACCGCTGTTTGAGCATCAGCCAACGTTAAAATATTTTCATCTAAACAAATAGCAGTATGTAACTGTTGTTGCAACCATGCGTGTTGAACAAAGTCATCGTTAGCAAATGGCTGTTCGATCAAAGCCAAATCAAGTTGATCCAGCTGCTGTAGTGCTGGCAAATCAGCAGGCGTGAACGCCGAATTGGCATCAACTATCAGCGTTAATTGTGGATACCTTGCCCGAACAGCCGCAACTTGGGCCACATCAGCCGGTCCTGTCAATTTTAACTTGACCCGCTGATAACCAGCAGCCACACTAGCCGTGACCTGGGCTAATAATTCAGTCGTTGTCGCAAAATGGCCTAAGCTAATACCAACTGGAATTGGCCGCACGTTACCTCCAAGCAGGTGAGCTAACGGCTGCTGTTGTCGCTTTGCATATGCTGCCCACACTGCCGTTTCCACCGCGGCACAAGCAAGTTGGTTGCCACGTAATTGCTGCTGTAAATAGGTCGCCAGTTCGCTTGGCCGTGTAAACTCAAAGCCACGTAATAACGGCGCAATTTCGTGCTGCAAAACCGTCCATGCACTAGCTTGGGTTTCCGGTAAATAACGGCTATCCGTAAAGGCGGTAAGTTCGCCCACACCACTATAACCGTTGTCCAAATAAACGGTGACTAACGTTGTGATCCGTAATTTGGTCGTGCCATGAGCGGTAACAAATGGCGTCTGTAACGGCAGGCCGATCTGTTGTAATTGTATTTGGGTTATTTGCATTAGCAACCGTCCTTTAGCAGGTTAATAAATTGTTCCGGCGCTTCAAAATGAGTATTGTGTCCAGCATCAGTCAATACCACTAACTTGGCTTTTGGTATCAACCTTCGCAACCGCTGCGCAATCTGATAAAACTTTTGATCCTGGCCACCGACGATCAAGGTTGTCGGCGTCGTCATTTGCGGAAGTAGTGGCCAAAAATTAGGTTGACTACCAGTACCCATTTGTTCCAGCGAAGCCGCTAAATTTTCCGGGTTTTGTTGTAGGCGTTGTTGCCGCATCCGGTGTTGCTGTATCGGCGGCATTTGCCGTTGACTAACAAATAACGGTAATTGTTCCCATGCGGCCACGAAGGCTGGCAATCCGGTAGTACGGAGCTGAACCGCCAATTCATGGTCATGGCGTTGCCGCTGTTCACGCTGCTGCGGACCGGCTAGACCAGCCGTACTACTTTCTAAGTACAAATGAGGAACCAATTGTGGCTGTGCTAAGGTAAAACCCAGCGCTAAACGGCCGCCCATTGAGTAGCCAACTAATTTGACCTGCGTCACGCCTAATTCAGCTAATATTAAGGTTAGATCGGTTATCTGTGCAGCCATACTTAAGCGTCGTGCAGGCACGGTTGGTGCTTGCGGTCCAAAACCAATCAAATCCAAACAGATGCGATAACCATTTAGTTCCGCAGCAATGGGGGCAAAATCAGCCGCGCTGCCCATAAACCCATGTAAAAATAACCATGCTTGTGCTTGCGGCTGTCCCCAAGTCGTCAATCGATAAATTTGACCCCGAATATTGCATGTGCGTTTAATCATCACCGCTCAACTCCTGTTTCAAGCAACTAACCAAACGCCGATGTAATTGTAAATTATCTGCGCGTTGCGAAATCACTTCAATAAATTGCACCTGCATCTGCAGCGCTTGTTCAAATTCGACCAGTGTAGTGACTTTTTGGTACGAGCGCTGATATAGAGCTGCAACTTGCGCCAGATCAAGTGCTTGTGGCGTACCAAATAGATCTTCAAAATAATCAGTTGCAGCTGCCTGTGGTAAGAATGAGAAAATACCGCCACCGTTATTATTGATTACCACAATTGTCAATGGTAATTGATAACGGCGTAACATCATCAAACCATTCATATCATGGAATAGGGCTAGATCACCGATCAATAAATAATTGGCGCCACCTAAAGTCGCCATACCCGCGGCCGTCGAAACTACACCATCAATACCATTAGCACCGCGATTACAGTAAAGCTCACGTACCGCCTGACCAGAATAAAAATCTTCCACATCGCGAATCGGCATACTATTGCTGATAAATAGGCGACTAGTTGCTGGCAATAAACGATCCAACACCTGCACGCTCGTCACTTCATTTAACTCAGTTGGCACAGTTAGCTTGGTCTGCAGTCGCTGCGCATATTGCTGCCAATTAGCTAAATAGGTTGCATCTTGGGCTGGCATCACCGCCAAAAGTTCCGCCAATAGGAGCTGCTCATCTGCTGCCAAAACATGGGTGGTGGCCCGACTATAGTCAGCCATTTGCCGTTGTGCCCCAACCAAATAAAGCGGCACCGTTTGTTGCTCCAGCCACGTCATCAATGGCGCTGAAACGGGCGTGCTACCAAACCGAATGATCACATCCGGTTGTAAGGCAGCCGGCAATGTGGTTCGCGCTTGAAAAAGCAGATCAAAGTTACTGATCACCGCACCGCGTCCCCGTAGATTAGCTAAACTATCTGCCAAAAGTGGCCAATGACATTTTTGACTTAATGCTAACAAGGTTGCTCGGTAAGCGGAGTCTTCTTCTGGACCAGCAATCAATAAGACACGCTTACCTTGTAGCTGACCTGCCAGTTCAGTCAAAGCAGTCGGCGCTAAGGCCACCGTTGCTTGGGGTACTGTCACTGTTTTGATTTGCGGCGGCGTAACGCCTAAGTCTGGTAACAACGGTTTGCGTAGTGGTAAGTTAAGCTGAATCGGACCACGGGGCAAAGCCATTGCTGTCAATACGCTGCGCTGACTTTGAAACGCAATGAAGTCCGCGTTAGTCGTTCCCGGCTGTTGTAGTTCAAGCCGCTGTGATTGTTTGACTTGCTTCCCATATAGTTCAGTTTGATCGATTGCCTGCGGTGCACCAATATTAGTTAATTCCAGCGGCCGATCAGTGGTCAAAACGATCAACGGAATATGTAATAAACGCGCCTCGGCTAAAGCTGGTAAATATTCGGCAGCTGCAGTGCCCGAAGTACAAACTAGAGCCACCGGAACTTGCTGCGTTTTGGCCATACCCAGCGCAAAAAAGGCCGCCGAACGTTCATCTACATCAACAAAAATCCGTAGCGCTGGCTGCTGCTGTACCCGCTCCGCAATCAATAGTGCTACTGGTGTTGACCGCGAGCCAGGTGAAATCACAAATTGGTGGACCCCCTGCGCGATCAACCCACTGATCAAACGGTGCGTATTTAACGTTAATGTTTCATTTTGCATGATCAACACCTCGCAATAGTTGTAGCATCGGCTGAAACTTCAAAGTAGTTTCGCGAACCTCAGCAGCCGGTTTTGAAGCAGCCACGATTCCCGCACCGGCAAATAAAAACGCTTGTTGCTGCTGCACCAGCATCGAGCGAATTGCCACTGCAAATTCACCGTCACCGGCTAATGTTGCATAGCCAAAAGGCGCACCGAATAAACCGCGATATTCTGGTTCCAACTGTTGGATCAATGGCAACGCCAATGCTGCTGGCTGACCACCTAATGCTGGAGTTGGATGTAACGCCGCCACTGCCGTAAATAAATCAGCTGCTGGCTGTAGTTTGGCGGTGATCGGTGTATACAAATGCTGCACCTGTTGACTCTTTAACAATTGCGGCCGCGCTGGTAACACTAATTCCGTTGTCAAATTTTGTAGCCGCTGCTGAATTGCCGTGACCACGATCTGTTGCTCAGCACGATTCTTCTGGTCCTTTAGCAAGGCAGCCCCTAACGCCGCATCGGTGGCTGCATCTACTCCCCGCGCGGTCGTACCAGCAACGGCAGCTGTGGCTAAGTGTTGACCTTGCACTGCTACTAGACGCTCCGGTGTCGCACTAATGAACAATTGATCAGCAACCTTGAGTACCAAATGATAGACCTGTGTATGTACTTGACGTAATGCTAAGAGTAGTTGTGTCACACTGAACGGTTGAGCTGCCGTCACCATTAAAGTCCGCGCCAAAACAACTTTTTGTAAATACGCGTCAGTTTGTAGCCGTGTAACCACCTGCTGTACAGCTTGCTGCCAAGATGCGGCATCTTCAACCTGTTGTAGTAAGTCCACTTCGACCCCAGGTTGCACTATAGCCGGCAAAAATTGTTCAAAATCAGCTAAAAGATCAGCCGAGGCAAAAGCTGCTGCAGACAATTCAATCAACTCGGTTTGCCCACCAGAACGTTTGACCAAGAAACGCGGCAACATAAAATAACCATTAGCCAGCGCGCCCCATCCGTTATGCTGTGTGGCACCTGGTGTAGAAAAAGCAAAGCCACCTAGAATGGCAATATCCTGGCTAGATACCGCACTTACTAGTTGCTGCCGCAATTGCTTTACCCATGCCGCCACCGCTGTAAAAGCCGCCGGTGAGCTAGGGGTATAAGTTGCTACTGCACCAAAGCCATACCAAGCTACTGTTTGATCCGTGTTTTCAAAAACGGCGTACTGGTCCAACTGCACGCCACGACTTTCGTATTGCCGCCACTGTGCCGCAGACCAAGTCACTTTTGTTTTTCTTGCTTGTAACACTTTTTCACTCTTTTCACTTTGATTTCTCGTCTTATTATGCGCTACCAATACATAATTGACTACTATCTTTTCCGCTGAATAAAAAAAGCAGCCAACCCGCAAGTTTGCTGCTAAGTTACCTAATAAGAAAACCCATGGCTAGTCTGATCATTCATTAAAAAGTGACTGCACCGTTGCTAAATTTACAACTCAATCTACGCATATTTTTTGCCGCTGTCTAAATCAGTAATAGTAAATTATTCCAGCTCATAAAATAGTTAACTTTTGACACTCAATTAATAAATATTAACTTAATTTACTGATAGTAGTTGGTACCACTGGTTGCCGATCTCGCCGTGCCCGTAACGCTAATAAAATTGTGATCGTATCAACTGCCTCTTGGAAAAGCGCACCAAGTAAGGCTGGGATCACACCTGTTGCCGCGATCAGCATTAAAATAACCAAGATCACGATACCAGTTAAGACGTCACTTTTTGCGATGCGCATTGTTTCTTGGGCAATCCTCACTGCACGTGCCACTCGGCTAAGATCATCCTTCAAAATAACCGCGTCGGCCGACTCACTGGCAGCCGTGGCACCATGAGCGCCCATTGCGATTCCCACATCAGCTGCCGTTAACGATGGCGCATCATTGACTCCATCACCGACCATGATCACCGGCTGTTGTTCGGGTGCTACCGCCTTAAGTAAATTAATTTTATCCTGTGGTAAACAACCAGCGTGAACTTTATCCACACCAACAGCCTGTGCGATTGTTTGTGCAGTGGTTGCCTGATCACCAGTCAGCATCATCACTTGTTGCAAACCCAGTTGCCGTAAACGCGTAATCGTCGCCGCAGCTTCAGGACGAACTTGGTCGCTAAATTCAATATAACCAACATAAGTTTCATCAACCACAACGTGAATCGCGGTTTGCTGAGTCGGTGATTTAGTCACTTGCGGTGCCACATAATTCAATTTGCCGACTTTAACATGGTGCGCCGCCACGTCAGCGGTAACACCAGCCCCAGTTACTTCATTTAAATGGCTCAGTGGCAGTAACTCAGTTGTTCCAACGTAATCAACCAACGAACGCGCTAAAATATGGCTTGATTGTTGCTCTGCGCTAGCCGCCAATTGTAATAATTCAGCAGCACTCAAATGTGCTAGAGGCACAACCTTAGCTACCGTTAACTGGCCTTGAGTGATCGTCCCTGTTTTATCAAAGGCGATCGTGCGGGCACGGGCTAATTTTTCAATAGTCGTGCCAGTTTTAACAATAATACCGTTCCGGCTAGCCCGACTCATCCCTGCAACTAGCGCGATTGGTGCCGCCAAGATCAGCGGGCATGGCGATGCAACCACCAGCACTTCCGCAAACCGTACTGGATCGCCAGAGAACACCCATGCTGCGCCGGCAATCAATAGTGAGATCAAAGTGAACGGTACCGCATAACGATCAGCCATCCGTACAAAGTGAGCTGGCTGCGCTTCTGATTGTTTAACTAGCTTAATAATCGCTTGATACTGGCTGTTAGCAGCAATTTGATCAACGACCATCGTCACGGAAATATCACCGTTAAGCGAACCCGATAATAATTCAGCGCCGACTGGCTTTTCAATCGGCCGTGCTTCACCGGTCAGTGACGCCTCATTAAAACTAGAAACACCACTCAGGACACGTCCATCCACCGGCACGATCTCCCCTGGCTTAACCACCAAATGATCACCAACTTTTACCGCAGTTACTGGGATATCGGTTAGCTGATCATTCACTAGTTGGTGCGCGACCTGCGGCGAATTATCCAATAACGATTTTAATTCCAAGCCGGCACGCTGCGCAGCATAATCTTCCAGTGAATCACCACCAGTCAGCATAACCAAGACCAGCAAACTAGCCCAGTATTCGCCCACCGCTAAAGTAGCGACAATGGCCATGATCGCCAATAAATCAATACCGTATTTACCTGAACGCAGCGTTCTAATCATCTCAATTAACATCGAAAATGCCATCAATGTCCCTAAACCAGTGACCAAGATTTGCGCTATTACTGGTTGCCCAAAAACAAATTGCAAGATCAACGCGACAATACCGATCACGACCGTCGCAGCCAATTTATAACTATGTTTCATCGCTGATTCCTCCTCCCTTGCTTCCACTCTAACACCACGACTAAACTAACGAAACTAATTGGCGATGGCGCGATACAACAAAAATAAAAAAACCAGTCATAGCAACTAATTGGGTGAGCAGATTGCTGAATACCGCTGTTGAACTAGTTGATAACTGATTTCACTTCAATATATTGCTTAATTTTAATAAGTTTCGTATAACGACTTACCTTCAGCTAATTCAGCCTCTAATCGTTTTAATTCACGCTGTTTTTCTGGTGGTAAATCAGGACGCGCAACAAGATGGCGAATTTGCTTAATAAAAACATGTTGAATACTATAATGCTGATTCTGCAATAACACTCGTACAGTAAATTTAACTACTAACTGATCACCGGTACACAAGCGAAAAGCTGACCCTGTATGTTCAAATAATCGCCGCGGGTAACTCTGCTGCCATTCATACTGCTGGCCCTTTCGATCTTGGAGTAGTAAATAATACTCACCCGACTGGCGTTGCCACGGCTCAACGACGGTTAAAGTTAATTCATCACGTTCCCCATTACGATATCCCATGATTTAACCACTCCTCTTGCTAACATCATAGTTATTATAACAGTAAGTAAGCGGTTAAATCAATAGTCGTTATCATAAAAATAAATTTTTTCTTTCAATAAGCAAAATAGGCCTAGTAAATAATAATTGGACGCTAACAGCAGCATTCAAAAATATAAATAAATGACCGACCGTCGTTTCGACAGTCAGTCATTCACCTGATAATAACCTATTAGGAGTGTAT